>NZ_CP027860.1:3106666-3460000 GCF_003015185.1 Ahniella affigens
CGTCCAGGACGCCCTGCTCAACGCGTGGCGCGCGCAAGCGCAGTTTCGCGGTGAAGCCGAGCTCAGTACCTGGATCCAACGCATCGCAATCCGCACCGCGATCGACTTGATGCGCAAGCGCGGCCCCATGGCCGACCTGGGGCCCGACGACGACGCATTCGGCGAAACGGCGCACCGGCCTGAACGCGCCTGGCAGCAGCGGGCGTTCAGCGCCGAACTGGGTCGGTCGATGTCTCGGTTGACTGATATCGAACGCGTAGCGTTTGTGCTGAAGCACCAGGAGCAATGGCGGCTCGAAGAGATCGCCGAACACCTGGGCCGAACGCTCGACAGCATCAAACAAGCGTTGCTGCGCGCGCTGAAAAAACTGCGCAGCGACTTGCAGCACTGGCAGGAGACCGATCATGACTGACGCCACGAACCAAACGAACCCGCCCATCAGCGACGACGAACTCTTGTTCTTCTACTGGCGCGATGGCTTGAGCGATACCCGGCAGCGCGAAATCGCCAGATTGCTTCAGCAAGACCCGATCCTGCAGCAGCGCCTGGCATCGCTGTCCGCTGATCTGAGTGTGTTGGCGGCGCCCCTCGATTCCGATCCGGATGATCTGTTCAGCGCCCGCTTGGTGCGGCAATTGGACCAGCACGTCGCGGCGCTGACGCCGCCGGTGCCGTCGACTGGCCGGGCCCGACTCCGTCGGTTGGGACCTTGGGCGGTCGCTGCGGCCGTGGTCATGTCGTTCCTGATCTGGCAAGCGCCGAAGGAATCCGATTCGGTGCCAGTTGGACCACCTGGAACCGTTGTCGCCGCGGCCAACGAACCCGGTGGCGCGCTGAACCGCCGTGTGGCCGTCGGCCTTGAGCAGGCGAGCCTGCAGCTCGCCGATTTCGATGCGCTCGATGAGGCCGCGAGGCAGCAGTTGCTCGCTGACTGGCGCAATCAGAATGAGCTGTTCGCTGCTGCCGCGGAGCGCACGGGCGATGCGCAACTCGCTCGTACGCTCCGCGCGTTCAGCCCGCTGCTCGATGCGCTCGACGAAGGCAGCGCCGCCAGTCGCGATGCCGCGCTGAGCCAGCTCGAATTCGAGTACACGATCATGCACACCAAACTGCTGCGGGAGCCGTCCAATGGATCGACGAATGAGATCTGACCCATCGGCGCGGTTTCACCTCCCAACAGTTGGACATCACCGTGCTGATCACAACGGCTGGCATTCGCCAAAGACAAGACTGACCACCCACGTTTTCATCGGAATCAAGGAGACATTCATGAACGGACGCAAGTATTCCCGCTGGCCACTGGCGCTGGCCTTTTGCCTCGCAGTCATTAGCACTTCAGCATCGGCATTCACAGGCATCGATGCCGCCGCAGGCGCTGCATCCGGCGCAGGTGCCGGCGGGGGCCAACGGAAAGAAGCCAACCTGAGCGAATCTGATCAATTGGCCATTGCCGCGCTGCGCTCGCTGATGTCGCTGCCACCTGAGCAAGCGCTGCCGCGCATTCGCAAAGTGCTTGAAGGCCAGCGCAGTGACGACGTCAAGGCGCGCGCCGTGTTTGTGCTGAGTCAGATTGAATCGCCCGAAGCCAGCCAATTGCTGGCAGACCTTGCAGCCAAGGGACAGGGCCGAACGCAGATCGAGGCGATTCGTTCGCTCGGCATTCGCGGTGACGCCGCGGCGATGCAAGCGGTCCATGCGCTGGTCAATGACACGCGCCCGGAAGTGCGCAGTGCAACGCGCGAAGCCATGATTATCGCGAATGACCGCGCCGGGCTGTTGCAAATTGCCAAGTCAGCAACCGATGAAGACGATGTCCGTTCGGCGATCGAAGCACTGGGCGCGATCGGTGGCACCAAGGAACTGCGCGAGCTCGCCGATTCCGGGGTGGCATCAGCCCCACTGATGACCGCCCTGGCCATCAGCGGTGATAAAGAAAGCCTGCTCCGCCTGATCAAATCGGAAACCAATGCGGACACCAGAGTCGAGGGCTTGCGCGCGCTTGGCTTGCTATCCGAGAAATTGAGCTCGACCGAATGGCAGGACCTTTACGCATCGATGCCCGACGCCAAGCAAAAGCGCGCGGTCTTGAACGGACTGGTGATCGCGAGTGACGACCAGACCTTGCTCGCGCTATATCGAAAGGAGCAAGACAGCAAGATGAAGCGTGAGATTCTGCGGACCTTGTCCATCGTCGGCGGTGATGCGGCCCTGGATGCCATTGACGCCGCCATCGAGGGTCAGCAGCCATGAACAAGCGCTCCTTGCACATCCTGTTTACGGCTGGAATGGCGATTGCCGCCGCGTCAACGTTCGGTGCAGCCCCGCCAACGAATGGCTGGGCGCAGTGGCAGACCCAGCGCGCCACCGGCGCACCGAGTTACTGCTGCATGGAATGGAATCATGGCCGGCAGGATGCCGACGCCGCCTACTGTGATTTGAACCAAGCGCAACATAGCATCAACAGCATCAAGTCTGACCCGGATCAGACCATGCAAGTCTTTGCCCACTTCGAGTCGGGCAAGCTCACCGAGGTTCGAACGCTCAGCACCTCCTGCGAGGTCCGACATCGCGACCAGGCCGTTGATCTTGGCACACTGTCGACCGCCGACAGCGTGGGCCTGTTGACCCAAACGCCGTCTGCGGCGATGGATAAGCGCCACGATCACAGCATGTTGATGCTGAGCGTGGCGTTGCACCCGGGAGCGTTGGCGCAGAACTGGTTGGAGACGCAATTCCGAAGCGATGATCGTGAACGCCGACAAGACGCGCTGTTCTGGTTGGGTCAGGTTCGCGCCGAGGCGTCACGCCCGATTCTGAAGCAAGCGCTGACCCAAGACGCCGACGAGCGGATGCGCCGCCACGCCTGTTTCGTAGTCGCCGAAAGTGGCTTGCCGGAACGGTTCGATTGGCTTCGTGACGCGGCCGAACACGATTCCGAACGGAGCGTCCGCCACGACGCGTGGTTCTGGTTCGCGCAAGCCAAGCCAGCCAATGCGCAAGCGGTGCTGACGACGGCGTTGCAGCAGGCCAAAGACGCAAGGACCCGCGACCACTTGGTGTTTGTGCTGTCGCAACTGCCAGCGCCACAAGGCACCGACGCGCTGATTGCATTGCTGACCGATCCGAACGTTGGCAAGGAGACTCGCAAGCAGGCCCTGTTCTGGCTTGGCCAATCTGAAGATCCGCGCGCACTGGCCGCACTCGACCGGTTTCTCTAATTCGCTCGCAGCAAGGTACTACGCGCACCAAGGCCGGGATTCCCGGCCTTGTTCGTTTTGTTGCGACTGCCGCTTGACAGCTTTCGTTTACGCGTGTAATTTGAACGTCAATTACAGACGTAAACGACATGAGTATCAGCGACGCCGAAGCCAAAGTCATGGAAGCCCTCTGGGCCATCAGTCCGCAAACGGCGGATGAGCTGTTCACCCGCATCTCGGGCGAGCAGGACTGGCAACTCAGCACGCTCAAGACGTTGCTGAACCGCCTGCTGAACAAAGGCGCGATTGCCGCCGACAAAGAGGGCCGCCGGTTTCTGTATCGGCCGCTGTTGCAACGCGAGCACTACGTCGCGGAGCAGAGTCAGTCGCTGCTGGATCGCTTGTTCTCGGGCAAGCTCGCACCGTTGGTTGCGCAGTTCAGCGCACGCGGCAAGTTGAGTGCTGCAGACGTTGCCGAACTGAAGTCACTGATCGACCGGATGGAGCAGCCATGAACACGGATTCGCAGTTGGGATTGCTAATCGCCATCAGCGTCTGGACAACCGTGTCGGCCGCGTTGCTCTACCTGACCACCCACTGGCGGCAGCGACATTTCGGTGCCCAACTGGCCTATCGCAGTTGGCTCCTGCTGCCGATCACCGCGCTGGCAGCGGGGCTCGGGCATCTGCAACCGCAGTGGACCAACAGCCCGTTGAGCTTGTTGCCAGTCGTCGGCAATGCCTCCCTGCAACGCGGTGCGGCCTGGGTGCAGACCCAGGCCCCAAACACTTGGTCTTTACTGTTCGCACTCTGGCTGATCGGTGCGGCAATCTGTCTGTCTTGGCTGGTGTTGCAGCAATGGCGGTTCCAGTCGCAACTGAGAAATCTCCTGGCGATTGGTCAGAATCGATTCCTGGCCAAGCGTAACGATGTGGGTCCGGCGCTGATCGGATTGTTCCGCCCCAAGATCGTGCTGCCGAACGACTTTGCGACCCGCTATTCGTCGCTGCAACAAGCGATGATCGTGCGCCATGAAACGCTGCACCTTGCCCGCGGCGATATCTGGGTCAATGCCTTGATCGCCGTGTGGCTGGTGCTGAATTGGTTCAATCCCATCGCCTATCTCGCGGCTTCTCGGCTGCGCCGCGATCAGGAATTGGCCTGCGACGCCGCCGTGCTCCGCGAATTCCCAGGCTCGGCGAAGACTTACGCCGAAGCCATGCTTTCAACGCAACTGACCGTCCTTGGACTGCCGGTCGGTTGCCATTGGCAGTCCAGCCATCCCATCAAGGAACGACTGATCATGTTGACGAAACCCACCCACTCCCGCCGTCAAGGTTTGTTTGGACTATTGTTGTTTGGACTCACCGCCATTGGCCTCAGCAGCATCGCGCTGGCCGGCCAAGAAAGTGCCACTGAAGACGAATTCGATGTCGCCCCAAGCTACGCCCAACTGACGCCGCCCAAATACCCGAAGTCCGCCAAAGACGAGCGCGTCAGCGGTCGCGTGACCCTGAAGTTGTTGATCGGCACGGACGGCAAAGTGGCGCAGGCTGAAGTGGTGGACTCCCCGGACTCGCGCCTCAGCGAGGCCGCCGAAGCCGCCGTCAAGGACTGGGTGTTGGTTCCAGCAAGCAAGCAAGGCGAGCCCGTGCCAGCCTGGGTCATGGTGCCGATTGATTTCTCGCTGGACGAAACAGTGCCGAGCGACGCATCGGCGCCAACCCAGGGCAACCAGTTGGATGCCCTTTATGTCAAGGCAGGTTGAGTTCTGAAGCAAGCCGAGTCGTGCCATTCTTGCACATGACAAACCTGGGTCACCGAATCAAACCCGTTGGGTGACCTGGGGTCTCTCGTGAACCCCCTCCGCCTGCGGACCAACGCGCAGGCGGGATCACGCATCAAGGATTGCCGGCAACAGCATCGATGCTCGACTTCTTGATGACAATCCGGCTGAACTCGCGGTTAGCCACAATGATGACGTCCGGCTGCACGTCCAGTACGTACGCGCCAATCGTTTGCCCGTCGACATAAAACTGCAGACCAGACTTGGTTTCTTGGCTCTTCTTCAACATCGCTTCGGTACTACTGTCAAAGGCATCAGCAAAGCTACTCATGGCGGCAAGACTCAGGCAAAGGGTGAGGGCAGTACGGTTCCACGTTTTCATGATGGGACTCCAGGTAGGTGATTGACTGACCGCGCGCCGATGATCGTCGATCACACGGCACTATCGGTGGGGAACGACTTTTCCGGGCAATCCGGACATCTGCCCCGAAAAAACGCGCTCAGCCGTCAGAGCGCACGACAGCCTCAGTCTGGAGACTGTTTTTGCGAAGCCGGAATCAGATCGCCGTGATCTTGCTCACGCCCGTATCAACCGTCGATGTCATTCACTACATCTTCAATTCGGCACCATAATACGAATGCATCGCGTTTGAATCGGACGCCCGTTGGCGACACGCGTCGCCAATGCCCGGGTCGCGAGCCGTACGAGCTCGCGTCGCAAGAGCGATTGAAGCGAATTCGTTGCATGGGTCGCAGCCAAGTCATCGGACTTGCCTTATGCTCGCGCCCGGTCGCAAGGAACATGGCCAACGCGCCGACCGAGTGCCATACCTTGGCCGTCGCAAAACAAAAACACTTTGAGCCCAAACCGCTCACCAGGAGAACCGCATGAACGAGAATGAGCATCACGACACGCCACATGTTGGCCTAGAAGATCGCCCCACGCCGGGCGCCAATCGCCGCGGATTTCTCCGCAACAGTCTGGCCTCGTCGCTCGGCTTCGTCAGCGCCGGCATGGTTGGTGGACTCGGCATGGTCGCCAACCGCGCCGAAGCCATGGGCGTGATCCAGATTCCGCCGCTCGTGCGCCGGACCCAACAGGCGTTGACGCAGCGCGTGCAGCGCGCGATCGCGAATTTGACCGCGACGGTCCCCGCGCAAGCACGCAATCAGGACGAAGCCCTGCCTGGCTTTTACGCAAGCTATTCGAAAGGCCTGCCGCATACGGCCCTGGGTGAAGTCGAACCAGCGGCGTTTCAAGCCTTCCTGAAAGCGCTGCAAAGCGGCAAGAACGAAGACTACAACCTGGTGCCGATGGGCGGCACGGCCAAGCAGATCAGTCCGCAGGCGTCGACCGCGTACCAGATGGAAGGCCAACATTCCGCCAACCTGCGGTTGAACCCGCCGCCCGCGTTCAACAGCGAACAGCGTGGTGCCGAGATGGCTGAGGTGTATTGGATGTCGCTGCTCCGCGATGTACCGTTCTCGCAATACGGCACGGATGCAGTGGCAGCACAGGCCATTGCCGATCTCCGCCGCTTCACCGGGTTTGCCCAAGTCAACGCGCAGACGCTGTTCAGGGGCATTACCGCTGGCGAGAAGCTGGGTCCTTATGTGTCGCAGTTCCTGTGGCAGACCATCCCGTACGGCATGACCAGTATCACGCAGAAGTATCAGGCGGGTACGGCTGGCCGCGAGTTCATGACCAGTCCCGCTGAATGTTTGAGTATCCAGCGTGGCATCGCGCCGTCGCAAACGCTGACGCTCGATGGCAATCCGCACTACATGCGAAACGGTCGCGACTTGGCCGAATATGTGCACAAGGACTTCAGCTACCAGGCGTTCCTCAATGCTGCGCTGATCCTGTTGGGTTACGGCGGCAGCGCCATCGACGACAACAATCCGGCGAAGGGTTACACCAACCGCGCGGGCTTCGTCACGTTCGGTGGTCCGGACGTTCTGAGTAGTGTGGCCCAGGCTGCCGTCCTTGGTCTGAAAGCGGCTTGGTATCAGAAATGGCAGGAACACCGCACGCTGCGCCCCGAAGTGTTTGCATTGCGCGTCCACAACACCAAGACCAACGCGAAGACCTATCCGGTTGAGCCGAAGCTCCTGAACTCACCGGTATTGAATGAGGTGTTCACGCGTCATGGCAGCTATTGCCTGCCGATGGCGTTTGCCGAAGGCAGCCCGACGCATCCGTCATTCCCGGCCGGCCATGCTGCTATCGCTGGTGCGTGCACCACGGTGCTGAAGGCGTTCTTCAAGGAATCGTTCGTGGTGCCAAACGCGGTCGTCGCGAGTGACGATGGCACGACGTTGAATCCATTGACGGGCAGCACCCTGACCGTGGGTGGCGAACTCGACAAACTCGCGGCCAACATCGCCATTGGCCGCAACATCGCAGGCGTGCACTATTGGTCGGATGGCATCGACGGCTTGCTGCTCGGCGAAAAGGTTGCGCTGGCCTATCTGGCTGACCTCAGGACCACCTACACCGAAACGTTCGCGGGTTTCAGTCTGACCAAGTTCGACGGCACCACGGTCACGATCTGATCCTACGCAGCGGGGTCATGATTCACTGTGTGATTCCGCCCCGATGAATCGGAGCCCCACGCCCGGATCGGTCACGATCCAGCGCGGGGCCGCTGCATCGTCGTTCAATTTCTGGCGCAGTTTGGCCACCAGGATGCGCAGATAGTGCGTATCCTGATCATGACTCGGCCCCCAGATCTCGCGCAGCAACTGCGGCTGCGTCACGACTCGCCCGGCATGCCGGATCAGAATGGCAAGCAGGCCAAACTCCTTGCGACCGAGGCTCAGCACCTGCCCGTCCAACAACACTTGGCGGCGATCGAAGTCGACATGCAGATGACCGTCGTCATAGACATGCCGCACATCGGCAACTGCGACGCGCGCTCGCAATAGCACGCGCACCCGGGCCATCAACTCGGGCACACTGAATGGCTTGGTCACATAGTCGTTCGCGCCAGCGTCCAATGCCTGCACCTTTTCCGCTTCATGCGCGCGCACCGACAGCACGATGACCGGGACGTCGCTCAGGGTTCGAAGCTCACGCAGCACGTCCTGCCCATCGATGTCGGGAAGGCCCAAGTCCAGAATGACAAGATCCGCGCCTTGCCCCGCCCATTGGGCCAACGCGAGCGCGCCGGAATCGGCCGTCAATACGTGATAGCCCTGTGCGCGCAGGCTGATGTCGAGCAAGCGGCGCAGCTGTGGCTCGTCGTCGACCACGAGGATTCGGGCCACATCGGCGGCGGCGCTCGGCGCAATCATGGGGTGGATGAACTGGGCTCAAGCCTGGGCAGTGTCATGCGAATGATGGTGCCATGTCCCGAGCGCCCCGGCAAAGCCTCAACGCTGCCGCCGTGTGCGCCGATCATTCCCTGGCAGATCGTGAGGCCCAAGCCGCTGCCGCCGCCGCGATCGCCACGTTCGACGCTGTAGAACATGTCGAAGATCCGCTGGCGCTCGGCCTCCGGAATGCCCGGCCCTTCATCACAGACATCGATGCGAAGCCGACCTTCGGGATCATCACTGGCTTCGATGCGTACGGGCCGACCACGCGGCGTAAAGCGCACGGCATTCTCCAGCACATTGAACAGCGCCTGCTCGACCAGCGCAGGGTGCACCCAGATCGCGTTGAGATTGGGTGCGATTGCCAGCTCGAACCGCGCCGTCGATTCATAGCGCGACAAGCGAGATGTCGCGGCACCAATCAGTTCGTCCACACCAATCCAGTCGCGGTTCAATGACAGGCCACCGTGACCAAGGCGGGTCATGTCGAGCAGGTTCTGAATGTAGCGGTCCAGTCGCTCGCCCTCGAGGCGGACCGTGTCGAGCAGTGCGTTGCGATCTGTCGCATCCATCTGCGCGCTATAACTTTGCAGGCTGCTCGCAGCACCGATGATCGCCGCCAGCGGTGACCGCAGATCGTGCGAGACTGACGCGAGCAACGCCGAGCGCAACCGCTCGGTTTCGCCGCTGATCCGGGAATCCTCAAGCTCGCGCACGAGGCGCGTGCGTTGCAGCGTCTGCGCCAATTCATCGCGCATGGCTTCGGCAAGCCGGCGATGCTCGTCACTCAATGTCTTCAGATGTTCTGGAAAGCGAATGCCCAGCACCCCCATTTCCTCTGGCAATGGGAGCAACCACCACGCGGAACCCGCGAGTGTGTCGGTGTAGCGCCCCGATGGCTGTTGATGGCGCATCCCCCAATCGGCTGCGCTACGGCCCTTTTGATCGAGTTCGTGAGCGCCCGACGCGACCGTTTCGGATTGCACTTGCACGATGACGTCGGCCTCCAGCGCGCGCTCCATGACATCACATGTCGCCTGCATCGCTTGGCGGGCATCAACGGCCAACGCCAGACGTCGACTGAGTTGCTGCAGCGCTGTCACATGGGCATTCGCCGCTCGTAGGGCCAAGAGCTGGGCGCGCAATCGCGATGCCAAGCGACCTGTCACCAACGCCGCGATCAAGAACAACAAGACCGTGACCACGCCCTGGCGCGCGCCAATAAAGAACGTAAAGCGCGGCTCGATGAAGAAGAAGTTGTAGCCGAGAAAGCATAGGACTGCCGCGAGTACAGCCGCGCTCATGCGGGTGCGTACAGCAATCAGCAACACGGCCACAATGAACACCATCGATAAATCCGTCAGCCCAATCAAGGCTTCGGCTGCCCCCGCCACGGCAATTGCGAGCGCAGCCCCGACGACGGCGAGACCATACATGCGTGCCCGCGATTGTGGTTCGTCAAGCCGCCAGCGTCGCGCCGAGGCCCGAGCTTCGGGTGTGCTGACGATGGTCAACTCGAAATGCGCGCCGCGCTGAATCAGCTGCTGCGTCAGGGTGCGATTGAACATGCGCGCAATGGGTCGTTCGCGTGTGCGCCCAATGACAATGCTGGAAGCGCCCAGACGCGCGGCGTGATCCAGCAAGGCATCGACCACACTCGCACCCCGAACGACGGCCGCCTCACCGCCCAATCGACGCGCAAGTGTAAGCGCCGCATCGACATCTCCGCGTTGCTCGGGTTCCATCTCGTCTGCAGTCTGTACAAACACGACCTGCCAAGGCGCGTCGCGGCGTTCAGCGAGGCGCCGCCCGACGCGCACGAGGTATTCCGATTGCCCGCGACCGTCAATTGCGACCAGTACCAATCGGCGCAGCGCCACAGACGGCCCCCCGCGTGCGGTTTGCGCTTCCCGGTGCAGATTATCGACGCGGTCAGCGGCCGTTTGCAGCGCAAGTTCCCGCAAGGCAGTCAGATTCGCGGGCGAGAAAAACGAATGCAGCGCCTGCGCGGCCTGCTCTGGCACATAAACCTTGCCTTGTTGCAGACGCTGAATCAGTTCGCTCGGCGGCAAGTCCACCAGAACGATATCGCGCAGCCGGTCGAAGACAATGTCGGGCACTGTCTCGCGCACGCGCACGCCCGTGATCCGCAACACGAGGTCATTCAGACTCTCCAGATGCTGAATATTGATCGTCGTGTAGACGTCGATTCCCGCATCCAACAGTTCGAGCACATCCTGCCAGCGCTTGTCGTGGCGCGAGCCCGACGCATTCGTGTGCGCGAGCTCGTCGATCAACGCCAATTGCGGTTTTCGCGCCAGCAGCGCGTCCAGATCAAGTTCTTCCAGCCGATGTCCGTTGTACGGCAGGACGCGCCTCGGCAAGACTTCCAAACCCGCGACCAGCGCTTCCGTCTCGGCACGGCCATGGGTCTCGACAATCCCGATGACGACGTCCAAGCCTTGCCGCTTGTGTTCCTGGGCACGCGTGAGCATCGCATACGTCTTGCCGACGCCAGGTGCTGCGCCCAGGAAAATGGTCAAACGCCCACCCTGTTGGCGATTCAACTCACCCAACAGGGCATTGGCCTGTTCATGCCGCGCATCAGTCATGGCCCCATCATCCCCGATCAGCGCCCGGCTTGCATCTGGTCCAGCGCGAGGTTGAGCTTCAGGACATTGACCCGAGTTTGGCCCAATACCCCGAATTGCGGACCTTCGGTCTGGTCAGCAACAAGCTCCTGTAGGGCGCCTTCGGTCAAACCCCGAGCCCGCGCGACTCGCGCCACCTGCACGGCGATACCGTCGGGGCTCAAGTGTGGATCGAAACCCGCACCCGAGGCGGTCAGCAGCTCGTCCGGAACCTGATCAGGTGGCACGCCTTCACGCGCGGCAATGTCCGCTCGCAAGGTGGCCATCCGCTCGGCCAGGGCTGGATTACTGCGCGCCCAGTTGCTGCCCGCAGCGGCCATCGGGTCGTAGTTTGCTGCCGACGGACGCGCATAAAAGTAGCGATCATCGGTGAAGGCTTGCGCCACCCAAACGGAGCCGACGACTTGGCCATCGCGCGTCAACAGGCTGCCTGCCGCCTGGCTTGGAAACAGGCTCGACACCAGCACGGTGGTGACAAGGCTATACAAGAAGCCGAAGCCAAGTAGCACCACCAGTGCCATGACGACCGGCGCACGCCAGCTGATCCGATCATTGATTGAAACCGACACAGTGTTCATCTCAAGCTCCCAGGGTTGCGAACAGCAGCAGATCAATTGCCTTGATCGCCACAAACGGCAGCAGCAAGCCGCCAAGCCCGTAGACCAACATGTTGTTTCGGAGCAGCACCGTGGCACTGGCCGGGCGCAGACGAACGCCACGCAAGGCCAATGGGATCAGGGCCGGGATGATCAAAGCATTGAAGATCAGCGCGGCGAGAATTGCGTTCGCGGGGCTCGACAGTCGCATCAGATCAAGGTTTGCCATGGCTGGCAGCTGTGCCGCAAACAGCGCTGGCAAAATGGCGAAGTACTTCGATACATCGTTTGCCAACGAAAAGGTCGTCAGCGCGCCGCGCGTCATCAATTGCTGTTTGCCCACTTCGACGACTTGCAGCAGCTTGGTCGGATCGGAGTCGAGGTCCACCATATTGCCCGCTTCCTTCGCCGCCTGTGTCCCGGAATTCATGGCCAGCCCGACATCTGCCTGCGCGAGCGCGGGGGCATCGTTCGTGCCATCCCCCACCATCGCGACCAGTCGGCCTTGCGCCTGTTCGCTCCGAA
Source organism: Ahniella affigens (assembly GCF_003015185.1). Lineage (GTDB taxonomy): Bacteria > Pseudomonadota > Gammaproteobacteria > Xanthomonadales > Ahniellaceae > Ahniella > Ahniella affigens. The sequence goes on from NZ_CP027860.1 coordinate 3,118,740, forward strand.
TTCGCGCGAGTTTGTCTTCGGGCCGCGCTTCTGCCAGATAGTCGTCGACGCCCGCTTCGGCCGCGATGGCCGCAGCCGTCAGCGGGTTGTCGCCTGTGATCATCACGGTGCGAATACCCAACGCACGCATCCGTGCGAAGCGCTCCTTGACGCCATGCTTGACCACATCGGACAGCGCGATGACACCGAGCACATGCGCGCCTTCGGCCACCACCAGCGGCGTTGCGCCGGAGCGCGCGACTTGCTCGACCCGACTGCTCAACTCGACAGGCACCTGCCCGCCATGGGCCTGTACATAGCGAGCGATGGCGTCACCGGCACCTTTGCGGAGCTGACGCGTGCCCACATCGACACCCGACATTCGCGTGTGGGCGGAGAATGCATGCGCGACCAACTGTTCTGGCTCCTGCAGGGCTGAGCCTTGCTCACGGGCAAGCTTCAGAATCGATTTGCCTTCCGGAGTGGGGTCCGCCATTGACGCCAAATAGGCGGCATCACGTAACTGTGATGGGTCCACGCCCGCCATCGGAAAGAACTTCGTGGCCTGACGATCACCGAACGTGATGGTGCCAGTCTTGTCGAGCAAGAGCACATCGACATCGCCCGCCACTTCGACCGCCTTGCCTGACTTGGCCAGAACGTTCGCAGCGAGTGCTCGGTTCATCCCGGCAATGCCGATTGCCGGCAGCAGTCCGCCAATCGTCGTCGGAATCAGGCACACCAGCAAGGCGATCAGCATCAGCGGGTCGACGTGCATGTCGACGAAACCAGCGATCAGCGGCAGTGTTGCGCAAACGAGCAGGAACGTCAGCGTCATCGCGGCGAGCAGCAAGGTCAGCGCGAGTTCGTTCGGGGTTTTCTGGCGATTCGCGCCTTCCACGAGCGCAATCATGCGATCCAGAAAGCTGTGGCCCGCTGGCGCGGTCACGCGGACCACAATGTCATCAGACAACACCTTGGTACCGCCAATCACACCGGAGCGATCGGTACCGGCCTCCCGCAATACCGGTGCCGATTCGCCCGTGACCGCGGATTCGTTGATCGTCGCAAGGCCATGAATGATCTCGCCATCGGCCGGCACCAATTCGCCCGCGCTGACGCGTACATGATCGCCGACTTGCAGCAAGCCAGCGGGCACCTGTGACTCCTTCGTGGCGTCAAGGTGCGACGGACCTTGCCAATCTTGGAGCCGACGCGCCACCAAGTCCTTGCGGGCTCGCCGCAGCGACGCGGCTTGCCCGCGACCACGAGCCTCCGCGATGGCTTCGGCGAAATTACCGAACAGCACCGTGATCAGCAGCAACAGGCTGACCATGACGCCAAAGCGGAGATCGCCGATGCCGGCAAGCGTGATCAAGATGGCCAAAACCGTGCCCAGCCAGACAATGGCCATGACCGGGCTCTTGATCATGTGGGCAGGCGACAGTTTGCGGCACGCCGCGCCGGCCGCAGCGAGCAACATCTCGCGGGTGAAAAGGGTCGGCGCCAAGTGGCGACCGTGCTCAGGCACTACAGAAGACATGGCAGCGCTCCAGAAAAAAAGCGATCAAAGAGGTGCGACATAAAGGACTTAAGCCGCACTCAGACTCAAATGCTCGGCGACTGGCCCAAGCACGAGTGCAGGCATGAATTGCAATAGCGTCAGAATGACGATGATGGCGATCGTCGTCAGCGCGAAGGTCGGGGTCTCGATGCTGAGCGTGCCCAGGCCTTCCGGAACGCGTGGCTTTGCCGCGAGCCGTGCCGCCACAATCAACGGAATCAACAAGGCTGGGTAGCGACCGAGCAACAGCGCGAGCGTCGTGCTCAAGTTCCACCAGATCGTGGCATCACCCAACCCTTCGAAGCCCGAACCGTTGTTCGCAAATGCCGACGTGTACTCGTAGAACACCTGGGAGATACCGTGAGAGCCGGGGTTCGAGTTCCCTGTCCATTCCGGAATGGCCAGCGCGATGGCGGTGAATCCCAACACCACAATCGGCTGCAGCAACACGAGCCACGCCAGCCAGCGGATCTCGGGCGCTTCGATCTTGCGACCGAACAACTCTGGCGACCGCCCGGTCATCAGACCAGCCAGAAACACCGTCAGCAGCAGATACACCAGAAACTGTTGCAGACCGCAGCCGACACCACCCCAGATCGCGTTGATCAGCATGTTGCTGATCGTCACCAGACCGGTTAGTGGCGTGAGTGAGTCATGCATCGCATTAACGGAGCCGTTACTGGTTTGGGTCGTCAGGCTTGCCCACAGTGCCGACGCCTCGGCGCCGAAGCGGACCTCCTTACCCTCCATCATCATGCTTTGCGTGGCCGGCACAGACGCGGTCTCGGCCCACAGTGCCAAGCCCACCGACGCCACACTCAACGTCGCCATGCAGCCGAAGACTAACGCCGCAAATCGGCGGCGCCCGGTGAGCGGCCCGATCATCATCACCACGGCCATGGGAAGCAGCACGATGGCCAGGGTCTCCAGGAAGTTCGACAGCGGCGTTGGATTCTCCAGCGGCATGCTGCTGTTTGGCCCGTACCAGCCACCGCCATTCGTGCCCAGCTGTTTGGCAGCCACCATCGGCGCCACTGGACCCAGCGGCACCTTCTGCGCCGTCTGCCCGCTGCCAGCATCCAGCGTCGTCGCGACCGGACCGGCCGATAGCGTCGCTGGCACCCCCTCGGCACCCAGCAGAACGGCCCAGATCAGGCACAAAGGCAGCATCAGGCGCGTGCTGGCCCGAATCAGATCGACCCAGTAGTTGCCGACCGATACCGGCGTTGCATGACGATACTCGTCGGATTTCGTCGTCGCCTCGACCGCCGGGGCAAACATCACGCGCAACGTAGCCACTGCGATCACCAGGCCCATCATCGGCGTTGCGATTTGCAGGCCGGTAATCACCACCATTTGCGCGAGATAAGACAACTGCGCCTGACCTGAGTAGTGTTGCTGATTGGTGTTGGTCAAGAACGACACCATGGTGTGGAGCGCGGTATCCCACTGCATGTTCGGCACAGCGTCCGGGTTCAATGGCAACCACGCCTGGGTCATGAGGATCAACCAGGCCGGAACCGCGAGCAGCGCATTCGAGAACAGAAAGGCCAGCGCATAGCCGCGCCAACTCATGGCGCTGTCGGGATTGATTCCGAGCAAGCGATAGAGGGGGCGTTCAATCGGTGCAAACCAGCGGTCCAGCCGGCTCGGTGCACGCTGAAAGATCAAGGCGAGGTATTGGCCCAGTGGCCAGGCAAGCGAAAGGGCCAACAGCAGTATGAGGATCGCTTCGCGCACGATGGGACCTCAGAATCGCTCGGGGTACAGAATGACGACGATCAAATAGATCGCCGCGAGCAACAGCGCGAACATACAGACGATTTCTAACCAGACAGGCATGACAGGCTCCCGATTTGGACCTGCTCAGTGTCGACCTGAGAGCCGTCAACTCGCTATCCGCGCCGCGCCGCAGCGGCGCAAACTCTGCGTAAACTCAGTGCTGCAGTGCCGATGCGTCGCCGGACTGGATTTGGGAGGGTCCGAATAAGTCGATCCTGGACTTTCAGACCCGCATCGCCTCTGAACGAGTTCAGCGGCTCCTTAGGCGACGCGATACCCGGAATGGATGGCAACGATCCCAGCGGTGAGGTTGCGGTAATCGCAGCGCTCGAAACCCGCGACCTGCATCATCGCCTTCAGGGTTTCCTGATTCGGATGCTTACGAATCGATTCCGCCAGGTATTGATAGCTGTGCGAATCATTCGCGATCAGCGCACCCAGGCGCGGCAGCACGCGGAACGAATGGAAGTCATAGAGCGGCTTCAAGAGCGGCTCGCGTACTTCCGAGAACTCCAGTACCAGCGCCCGGCCACCGATCTTCAGAACCCGATGCATGTCTTTCAGCGCCGCCGCCTTGTCGGTGACATTGCGCAACCCAAACGCAATCGTCACCGCATCGAAGTGTTGATCCGGAAACGGCAGACATTCGGCATTGAGGCGCACAAACCGCATGCGGTCATGGCGCCCACGATCGAGCATGCGATCGCGCCCAACCGACAGCATTTCGTAGTTGATGTCGCCAATGATGATCTCGCCCGTCGGGCCCACGCGATCAGCCAACAAAGCAGCGATATCGCCGGTACCGCCCGCAAGGTCGAGCACGCGCGCGCCTGGCCGGACCCCGCTGGTCGCGACAAATTCGCGCTTCCACAGGCGATGAATTCCGAACGACATGAGGTCATTCATCACATCGTATTTGTCGGCCACCGAACTGAAGACTTTGCCGACCAGTTTTTGTTTGTCCTCGACAGCCACCTGCTTGTAGCCAAAGTCGACGGTCTTTCGGGAATCGCTCATGCGTTGCTCCGCGAGGCACCAGCGGCGGCCAGCGCCGTCAGGTAATCAGCCCACATCTGCTCTTGGTTCACGCCAAACTCATACAGCGTGCGCCAGGAATAGAGACCGGTATTGTGGCCATCATCGAATTCGATCTGCACGGCATAGTTGCCGACCGGATTGATCGCCTTGATTCCCACGTGCTGCTTGCCGACCTGCAGCACCTTCTGGCCCGGACCGTGGCCCTGTACCTCGGCGCTCGGCGAATGAACGCGCAGGAACTCGCAGCTGAATTGAAACTGCCGGCCATCGTCAAAATGCACTTCCAGCAGTCGCGATTGCTGATGGAGTTTGAGATCGGTTGGCCAGGCGGGATCGGTCATGGCTTGGCACCTTGGCCCGGTTGAGTGTGATCCAATTGCGGCGGCGGACCCGCCACTTCGGCCAGCGCCAGCGCATAGGGCTCGCGCACGGATAGCGCCGAAACTTCGTCGAATCCGAACGCGCTGGCTTCCAGCAGCCATTCGGCGTTGGTGGAAATTTCCTGCATGCTGAAGCCATCCGGCTCAAACGCCAGCAGGCGTCCCACATACACCGTCTCCGTTTCGGCTTCGGTGTCTAAGTAGACCGTAATGACGGGCGCCATCAATTGGGCAGCCTGAATCGCCTCGCTCATGTCGTCGAGCGGAAACGCACTCGGCCACTCCGGATTCATGCCACGCAGCGCGATCGCCCGCTCCAGAAACTGAACGTCTTGATCAGGGGTTTGCAGGCGCGTGACATCGCGATAGCGCAGCACAAAGTAACCATCGAAACCGATGTGGTCACCCAGTGTCCACAGCAGGAACCGATCTTTGCCCAGCGCCGCGACATAGCCGGTAAAGCTGCCGGGTTCGAGGTTGTCACGCCATAGCCGAATCAAGGTGCGGTCACGGCTGGCTTCGCGCAGCCGGGCCGGTATGGACTTCGGCCGCAATTCAACAATATTACTCATGGCGCCAGTTTAGCGGCGGGCCGATCAGAACGCGACCAAAAACCTGAGAACGCCAGCAAAAACGCCGCTAATCAAAGACTTGTGAAATCTGTTCGACCTATTTTGCGGGGGCTTCCGGCGCCGATTTGGCCGGCTGGCGGGCCGTTGTGCCGAGAAAAATGCCGGCGAGGGCGAGCCCAATTCCGACCATATCGTAGGGTCGCAGATGCAACTTGAAGATGAGGGCGTCGAGCAGATAGGCCGATGTGGGCTGCGCCAGCAGCAACAGCCCAATCATTCCCGCGCCGAGTCTGGGCATGGACCCGGCGATGGCGATCCAACCCGCAGCCTGGGCGATCAGACCGTAGGCCAGCAACACCCAAAGATTGTGTTGATCCGGGATGGCGAGCGAATGGCCTTCCAGGGCGATCAATGGGGCAAACAGCAAGCTCGATGCGACGCAGACACATGCGACGCTGGACGCCGGACTCGGGCCGCCCGGCATTGCTTGAGCGCGCTTTAGGGTCAGCATGAAGCCGGCATAGCAGGCGGCCGTGATGAAGCCATAAGCCACCCCCAGGTGAAACTGCGGCGGCCAGGTGGACCAGTTGGGCAGCAACAGAAACGCGGTGCCGGCAAAGGCCAGCAACAAGCCTGCCGAGAAGCGCCAGCTGAGCCGCTCGCCGAACCACCAGACCCCGAACGCGGCCATCAGAAACACCTGGAAGTTAGCGAGCAACGTCGACAATCCCGGGCCGACCCAGCGGATACTGCGATGCCAGAACCACAAGTCCGCGACAAACAGCGCCGCCGAAAGCAGCATCATCGCGAGCGGGCGGCCGCGCCAGCCGCTCAGAGGCTGCTTTCTCAGGTACAACCAGAGCATCAGGAACAACCCGCCAAACGCCATGCGCCAGAAGCCCGCCACGCTCGGCGGCACCGTCGCCAGCTGCACGAAAATAGCGGCTGAGCTGATCAAAGTCGCGCCAAGCAGCATTTGCAGAACAGCAGGCATTGGATGATTCCGGTAAAACGACCATTGTCGCAGGCTCGGGCAAGCGCGGATACCGTAACGGCAGTGGCCGATCGAGGCTGTCGCGAACCCGGCCTGGCATGCGATCAGAATGCCTGCGACCCTTTTCGACCTGGCCGCATCCTACCTGGCATGAGCAATTCGAGTTTCGCCATTGAGATCCCGGAAATCACCCTCGCGGCTGCCCGCAAGGGCGAGCTTCGGGCGTTCGAGGCAATCTACCGGCAGTTCGAACGCCCGGCCTACACCTTGGCGCTTCGAATGCTCGGTGACCCGGAACAAGCTCAGGAAACAGTGCACGACGGCATGCTGGCCGTGTTCAAACGCATCTGCCAGTTCCGCGGCGAATCACCCTTCTGGGCCTGGACGCGGCAGATTGTGGTCAACGAAGCGCTGATGCGGCTCCGTAAGCGTCAGCCGATGGAATCGTTGGATGATCTGGCTGAGCCGGGAATCGAGCACGCACATTTCATGCCGCTGCATGGCCGGGAACTGGAGCGCGCCTTGATGCGTCTACCCGAACTCACGCGCTCGGTGCTTTGGCTGTATCACGTTGAAGGTTACACGCACGAAGAGATTGCCGAGAGTTTCGGCAAGACCGTGAGCTTTTCGAAATCGCAGTTGAGCCGGGGCATGGAGCGTCTGCGTGCCCATTTGGTCCCGGAACCGGAGTTGAGTTATGTCTGAACCATTGCACAAGTCTCCTGATCGCCCTGAGGCAGCAATCGGCGAAGCCCTGAGACAGCTGCCGCTGTTGCAACCTGAGCGCGATCTTTGGGCCAGCCTGGCGCGCGAGCTCGCGCCGCCCCAAAAGCGCCGACCACGCTGGCCCTACTGGTTGAGTGCGGCGGCCGCTGTGCTGCTGACGGTCCTGCTGTGGCCAGGGCGCACGCTCCCCACCACACCGACCGAACCTGATGCCCTGCACGCGTGGATCGCCCACTCGCAGCAATTGGAGGGCACGCTCCGGCAACTGGAATCGCGCCCAACCGATGCCGAAACGGCATTGGCCGGGGCCGAACTCGAAGACCTGATTGGCCTGACCGACTTGCAACTCAGCGTCGCCGAGAAGCCCGAGGACGAGCTGGCACTCTGGAAGCAGCGCGTGCTGCTCATGAATGAATTAACCGAGCTGCGGCGCAGTGGCCGTAGCACCGCGGCTAACGAAAGCGTCGGCATGATGCCGGCGTCCTACCGAATCAACTAAGGAGCACCTCATGAAACAGACCCTCGCCCTACTGCCCTTGATGATTGCCATGGGCTTGGCCCAGGCGCGCGAACAAGACGCAATGCAAGTCATCGCATTGGCTGACAGTGCAACGGCGGTCGCATTGGAGGCCAGCGCCAAGGCACAAGCTGATCTGGCCAAGTCGAGCAAACTCACCGCAGCCGAACAGGACAAGCTCCGAAGCGAACTCGATGCCGCGCAGGAACAGCTTGGCGATTTGAGTCGGCGTATTGCCGAACTCAGCATGCAGCTGCACGACACCTCCCCACGCGCGTTCGCATTCCAGTATTTGAACGCCCCGAAGCGCGCCCTGGTTGGCGTCGTATTCGATTCCGACGACACCGGCGTCAAGATCATTGCGCTGACGCCAAATGGGCCAGCGGCGAAGGCGGGTATTCAAGTCGGTGATCGCCTGGTCAGTGTCAATGGCACGAGTGTGCCAAAGGTTGCTGGCGGCGACCCGCGTATGGCCGTCGATGCAGCCCGCGAGATGTTTGGCGAGCTTGAAGACGGCCAAGCCGTCACGATGGTCGTGGAGCGCGCCGGCAAGACCATGACATTCGTCCCCAAGGCCGAACGTCGGGAACCCGCAGAGTGGTCGCAGTTGTTTGGCGGCAACGTCAAGCTCGACGCGCTGCGCGACATTCAGATCCATAACCTTGCCGATCTGCAAGCGCTCAAGGAAGTCGGCAAATTCCGCGAAATGCGGGTTCTGGACGGGATGCCCGAGACAATGGCAGGAATCGATGGCGCCGAGCAACGACGGATCGAACTCGTGATCCAGGATCGCGACGGCAAGGGACCCGGCAAACATCTGGAAAAACTGCACATCCAGGATTTCAATTCGCTGAATCTGAGCAGCCTGAATCCGGAGCTTGGCAAGTACTTTGGTACGGATCGCGGCATCCTGGTTCTGGAGAACGACCCGGACATGTTTCCCAATCTGAAGTCGGGCGACGTCATCCAGGTGATCGATGGTCAGCCAGCAGATTCGGTCACCGACGTCATGCGGGTGATCGGCAAGAAAAATCCAGGCGAGGTCATGAATATTGAGATCTTCCGGAACCGCCAGCGCCAGGTGATCAGCATGGAAGCACCGGCCGGCCCGCGCATGTTGTTCCGCGAAAACCTGCAACTGCGCGACAAGGCCCTGCCCACGCCGCCGTCGCCGCCCGCGCCGGGCACGCCGCCCGCGAAGCCGCCCATGCCAATTCCACCGCCGAAAGGCGTGTCGGCTTGAGTTGTCAGCGATTCGCCGTGTTGCCTACGCAAGCGGCGACACGGCGATCACCCATGCATGTTGGCCATTGACGCAGCAGGACGGCATGGGGATTTGGAACTTGACGGCAACTCGCCGGTGACACCGTTCAACGGCGAGCGGCAGTAGGCGTCAGACGCTTGCAAAGGAGCCTCTGAACAAGTTCAGAGGCGATGCGGGCCATGGATGGCCCGCTCAGAATCAAGCACGCAATTGCTTGATTCTGGGGCAATGAGTCCGGACATGTGCCGGATTCATTGCGGGTCTGAAAGTCCAGGATGGACTTATTCAGACCTTCCCTCAGAATCGCAAGCGCCAAGCCCCTCACTCAATGACGCGGACCGCGCTGACCAGCACGATCTGATCACTCTTGCCGCAGTCGACATCCCCCTCGCATTCGGCCGCGAGCACATTCTCGACGCTATAGCTGAGCTTCAGCCGCTTACCGACGAGACTCGCGTCCTCGCAAATCTCGAACGCCGCACTCTCCTGGAACTCGGTACCGTCGTCCGCTTTCAGACTCAGGTAGCAGGCAATATCGCCCGCCTGTGCCTCAAGTAGCGTGCCAGCCGCATGCTTCGATTCGCCGCCCACGGTCAACATGTCGGGCTCTTTTGCGGCGCAACCGGTCACCACAGCAAAGGCAAACACTAAGGTGCACGCGCATCTCCGCGCGATGGCCGGGGTCTGGAACGGTTTCGCCTTGTCATGTTGCATGTAGCAGTCCTCCTGGAGTCTTCTGATGTGGGTCGGAATCTAGTAATGTTCCTGCTTAGCCAAGCGGCACCCAGCACACCGATCGCTGCGCCGGGATCAAGTCTAGCAGCTCAACGTTTCCGCGCTGGCCGACGATAAGATCACAGCGACTTGCATGTGATGATGATCGAATGGTCATCCACGCAAAACTCCAGGATCTCCAAATCGGCTCCGCGATCACTTGGGCTATAGTGAAAGCCATGAATGCGCCGGCCTGAAGGCGTGAAGCCGGTTCAATCGCCTCGGGCTCCGCTGTTTGGTTGGTGAACCGGCAACTGCAGACGCACCCCGCAATCGGATTCTCTTGTCGCCATGTCCAATCATAGCAATGGATTCAGCCAGCTCAACATTCTGGAAATGTTCTGGGTGCTGCTGCCGATCGCGCTAGTTGTTTCCGGCGGCGTCCTTGGCGGTGAATGCGATAGTGCGGCCGTCATGTTCAACGTGAGGATCTTCAATGGCACGGGCACCACGCTTTACAAATTTCTGGCGAGTTCGTTCGTCATAGTTGGGGCAATCGTCTCGTATGTCGTCCCTGCGTCCGTCCTTGTCGGGTTCGTACCAGGTCTCGCACCGAAACCTTAGCGCCGAACGGACGCCGCGCCATGCCCAACACAATTCCGACGGGAGTGACCAATGCGATTGATTGATGCCTTAAAACAGCTCGACTGGACAAAGCCCGCTTCGGATCCGTCTACCAATCTGACGCTGCGCCAACATGGCCTGATGGCCTTGTTGGCTGCGCTGTTTGCGCCCACGTGGTTTCTCGTCTTTCCGGATGTGAACCCTGTCATCCTGGTCTGGAGTGGATTGATGAGCGGTGTCGTACTTGGGATATTGCCAGGTTTGCTTTGGCAAATGAGCGACCCTGAGCGCCGGGCCAAGGTCAACGGACGCCACACTATCATGACTTTGTTGATGGCATACGGATGCTTTCTGCCGGTCGTCATGTTCAACGCAGCGAATGCTAGTCGCGACCAGAAAGAAATCGACCACATGAAGTCACTGCGACAATGCGGCGTTCGCGCCGTGACATTCGCAGCTTGTGGATACCATCAGGCATTGACTGATTCCGCTGTAGTGGGCTCGTTCATGCGCCTGCTTGCCGATTCAGACCCATTCGTCCGATCCCATGAAAACGACAATCTGTCGTTCACCGTCACACTTGTCTGTGCCAATGGCCAGTTTCACGAATATCGCGCGGGAATTCCAAATCGCCACCCTCGCGACTTGGTGATTCACCCCGGCGAAGCGGAGATGTTGCTCAGGCTCGGCGCCGAGTTCGTCGACTCAGAGTTCAAGTCGCGGAGTCAATGTGCCAACTGCTGCGCTCGCTGAACGCAATCGATCAGCGCTCTGGAACGTATGCAAATGGTTGCAGAACCGCCGGCAGTTCGCCGCGGAGGGCCCACCTTGCCACCGACTCGCCAATCGCCGCCGAATGCTTGAAGCCATGACCTGAGCACGCTGACACGATGATCGGGCCATTGTGGCCGACTCGATCGATCCAGAAACGCGCATCGGGTGCTTCGGTATATAGGCACGTCGCGGTTCGAACGCACGCAGGTCCCAATCCACGCAACCGGCTGCGGACATGGGTGTCGTACAAGTGCGTGACCTCAGCCTCTGACACGACTCGTGGCACGGCGTCGGGGTCACAAGGTTGGTGGCCGTCAGTCGCGACCTTGACGCCGCCACCAAGATCGGGGAAGCCGTAGAACCCCTGCCCTGCCTTGGGCCCCCAATTCCAGATGAAGATCGGAAAGCGATTCGCCTGATAGGACTCGGGTTTGTCCGCCGCAAACCAGTAAAGCACTTGGCGGGTGACGCGCAACGCGGGCGCCGAAACGAGCCCTGGCGGCACGAATCCTGGCGGCACGAACTTTGGCAACCAGGCGCCCAGACAAACAATCACCTGCCCGGGCCGATAACTGCCGCGATCAGTTTGAATGAGAAGCCCGCGCGAATCTTCCGACCAGCTCAGCAAACGCTCGCCGGTATGAATCATGGCGCCGCGCGCTTTCGCTTCGGCCAATTGGGCTGCAATGCACGCCTCGGGCCGGACATAGCCGGCCTCCGGTTCGAAGTAGCCTTGCTCCGCGCCGGTCAGCTGAAACTGCGGCCAACGAGTCGCAATCTGCGTTGCATCCAAGAGCTCATGGGTAATGCCATGCGCTGCCGCAACGTTGACGGTGCTCTCGAAGAAATGCGCCTGTCCATGCATCGGCGTCGCTTCGCCGCAGCCCAGGATCAAACCGCCGCATGCTTCATAAAGCGACACCTCGCGACGTTGCTCAAGATCACGCCAGAGTTGATGAGATCGCTGCACGAGCGGCACATACTCAGGCCCTTCGCCGATCGCCAATCGAGTGATGCGACTCTCGCCATGGGTCGAGCCGTGCGTGTGCGGTGGGGCAAAGCGATCAATGCCGACAACAGTCGCGCCACGACCACTGGCATGCATCAGTGTCGCCGCACCCATCGCTCCAAGACCTAAAACCAGAATGTCGGGCGTGGCAGTCATGAGATCGTAACCCGGCGCGGCCTGACGCTACAGACGCCCGCTGCGCTTCATTTCGATGTAGCGGTTGACCATCGCCATGGCGAGTTGGTCCGGCGGCACGTCCACGCACGGAATATGCGCCGCCTCAAGTCGCTTGAACTCGCGCGCACGCCGCTCCAAGTAGTCGGCCGCCGCAGCATGGGTCACCGCGTCCTCACCATGGTTGACCGGCGCGGCCAGCGCTTGACCCAGCACCGCCTCGCGCAAACTTGCGACCAGGATCAAGTGACGCTTCCGCAGCAACCGAATCGCCGGGAGCAGCGTTTCTTCGTCTTCGTCCCGCAAGTTCGTGACGATGACCACGAGCGCGCGCTTTCTGAGCCTGAGCATCAGCGACACCGCGGCCGAATAGAAGTCAGGCATCTGCGTGGTCGGCTGCACATCGTAGACCGCAGACGTCATCTGGTTGATGACCGCCATCGACTTGCGGGGCGCCAAGAACCGATCGTGCCCGGCGATGGTCATCATGCCGACCGCGTCACCTTGCCGCAGGCCAACAAATCCGAGCAGCAGGGCGGCATTGAGCACATGGTCGAGATGCGACAACTGGTCATCCCGCGCCGACATGCGCCGACCACAGTCGATCATCAACATGATCTGCTGATCACGCTCATCCTGATACTCACGCGAGATCAGGCGATTCATGCGTGACGTCGCCTTCCAGTCGATCTGCCGCTGCGCATCGCCTTCCCGGTATTCGCGCAACTGTTGGAAATCGAGACCCAAGCCGCGGCGACGCCGACGCAGCACACCAATCTGGGATAGCCGATGATCGGTCGCCATCAACGCAAACCGCGTCAACGCAGCGAAGTTGGGAAATACCTTGATTGTCGTACCGGCACCCGCAAAGACCCGACGCTCCCAGAAACCCAGCACCGACATGACGCGAAGCTCGATACTGCCAAAGTGATGATCACCGCGTTCGATCGGCTTGAGTGCGTATTCGGTCTCGACATACCCTTTCGCTACGACCCGGTGTCGCTGCGGCAACAATTCGACCTGGCAATCATTCGGATGGTGATCAAACACCTGCACGGACAGCGCCCGCTTCGACGTGTTGTCGATCCGGAGTTTGACCATCCGCCGAACACCCAGCGCGAGCGCATGCGGCACCACGCGATGCGCCTGTGGCTTGCTCGTACTCAACGCCAGCAAGGCGTCCAGCAAGAACAGCACACCAATTCCAGCCAGACCGATCATGAAATTGCTGGCATGCTCAGGCCACCAGGCAGCAGCGAGCGATGCCGGCAGCACCAGCAGCAAAATCAATCCGAGCAGTCGGCGCGAAGGAATCAGCATTAGAGTCTGGGCGCTTCCGTCTTCTCAAGCAAATCAGCGAGCAGCTGATCGCTCGTATGGCCCTCAATGGCGAGATCCGGCGCCGGCGTCACGCGATGCCTAAGCACCGGAATCGCATAGCGCTTGACATCGTCCGGTGCGACGAAATCGCGACCGGCCAGCAAAGCGGCTGAGCGGGCGACACGGATCAGTGCGATCGCACCGCGCGGACCTGCGCCAACGGCAATGCCGGGCGAACTGCGCGTGGCGCGAACAATCCGGAGCGCGTAGTCGTAGACTTTTTCGTCGACGCGGAGATTCGCCGCGATGACCTGCAAGGTGGACAGAATCTGCGGCTGAATGACGGTCTGTACCTGCTCGACGCTGAGCTTGTCGCCAATCTTGCCGCCGGTCACCTGTTTCAGCACATTGAGCTCTTCCTCGGCGCTTGGATAGTCAATCAGCACCTTCAGCAAGAAGCGATCGAGCTGTGCTTCGGGCAAGGCGTAAGTGCCCTCCTGCTCGATTGGATTCTGGGTCGCCAGCACCATGAATGGCGGTTCGAGTTTGAACGCGGTTCCCTCGATGGTGACTTGCCCCTCCTGCATGACTTCGAGCAACGCCGATTGCGTCTTCGCCGGCGCGCGGTTGATTTCGTCGGCGAGCAGCAGGTTCGCAAACACTGGGCCGCGACGGGTCGTGAATTGACCGCTACCAGGATCGTAGAGCGTGTGGCCGGTGACGTCAGCTGGCATCAAGTCCGGCGTGAATTGGATGCGCGCAAACGTACCCGAGAAGGTTTTTGCCAGAGCCTGGACCAGTAAGGTCTTGCCGAGGCCAGGCACCCCTTCAATCAGGACGTGACCGCCTGCCAACAAGGCCGCAACCGTTTGCTCGACTACCTGGTCTTGACCGACAAAAGCCTTGGCAACCTGGTTGCGCATCTCCTGCACCAGTCGCAGCGCGCGTTCAAATTGTTCCTGGGGAATGTTCAGAGACATCTTGCCTTCCTTCTGATCGTCTGGGTGTGCCCAAGTTGCTGCGATGCAGACAACCCGGGCGAATCGGGGACTTCAATGGATGCCGACCATGGCGGCCGCCGATGCGTCAGCACCGCGTCGTCAGCACGCACAACATGGGTTCGGCATCGGCTCATCGTTTTCTGATCTGCTGGTGATCGAGCGCGGCGTGAACATCACGACAGGCGCGCATCAGGCGCGTCCATTCGAGAATGGTCCCGGGTGTCTGCTGACTCGCAATCTGAAACGCACAATCCGGCGTCAGGCTGAATTGTTTGATCAGAAACTCGCGCGTCTCCGCCTCGTTGGCAATGCCGATATGCGGGAACTCGCGGCGGACTCGCGCCAAGGCAACACGGAGCGCCGCAAGGCCGATTTCCTCGCGCTGATTAGCCGCGGCGAGAAAATTGCCACTGGCACGCAAATGCTCCAGCAGGCGCCGCCGCACGGGCACCGGGTCTTCAGCGATCGGCCCAAAGCGCGGCATCGCCCGCCACAACCAGAACCCGATCAGAATGCCTAACGCAAGCATCGGCGCCCAAGCGTTCTTTTTGACCCAATCCGCCAGATCACGACGCTCAGGAATGTAGAACATCACCGACTTCGGGTCCGGATGGCGATGAATCAACTGCCACAGGAACTCGGCGTGATCATTGCGCGCCAATTCGAAGTTCTCAAACATCGACAACGAGTTCAGGACAACGACCTCGCCCTTGCCAACCGGAAACGTCAGCACATATTGGCCCGACGCATCGGCCAGGATGGCCTCGGTTCGAAAACGCGAGAGATGCTGCTGCCACGGAATATGCACCAGCATTTCTGGCACATTCGCCCATTGAATGCGGCGCAGATTCGGGTCTGGAAAGAAGCGGTTCTTCAATCGGTCGCTGCTATCGGCAGCATCAAAGTAGTCGTCCAGGTCGAAGTCAGAGTCTGCATCTTCCGATTCATCGTAGTCCGCATCCTCGCCTTCGGTATCGTTGGTAGTCCCGTCTTCGGTAGCCGTGCCGTCCTGCGCCGCACTGTCTTCGGCAGTGCTGTCTTCGGCAGTGCTGTCTTCAGATTCGACGTCAGAGTCGGCATCCGCACCATCCTCTACCGTTTCATCTTCGGAGTAGCCATCCTCGAACGGGTCGCCATCAGCATCATCCGCGTCGTCGTCTGATTCGGATGACTCTGACTCATCGCTCTCATCCGACACGATGGCACGCCGCTCGACGCCAAACAGATCGGCCAGTGAGTCGTCTTCGGCATACCACTTGGCTTCCAGGATCAACACGCCGCCTTGTTCGACAAACGCCTGAACTCTGGAACGCGCGCGCGCCGATACTTCTTCGCGGTCATCGCCAACGATGAGCACATCCGGTCGATTCAGGCCGGTCAGCGCTTCCAACAGTCCAAGTCGATCCGCATCCAGGTCGAGATGCTCCAGCGTTCGGATGGCCGCACGGAAACGGTCTCGAAGCACCTCTGGTTTCGGTGGAATCGGACGCTCAATGATGGCGCGATCAAAGACGCTGAAAAAGCCGAACGTACCAAGACCGAGCACCAGTACAACAACGAGGGCAACCCAGAACTGGCGGCTCATGCGGGCACCTCGGCGGGCACCGGCTCAGACACTTTGCCAAAATGCTCGGCAAACCGTTCGGCCAGACGGGTGATGGCTTGCACATCTGGCAACCGGCCACCGTAAGCGATATCGATCCAGTGGGCCAGCACCTCCGCAAAGTATGCCGCCGACGCCGACCCGAGGACCCGCTTGGACAACGTCGCTACCTCGCTCTCGGTCGCACCGGCGCTGACGCGCAGTTTCCGGACATGCACGAGGTGGGACAGCGCGCCGCGATAGATCAAGGACAACGCCTCGCGGACTTGCCCCTGCCGAATCAACTCAAGCGCGGTTTGCCCGATGTCGTCTGGCAGTGACTCGGGCGCAATCTGCAGACCAAACAGAATCTTCGGACCGGACTTGCCAGACCCGATATCCTGTTCAAGACCACCGGTGAGCCGGACAATCAGGTAGATCACCGCACCAATCAACACCGCCAACAGAATCCAGCCCAATACCTGCAGGACTCGGGCCAGGAATTCGCCAACACCGCCGAGCCAGTTTGACTGGGGTTCGTATTCGCGTTTCTTCGGTTCGCGGTGAAAACGGAACCGGTGCACCTCGTCCCGCTTACGATCCCCAAACTCCTTGTCCGACACGATCTTTACCGCTTCGCGATGGGCCGGCGTATCGAGTGGCGGCGGCGTGGTGACGAACTCAGCCTTTTCTTTGGTCTCCGGCGTTTTCGTGGACAAAGCCATGGCCGGATCGACCAGCAACAGCGAGCAACTTGCTGCGAGCGCGAACAGCACGGCCAGATTGCCGGCACGCATGGTCTCCACGCGACTGCGCAGACGCTTCAGATTCAACTCGACATCCCAAGCCTCCAGAATGACGCGCCGATTGAGATACAAGGAAAAACCAGCAGCGACAAAGAATGGTCCAATCGTGGCGTGGGCCAGCGCGATGTAAATCAGATCGAGCGGCGTGAACATGGCGTCGCTGTTGCCAAAGTCCTGGCCTTCCGGCGTCAGGAACAGGTTTACCAACATCGTGAAGCCGAATACGAGCACCCACTCAAACATGAAGCCGACAAACTGCAGTGCCAACGCATAAGAACCAAACCGCATGCCGAGCAGTCGACGGCGTTCTGCTGCCTGCGCGCCGGTCTGGCGCTCCAGTTGCACGACCGGCGTGTTGAAGCTCCGCATCCAATCAAAGGGACGCCGCCACAGCAATTGGGCGAACAGGCCAGGGGTCAGTACTTCGGACCAGTCACGGAGTGCTGCCCGCACTGAGACGGTTTCGCCGAACATCGCCCGGCTCAGCACGTGAAGCGCGAATCGTTCGGGAATGGGTTTGATCCAATACATCGCCATCACGAGCAGAACCGGCTGGTCCCACAGCAGATAGCAGAGCACCGCGACCAGCGGCAGGTAGCACAATGACCAGATCGACCACAGCGGACGCCAGTCCTTGATCGCCATGCGAATGCCAAGGTCGATGGACTCGAAACCGCCCCGCTGGCGGAGCCGGATGCTGATGCGATCAAGCTCCACGTCGGCGCCCCGCGAGCAGGAAGTACGCAATCAGCAACAGCCACTGGAACCCACCGAATGCATATTTCGGCCAGGCGACTGGAAAGACCTGCGGCGACCAGAACGCTTCGATCAGGGCGGCGATAAAGAACATCATCACAGCGCCCGCCATGAGCTGCATGGCGACGCGGCCGTTCTCAACCAACGCCAACGCCCGCGAACGCCGGCCGGGCGCGATCAGCGCATTGGCGAGCTGAAAACCAGCCGCACCCGAGATCGCAATGGCCGTGAGCTCCATGGCCGAATGGCCGGCAACAAACGACCAGAACTGGACCCCGTGCCCGGATTCGGTCAAGTGCCCAGCCACGGCGCCAATGTAGAAGCCGTTGAACAGTAGAAAGAACAGCGACCCGAGGCCGAACACAATACCGGTGGCAAAGGTCTGAAACCCGATCCGGATGTTGTTCCAGATATACACGCCGAACATCTCGAAACTGGAGTCGGATTCGCGCATGCCTACTTTGTGGTTTTCGGCCGAGTACATCTCCTCCATCTGGGCCATCGCTTCGGGCTCCAGAAACAACGTGGTCAGGTCCGGATACAACTGAACCGCCACGATCATCAAGACGAGTGGTCCGAAAAACAAACCGATGGCCAGCCACACCGAGCGCCAACGCTCACGCACTACATTCGGGAAGCCAGTCAGGAAGAAGTAACGGATCTGCCTCAGGCTGTCGCTTCGACTGCCGTACAGGGCATGATGCCCGCGCAACACCAAAGCATTGATGCGATCGATCAGCAGCGGGCTGTACTGTCGATCCTGCGCCAATGCCAGATGGGCACAGATGCGCCGATACAAAGCGGGAACATCGCGCTCGTTCAGCACCGTGACCCCAATGGGCGGCGCCAACACAGCGCGTTGTTTGCGCGACATCCGACGACGATCGAGCCAATGCTGGAAGCGTGCCCAATCCGGCTCGAAGCGCTGCTCAAACTCAGCCTGCCGCATCAGCGCGTCTCATCATGGCGGGCACCCATCAGATGCTGGGCCACGCCGACCAGCCCGAGGCGCGCCGCCGCACCCTGGCGCTGCGGCGGCAGCAGAATCGGGGCCACGATCTGTGCCAGTTCGTCGGCACGTTCTTCGCTCAACTGGGGCACGCGCTCGGCGTAGTCGAGAATCGCGCGCTTCTCACCCAGCGTGATCGGAATCGACGGCGCCAGCGTTTCGACATCGACCAGCACGGGCGGCTTTTCGGGTGGGTCGACGTACACCACGATCGTACCCGCTACCAGGTCGCCGAGCCGCTTGAACTGCGGATGCAGCAACGAACAAATCAAACCACCAGAGTAAAAGCCAGGCAGGAAGTCGGCCGTGCGCAGGATATTGCGGACAAATGCCGGCCCGAAGGTCAAGGGCGAACCATCGTCGCGCAGCACCCGAATGCCGAGCGCACGCTTTCCGGGCGTTGCACCGTCCCAAACCGCTTCCAGCCACGCTGGCACCACCCACTCAATCAGAAACAACAGAATCAAGAGCAAGCCGCCCATCAACTTGCTGTTGCCCGCGAGCACGCCGATCAACGTGGCGAACACCATGACCACGCCTGCTCGCCACGCAAAGTCGATGAGCCAAGCCAAGGCGCGCGGCACCGGGCCGGCCAAGCGCAGGCTGAGTTCGATTCCTTCCGGCGTCGCAATCCGGTATGCAGTGTCGAGCATCAATCCCCGTAGAAGATTTCGCGGTAAGCCGAGTAGTTGGCGCATGCAAACACCGGGCCCACCACAATCAATCCGAGCAGGCACGGGATGTACGCAATGAACACCGCAAAGCTGGCCATGATGGCAAACAGAATGAACCCACCAACGTTCTTCATCGCGGCCTTGAAGCTGAGCTTGACCGCATCCACGGCCGTCATGCCGTTGATTGCCACGAGCATCGGCGCAAACCAGAAAGCCATGTAGATCACGAATGACAGTGCCATGGCGATGAACACGGCAAAGATAATGAAGATGATCAGACCCGCAGAAATCTCAGGCTCCTGATTGTTCATGATGGCGGAAAAGCCCACCGTCACACCGATACCGATGCCGAAAATGATCAGCAGAACCACGATCATGACGAGCGATGCAGCGAAATTCAGCACGCCCACCATGACCAATTGACCAAGGTTCTTGCGGAACCCGTCAAAGAAATTATCGAACACGATCGGCTCGCCGCGATTCAAGCGATCGGCAGACATGTACAAGCCCGCCAGAAACGCCGGCATCAGGAACGTGATCGCGAAATTCACGGCCATTTGAATTAAGGAGCCCAGAATCGGAATCAACGACACCACGATCAACACCAGCAGCGCGCCAATCATGACGCCGCCGAGCGTTGCCCAGGCACCGGACGCGGCACTGAACAAGGTCCAGCCCTTGCTGATCCAGCTGACCGCTGCGCCCGGACCGCGGGCCAGCGGCTCGGTGTTGAACCCTTCAACCGAGGCGCCGCCGCTCGGGTCAACCCGCGATAGCGGTGCGGAATAAGGATTGTCAGTCATGGCGATCTCCCCGTCTCGTGCTGAATATTAGGATATGAATGGGCGGAGTCTATCAGGGCCAGCTAGTGATTCCGCATCGGGTTTGCGTTGATGTAGCCCACCCCACCGGAATGCGGGGTCTCGACTCACTGAATTTGGTAAACGTGGGGATGCGCCGACTCGCACAAAGCATGATGCCCGACTCGCATTCGCAATCAGTCGCCGAAGAAAATCTGGCGATACGCCACATAGGACACGCAGCAATACCAGGGCAATACCACGAGATACCCGAGCCCAAGAGTCAGCAGGAGTCCGAGCAACACCGAAATGGTCACCGTGGCAAGCAGCAGAATCGGTGCGACATTTCGGCGACAGCCGCGAAACCCGAGCCTAAGCGCCTGGATCAAGTCCTGATGATCGATTGCGATCAGCAATGGCGCAAACCATGTGAGGAGCGACACCAGGAACAGCACCAGCGTCATTGCCACAATCGCGACCAGCATCGTCACGAACAAGGCGTCCCCGTTGGCGAACAATCCGTTCCCGTCGCCGTAGCCTTCGCCTATCGCAATCAACCCAAAGGCAAGCGGCAGCATGATGGCAAATTGCACGAGGCCACTGATCACGCCGACCAGCGCCAATGGCCCCGGATGTCGCGAGAAGCCCGCCGAAATCTGTGCCAGATCGAGACTCTCGCCGAAGTTGAGCCGATCAGCGCCGACATAGAACCCGGCCAGCACGATCGGCATCAGCGCCTGCACCACCAAGCCGCCGAACGGGATCATGACGAAGAATGCGTAACCAAGACCCGCCAGCAGTGCCATCAGCACCCAGATTCCCGGCGCCAGAAGAAACATGCGCCAACCCTTTCTGAGCCAGTCGAACGCGGCGCTGGAAGGCAGCGCCAAGGGCTGTTCCAGCAGACCGGCGCCCGGCATGGACGCTGTCACGACACGCGATTGGGGCGCTGCGTAGGGGTTCTGATTCATTGCCACGCCGACACTAGCGGACGCTCTAACAGGTCGCAATGCGGAACGCGTGGTGGTCGCACCAAAGGCGCGCTTATTCACGCATCAAAGTGTCAGCGATGATGCGGGATCCGCCGTGCGCCTGAAAACCAGTTGCAGCGGCGCGATCGGAACCTAGCGTGCCGCCGCAAAAAACGCGCGGAACCGCGGCGAGAAGAACTGTGGATCGGCCTGCAACCCAGGTGCCGCCTGCTTGGCGGCGAGAACATCCTGAGTCGCTTGCGCACGCTGCTGAGCCGATGTTTGCCCGCCGAGCTCTGCCAATGCAAACAGACTGGCGGCCCGAACCAGATGCAAATGTGCTTTGGCCTTGCCACTCATCCCAGCCGGATTGGCGCGACTGGAAGCGCTGAAGCGACCACTGAGGTAGTCCGAAACCGCCTGCACCAAAGCCGCAGGGGCACCACTCGCTGGAACTGCTGGCGGGCTTGGCGGCGGCTTGCTGACCGGCGGATTGGCTTTTTGCTCGGGCGCAGGGGGCTTAGTGCCTTGACCGACGGGTGGTTTGCTCGGTTCAACGGCGACTGGCCGCGCAGGTTCGGTGACCGTCGGATTAGCCGGCGCAACCGGAGGCTTGCTGGGTTGGGTGCCGGCAAGCTGCTTTTGGCACGACTTCACCGCATCATCTGCCACGCCTTTGAAATCGCTCAAGGCAGCGATGACGGGCTCTGCGGCTGGATCTTTGAACCAGCGAAGCGCCCCCTGACAATCGTTGCTCCGATACGCAGCGAGCCCCAAGTAATATTGCGGCACATACGGCGCAAAACGCTGGCCGTACAGACGGACACGCACAGCCGGAGCGGTCGAGCCCGCCATGGCCTCGTGCATGTACCGCTCGACTTCGGGCCAATTTTCGTCGGTAGCCGCCTCCTGACCGCGCGCGTAGTCTTGCTTGTAGTCCGCCAATGCCATGGGCGACGCTGCCAACAGGACGAAGGCGAGCACACCAAGTAGGCCAAAGCGGCAGTCAGAGCCCGGCACGACGCAGGTACTCCTCTTTGCTCAGGGACGGAAAACTCGCAACGACCTGTACCTCGGACTTGGGTTTCAATTCGCCAAGCTGGGTCACTGCGCGCGCATTCGGGTGCTTGAAGATCACGCGGTACACCCCGGCCGGCACCGTCAGCACCAGCGGCGTGCTCCGATCAGCTGGCAACGTGACCGCCTGCGATGTCGTCGTGTTGGTGACGCTGTCCACCTCACCCCAAGGCGCCGCCAACAGCACCAGACGACCGGCCGACTCGGCAAGCCGGCGCGCCTCATCGTCGCGCAGCCGAGTGGCCACGTCGGCAAACTGTGTACGCACGCCGGGCAATGATGGATCCGTACTGAAGCGCTCCGCGTACTGACCCAACAGCTTTTCGAACACGGCGAGTTCGCTCAGGCTGGCCGACGATTGCGCCGCACCGAGCACCGCATCCAGGAGTCGTTTCCGCGCCGTCAGAGCATCCACGTCGCGGGCATTGGCCCGAAGCAGGGTTGCCGTCGTATCCAGTGCCTTGCTGAAGTCCTGCGGCGCCAACGGACGCGCTGCCGCGACTGCAAAAATCGACTCAACCTGCTTGCCTCGAGCCTCAGCCACGCTGCGCGCATTGATTTCGGTTGCCACATCAAGAGCGAGCTTCGCCAACCCTTGATCGGCCGGATGCGCTTGCCGTGCCTGGTCAGCCAATGCTTTGGCGGCATCCAGCTCGCCGCTATCAATAAATTCGGTGATTTTCGCTGCCGCCGTACCGGGGAGATCGCTCAAGAGCTTTCGCGCCTGTTCGTTCTGGCTGTCGAGCTTCAATACTTGTTCGGCAAGTTCTTTTGCGTTCTGGCCGGCCGGCGCGTACAGATCGCTGCGGAGCACTGCGTTCTGCGCCCCGGCCAGAGCCTGCGCGATCTTCCGTTCCGTTTCGCCAAGCTGGCCCTCGGCATCGGTCATCAGGCGCTTGGCGTCGGCGTTATTGGCATCCAGATCGATTACGGCCTTGGCGATGCGCAGCGCGCTGGCCGCATGATTGCTGCTCAGATCTTTGCGGGCGGCGAGCAACAGCGCGGTGATCAAGTCGTTACGGCGCTGTGCCAAGCCCGGGTGCGTCTTGCTCAAGGCCTCGGCAGCACTCAAAGACTCGGCAGCCGAGTCGCCTGCGGGTTCCAACAGCTTGCCCGCACGGATCTGGGCTTCGAGCTTCGTGTAAATCTGATTGATGCGACCATCCAGTTCGCGTTGCGTCTTGCGCGCGGTGATCTCGCTCTGCAGGGACCGCCAATCTGGATCGTTACCCAGATCGTTCGCGAGCGCTTGCAGACCCGATTCGGCAGCTGGCAGATCGTCTCCCAGCAGACTCTGCCGGATGGGATTCAGGACCGAATCCAGCAGTTTGCGACGGAACGTAACCACCTCAGCCTGCTTGGGCGCGAGCCGCTCGGCGCTGGTCAGCAGCGCGTAGGCACCATTGGCGCCAAAGGCCTGGCCACTGCCCAGCGCGCGCTCGGCTTCGGCCAGCAGCCGTTGAATCTCTGCAGCGTTGTCGCGCGCAGCTTGTGCGTCGGCGATTGCCTGTTGCAAGGCGCTGACCTCGGCATCATCGGGCGCAACGTCTTTTGCCGCATTCTGCAGAATGCTGGCACTCGAAAAATCCTCGCGCTTCAATGCTGCCCGCGACGCCTGAACCAGCGCCGACAGCAAGACTTGCTTGCGCTTTTCGGTCTCGGCATAGCGCGGTGCAAGTTCCAGCGCTGCCCGATAGGTATCCCAGGCATTGTCGTCAAATGGCGGCGGGGTCAGACGCCCTTCTTTGATTTGCGAATCCAGCACCTGCAAAATGGCATCGACCCGGCTCTTGTCACGCGGATCGATGTCCTCTTTGTCGCGCAGGCCAAACCACAGCCCCACGCCGATGATGATCGCCGCCAACACACCGAGCCCAGCCCACAGCGGCGCACGCGAGCGCGGCGTTACGGGCTCGGGCGGCGGCTCCGGCGTTGCGATCACCGGAGCCGGAATGCGCGGTGCCGACCGTTCGCCGGTGCGAGCGGCTCCGGATTGCGGTATCTGGGTCGGCGCCGTCGGCGTCGCCAGGCGGGCTGATTGCGGATTGACCTGCCCCGTGCGGCGAACACCGATCGGTTGCTGCAGATCGCCGGCAGTCTGCGAACTGATCGAAAAACCGAGCGCCCGCAATTGCTCGGACGAGCTCTGGTTGGGGTCTGCCTGCAGGCGGGCCCAAAGCGTTTCATTGGCAATCACCACGGCCTTCAGGGCCTTGGTGAATTCCTTGAGATTCAGAAAGCGGTCATCGCGGTTCTTCGCCAACATGCGATCGAGCACGGGCTGGAACTCGCCAAACGCGGGCGGCAACATTGGTGCCGGCGTGGTCAGATGCGCCATCAGCACAGCGATTGGGGTGTCGCCCGCAAACGGCGCATTGCCAGTCAGCAGCTCATAAAACATCACACCCAGGCTGTAGAGATCGGAGCGACCATCCACTTCCAGTGCGTTGATCTGCTCCGGACTCATGTAGGTCGGCGTGCCGACCAGCATCCCGGTCTGGGTCAAACGGGTCTGTTGCGCATCCTGTTGCTTGGCGATGCCGAAATCGGTCAAGACCGGCGTCGACTCGTCCCGGAACATGATGTTCGACGGTTTCAGATCGCGATGGATGACGCCATGGTCATGCGCGAACTGCAGCGCACCAGCGATTTGCACGACGATCGCGACCGCCTCGGCCAACGACAACCCGTCGCGCATCCGATCGTGCAGGGTGCCGCCATCGAGGTACTCCATCGCGATGTAGGTCGAGGCATCGCCCTTGACGATGTCATAGACCGCAACGATGTTCCGGTGTGGCAACTTGGCCAGCGTCCGCCCTTCCATCAGAAAGCGGCGCTCGAATTTGTCGACATCCTCGATGTTGCGGCGCATGACCTTCAGCGCCACCTTTCGGTCCAGAGAGGTCTGGATGGCCAGATAGACGACCGCCATCCCGCCCACGCCTAACTCGCGGACAAGCTCATACCCCGGGATGTTGACGTGCGGACTCGGACTCATGCAGGACAGATGGTTTCGGCGATCATAACATTCGTGGGGCTTCTGACCAGACCGGAGAAGAATGCCGTGTTGGCGGCAATTCCGGGCTGGTTGTCACGTGCAACGGCCGGACGCCATGATCGTTGACGGTTGCAAGCCATGCCCCGCCTCGGGCGCACCCGCACTGCACGGTCGCCTGAATTCGTATTCGGTCGGGACCGCAGCATGGTTTTCGGCCGGATGACGCCTCCCACTGGCGATTGGTCAGATTTTTGCTATGCAGCATAAAAACGAATCCGTTCAAGGCCTTACCATCCCGACTTCGCCACGCCTGGACCTTGCCGACCGTTCCATCCGACCCGGAGCGCACCGTTGTCCCGGGTCAGCACATGGCCGAATGGCATGAGTCGGCACCAATCTTTAGTTGTTAAAGACTTGTTCTCTTTAGGCCAGCGCGCATAAGCTCGGGCTGCCTCGGCCTGGTTTCACGGCCGCACACCGACAAAACAAGGAGTTGCCCCATGTTCAAAAAGTCCATGCTTGCCAGTGCCCTGCTGCTTGCCGCATCTGGTGCTGCCCTGGCCCAGGAAGACGAAGCGTCCGCCACCTGGACCACCACCCTGTCTGGCACGTTGACCTCCGACTACGTCTTCCGTGGCATTTCGCAGTCGCAGGAAAGTGCAGCGCTGCAGGGCGGCGTGACGGTCGCCCATGAATCGGGCTTCTATGCCGGCGTATGGGGTTCCAGCGTCGATTTCACGCCGAGCGACTCGGACTTTGAAGACGATGCCAACTTCGAGATCGACGTGTCAGCCGGCTACGCCTGGGAATTCGGCGAAGGCTTCAGCGGCGACGTCATGCTGGTGCGCTACTTCTATCCGGGAACGGAAGAAGGGTTCGACTACAACTACAACGAACTGATCGGCACGTTTGGCTACAACGATTTCGTGTTCGTCACGCTGGGCTATTCGAACGACGTGTTCAATACCGATGCCACCGGCATTTACTATGGCGTCAATGGCAGCTATGCCCTGCCGTGGTGGGAACTGGAAGTCACGGGCGAACTCGGCCGTTACGATCTGTCCGACGATGTTGGGCTGGAAAGCTACACGCACTTTGGCGTTGGCGTTGGCCGCAGTTGGGGCCCGGTTTCGGCCAGCATCAATTGGACGAACTCGGACGATAACGCCGAAGACAACTATGGCGAAATCGCTGACGCGCATTGGTTCGCGTCGATCTCGCTCGAGACCGACATGTAAGCAAGTGCCGACTCGGCCTCGCGCCGAGCCGAAGCAAAAAAGGCCGCCTTCGGGCGGCCTTTTACTTGGTGCGCTTCACCTGTCGACGATTGGACGATCAGCCGACTGAGCTCACACCGGTTCGAAGCGGTTCGCGTCGCGATTCTTGCGTACCTTCAGCGGATCCCAAACGCGGCCATTCATCGCGATATAGACGCCATCTGGCAAGGTCTGTACCGCACCGACTGCACAGCCGATATTGAACACCGCGTCGGAACCCATGAAGCGTGCCGGATTCAGAGCGCCCGTCAGCACGATCACCTTGTCTGGAATCGTTGTCAGCACGCGCGCCGTTTCGACCATCGTGTCGGTGCCGTGGGTCACCAGAATGTGCCGGGTCTCCTGCGCCGCAATCGTTCGGCGGATCAAGTCGCGATCGTCCTCGGTGACATGCAGGCTGTCCTTTCGGAGCAATGGGATCACCAGGAAACGAAACGCCACGCCGAGCGCCTGCAGGATGTCGCCAATTTGCGGTGCGCCAATCTGGTAATCCGACTTGTCGTCGAAATAGATCTTGTCGATCGTGCCACCCGTGGTGACGATGGTCAGGCGGTCCATGGACATGCGGTCTCCGAGGCATTCTGAACAGGCCCGGGATCATAGTGTGCACGCACATGGCATTGATGTCAGACTTATGACGCGGAGTCAGCCAGACCATCGCGGTGCGCGAGCATCGAGGAAAGTCCGGACTTCATAGGGCAGAATGCCAGGTAACGCCTGGGCGGTGCGAGCCGACGGACAGTGCAACAGAGAACAGACAGCCGAACGGCGCGCAAGCGTGCGTGGTGATGGTGAAACGGTGCGGTAAGAGCGCACCGCTTGCGGGGCTAACGCCGCAAGGCACGGCAAACCCCATTCGAAGCAAGATCAAATAGGGGAACGATACGGCGGCCCGTCGTGTTCCCGGGTAGATCGCTTGAGGCGGCCAGCGATGGTTGTCCCAGACGAATGATGGTTCTCGACAGAATCCGGCTTATCGGCTGGCTACGCACTATTGAGCGGAGAAAAATTTCCTGCGGAAATTTCTCTCCGGGAAGATCGAGGCCCGAGGCCCGCCGGGGAAAAGGCGTGACTTTTCCCCGGCGACGGCCAGTTGTCACCCGTTGTAAATCGCCCATCCTGGGCGACTTACAACTCGCGAGTCCGGCGCATGTCCGGACTCGCTCTCGCCGAATCAATCACTGGCGTGATCGATTCGCGGTTGCGCCATCCCTGGCGCAAATCAAAGTGCTGCAATGGTTTGCTATTCCATCACTACGTAGAAGGCTTGGTTGCCGCGGACGACGGTTAGGACGATCTGTCTCGGTTTTTGTTCGATGTACTGTTCGAACTGAGTCAGATCGGCGATGGCGGCGCGGTTGATGCCGCGCACGAGATCGTCTTTTTGGAGGCCGACCTGTTCGGCTTTGGAGCCGGGGGTGACGCGGGTGACCAAGACGCCGCTGACGCCTTCGCGGGTGTACTTGTCCGGCAGATCACCGAATTGGGCGCCGCTCAGGCGTGGGTCGAGGCGCTCACCGGACAGTTGGCGCAGCTCGGCTGGCTTTAGCACGGTCGGCACGTCCAAGGGCTTGCCGTCGCGGACGATCTTGACGATGACGCGTTGGCCAACCGGTAACAACGCTTCCGCGTTAATCAGCTCTTGCACGCTACCGATGGCCTTGCCATTAAGCGCAGTGATGACGTCGCCGACCTTGAGGCCGGCCACTTCCGCGGGCGAGTTGGCCAGCACGCGCGTCAAAACCACGCCAGCGTGCATCTTGACGCCTAGCACGGTCGCCATTTCCTCGCTGATGTCCTGGCTTTCGACACCCAGGCTGCCGCGCTTGACCTCGCCAAACTGCACGAGCTGCCGGATGACCTCGCGAACCAGGTCGGCTGGTACGGCAAAGCCGATACCCACGTTGCCACCAGACGGCGTGAAAATAGCCGTGTTGATGCCAATGAGCTCCCCGCGCAGGTTGACGAGCGCGCCGCCCGAGTTGCCCGGATTGATTGAGGCATCGGTCTGGATGAAGTTCTGAACGCCCACGCCGCGCAGGCCGGAGCGCCCAAGGGCCGACACAATGCCGCTCGTGACGGTCTGACCCAGACCAAACGGATTACCGATCGCCACAACGAAATCGCCCACCCGCAGCTTTGACGAGTCGGCGAGCGGCAAGGCATGCAGGTCTTTGGCGACAACCTTGATCACCGCAATATCGGTCTCGGGATCCGTCCCAACCAACTCACCATTCAAGGTGCGGCCATCGGCCAGCGTGACCTTGATGTCCTGCGCGTTCTCGATCACGTGGTTGTTGGTCAGCACCAATCCTTTGGCAGCGTCAACGATGACACCCGAGCCCAGCGAGCGCTCCACTCGCTCGCGCTGCGGCTGGTTCGGCGCGCCAAAAAACCGGCGAAAGAACGGATCATCCCAAAACGGATCGCGGACTTTGACCCGCGTTTCCGTGTTGATGTTGACGACGGCGGGCTGCACGCGCTCGATCATGGGCGCGAGCGATGGCATCGGCTGACCATCCACGACCGATGGTAATTGCGCCAGCACCGGCGTGGTGGAACAGGCAAACAGGATCGCACTCAGGCAAAACAGGATTCGGCGCATGGTGTATTCAGAGCTGAAGATTGAGGGTACAGACCACGATCGCGGCGCCGGGTTCCCGAATCGTCGCGCTGGACGCACAGTATGCGCGCAATCGCCAGGTTTCAAGGCGGCATCGAATCGCCGCCGAGCCTTCACAGAATGGGTGTCAGACCCACGCCGAACGCCGTCAGGATCCGGGTGTAAATAGCCTTGGTCGACAAATTGACCTCAGGGAAGTCCCCAACGCGCACATAGCATTCCAGGAAATGCGGATCATCGCGCCGCAGTGGTGTGCATTCGGGCTTCAACTCGTAGCTCGTTGCATAGCGCCAGGGCCACACGTCGAACAACGGCAGCCACTCGGTCGCCCGCTCGACTGTCTGATTGAGCGGCGTCAAGATTCGGACATCGGGCTTTCTGGCCACGACCCAACTTTGCTCCGGCGCCATGTCGGCCTCGATTTCGAGCGCGAGCGCATTGGCGAAGCGCCGATCCCAGACGATGATCCCGTTCTCCGTGTTCAACCACGTCGATCGCGGATCAAAATTGTGCGAGCCGATAATACCGATCTCCCGATCGATGACGATTGACTTGGAGTGCAGGCTGCGCCTTGGAATGGCGCGATCAAGCGGCGGCGCGCGTTCGCGCACGATTCGTATCGAGCTTTTGACAAAATTGGGTGGCTTGGCGTTCAGCGCCGCATCGGAGTAGCCAGGATACGGCTTGAATTCGTGCAACTCAAAGCCCAAGTCCTCCAAATACAGGCGTCGATGCTTGTGGGCGACTGCGTAGACTGGCCACGCGTCCGTCGCCGCCAAGCTGTTCGACGACACGCGCTTTCGGAGATCCGGTTTGGTTGTTGCGAGTTTCAGAAACGCATCGCGTGCCGGCCGTGACAGCACCATGTAGGGCGTTTGCAGCAACAAGTCGGTATCGGCTGACTCGATCAGCTCGACCATGCGCAGGCTCAGATCACGCCGCGCATCCAGGCTGACAAACGGTTTGTCTGGCGGATCTGAGAAGTAACTGACCTGGGCCGCTTCCACACGTTTCGCCCGCATGCCTTCCAGCCATTCGGGATCCAGCGCCAGGTCGATGAACCGTTGCATACGCGGCGCAATCGGCACTTCCGCCGCCAACATTGGCCTCAGGTGCGGATTCGCCAGTTGACTCTTGGCGACATCGTTGAGCTGCCAAAGGCTCCGCGTTCGCGGATGGGACCAAAATTGGTCGAACGACGCGCGCATCGTCAGCGTCTCGGGCCCGATCAGCAGCACATCGCGGTCGTGATAATTGAAGTCGTGGCCGAGATCAAAGTAGTGATCGGAGATATTGCGGCCACCCAGGATGGCCAAGCGATCGTCAACGAGCAGGAGCTTGTTGTGGCTGCGTTGATTGAATCGTCGGAAACAGCAAACGATTCCAGCGGCAAACTCCAATGGCGCTGTCTGCGCTTCGTTGAAGGTCGGATTGTAGACACGCATCTCGAAATTCGCGTGGCTCTTGTCGAGGCGGGCCAGCAACTTGCGCCCATCGAGCGAGAACAATTGGTCCAGAATGATCTGAACCCGGACGCCGCGTTCGGCGGCTTTGAGCAACTCGTGCAGGATCAGATTGCCGGTGTCATCGGGATCAAAGATGAACGTCTGCATCGCAATACTATGGCGCGCGGCACGAATGAGATGAACGCGCGCTGCCAGCGCGTCAGTGCCGTCTTCGAACAACGTCAACTCATGCACGGACGCCGCCGAGTCGCCCGCAATCGCGAGGCCGTCGGCATCACGCTGCCAAGCCGAGCTCAGCGCGCAGTGATTCACCGGCTCGTCGCAATGAATCTCGGTGCGGCGTTCGGACGTGACGATCGATTCGGCTTCTCGATACAGCTTGTGCCGCGTGGCACAACCAGGGCCAAGCAGCAGTGCGACGCAGACCACACCAAGCAGATGCAGATGCAGATGCAGGTAACGGGCCGGCAGCGTGAACTGCCAAGTGCGCATGGCTTGACTAACGGGCCACACGCGCACCGCCCGCATGATGTGGGCGAATCGGTCCAGCCGGAAGTGTCCCCAGGGGCTGATCATGGCGTCAACGGTTCGAGATAGAGCGTTATCTTCATCGAAACCGTGTCGGCCAAGGTGAACGAATGCCGATCCAACCCAAACCGTGAGCGCTGGATGTCCGCCTCCAGGTCGAGCTCGCAGGCTTTGGGCTCCCTGAGGTCACAGGTACTTCGGGCCAGCTTGAAGCGCTGGCTCGCAGTGCTGCCATGCATGCCGAGATTGCCGTCGATCCCCTGCCCGACCTCCAGCGCCGCAAGCGACTGGGTTGGCGCGAGCGCGGCTTCGAACTCGATTTCCGGAAATCGCTCCGCATCAAAAAATTCATCAGACAACGCCCAGCGGCGCTTGTCTGGCGAGCGCATTTTGAGCCCCGACATGGGGACCAGTACGCGAACAGAATCGAGGGTATGACCGCGACTAACCAGCCCACTCAAATCGGCAAACTGCCCGCGAATCGGAATCATCGCAAGCGCAAGTATCTGGAAATCGGCCCGCGATCGACTGCTATCGACCCGCCAGACTAGCAAGTCGCTTGCTTTCGGTACCGGGATGGCCGCGGTGGGTTCCGGGCTGGTATTCGGAACCGTGTCAGCAAAGGCGACAGCGGCAACCAGGCAGCCGGCAACCACACCCGCCAGGAGTGCCCACCAGCGCATCAGGCCACTGCCGGGAGCCGCTCGGTGATGCCCCCGGCCGCCATGTTCAGGGCCACCAGAACGCTTTGAGGCTACCCTGCCCCGGCTCGACTTCACCTTTCGGAATCTCAACCCAGGCGATGCCGGCGGTGGTCATTCCCCGAAACTCGCCGGTACGCCCCTCGCAGAGCAATGCAACCAACTGTTCGAGCCCGGGGTTGTGACCGACGAGCAACGTGATGCCATCGGCCGCATGGTCGTTGAGCACCTCCAGCAGTGTGCCAGGAGTCGCCTCATAAATACGCGGATCGGTGACCAGGCTGCCGTCAATAGCGGCGCTGACCAATTGCGCAGTGCTGAGCGCCCGCTGCGCCGGAGAGCTGATCACCCGCGCGGACTGTTTGCCGATTTTGTCGGCCAGCCACGCGGCGGCCGCGGCCGCGTCGCGCTCGCCATCGGCGGTCAGCCGCCGCGAAAAATCCCGGCCGTCCGGACCTTCGGATTCCGCCTTCGCATGTCGCAATATCACCCAGATCCGCTCGGCCATGTTGTGTTCTCAGGTTCAAGGAAGCCTGATCATCCGGGCAATACGCATTTGGATCAAGCCGGAATCATGAGCCGGGCCCGAAAATTCACCACCACCGGACCGATGCGGACCGTCCATGGCCCCTACCGACGCTGCATTTGTTCAGAGATTCCCAAGGGAGCCTCCGAACAAGTTTAGAGGCGATGCGGGCGATGGATGGCCCGCCCAGAATCAAACACGCAAGAGATATTTGCCGTGTGTAGCAAGCGTGGTTGTGGGTGGTGCCAATCTTGGTCGCAAGTACCCCCCTCCCCGACCCTCCCCCGCGATCGCGGGGGAGGGAGCGCTCCCTCTCCCACGCGAGTGGGAGAGGGCTGGGGAGAGGGCTACTTGCCACACTGCACCGTCGTGAAAATCGCGCATCGTCGCTGACAGTTTGATGCGCGAATAAGCGCACCAAAGGGGCGGCTGGACTCCCACGCGAGTGGGAGAGGGCCGGGGAGAGGGCTACTTGCCATACTGCGCCGTCGCATGTAAGCGGCCACTTGCTTTGAACAACTTGGCCACATGAAATGATCAAGGCCGGTCCAAGGGTTAAATAGGGGTTTAAAAACGTTTAACCGCCCGTCAAACGGGCAGCCAATCCACAGGGCCAGTCCGGCGTGCCGACCAAGTAGGGACCCCAGCCAAACCGCCAGGCTGAGCCACCTGCGCAAACATACCAATCAAGCACGGGCACGGGGTTTCCCGTCAAGCGCGCGCAGACCAGCCGTAACAGTCTCGCACGCTACCGCGAAGATTCGCGGCACTTCTCGATCAGGACAGCCTCCTGCGACTCCGCCGCCGCAGCGATGCCGGTCTGGCCGCTGCCGCAGAACGGATCAACCACAACGCCGCCGCTGCCGGCAACCTTGCACAACGTCCGCAGAATACTAACCGGCTTTTGTGCAGCGTGAACGCGGCAGCTAGTCGCCGGCGGCGCCGCACTCAACAAGCCAGGATGATACTCGGCGCCTTCAGTGCTTGTGTCCCTAGGCCCGTTCGTCGCCCAGAGCACATATTCACACTGAGCACGAAACCGATTCGGCTGGGGCCGGGCATTGAGCTTGTCCCACGGCACAACGCCGCGCCACACCCAGCCACCAACCTGCAGAGCGTCGGACATTGCAGGAATCTGCCGCCAATCCGAGAACACACAAGCAATACCTCCGGGCTTCGTGATGTCCAGGCAGTGACCCAACCAAACGCTAGCCCACATCACAAAGCTGCGCTGGTCCCGATTGTCACCGAGAAAGTCAGGGTACTGCTTTGCTGCGTCCGAGCTCACATACTTGGTGGACGTTGACGCAACACGATCGGAGCGCGCCATACCCCCCGATGAATATGGCGGATCGGTAACGACTGCATCAAACGGCCCGAGCTCGGGCAGCAGCAGCGAGGAATCGCCACGATAGAGCGTAACAGGTCCGATTCGGACGCGCTTTGTCTTACGAATCAGCGTAGCCATACGCAAACCTGAAAACCCACAAGCATCAAAACAAGTCCTCCATGGATAAGTCGCAGCTGTACAGATACTCCCCAGCAGGGTTACGCGCAGACGGTTGCAAACGCACTTCGTCCAACAATCGACCCCACACCGAAAACGCTTGCATGAGATTCACATCGGCTTGCGCTGTGCCAGTAGTCGACCGCAACATGGCGACCAGCTCCGACGATCGACCAGCACGAAACAACATGTCCTGAATCGACATGTTTGTCAGGTACGGAAACGACGCCGGATGCATTGGCCCAGCAATCGCGGCCGGCTCATTGACTCCAGCCATCCGAAACCGCAGCGCCTTCCTTCGAAAAGCAGGGATGCGCGACCACGTTGGATAGTCTCGTGGATCACTGAGCGCGACGCCGCTTGCCGTCTGCTGTGGCTCACGCGACAAGATTCGGCACGTCCACCCGGTAGCTAGCCACGTTGTGAAATCGATCGCGGGCCCAAAGAAGACACGCCCCAGCTCGCGACCCTGCGCCAATCGAATCTCCAGCCGAATCGACGATGTCAACACAATGCCGCCGTTGACTTCGTAATATGCTCTCGACGGCAATCCACGCGCAGCCGAATTGACTGCAAGCGTGCGCGTCCAAAGGGTCGCGCTGTCGCTATTTCGCTTGATCGTGACAACCGGCGTGCCGAGCACACCAGTATCAGGCGGCGCGACCAACGCGAGCACTCGCGCGACCCGATTATCTTGCTCCGTTGCGCCACTGAGCTGAATCGTCAACGTCGAAAAGCCGCTGCCGTCATTAGGCGCAATCCAGCTTTCGAACGTCCCCTCCTTGAGCACGTTCGCGGGACCATAGCCAGCCATCGGGCTGCCGGTGCATGACGCCGTCACGCCAGCATAGTCGATCCAATTCACATAGCTAAGCAGCGCAGCCATCAGAATTCCTCGATCCGCACGCGTTGTGTGAACAACGGACCGGCTGCGCGCACCAAGCCAGGACTGTCGACGACGCGCCCAAATATGGCCGTCCTGATCATTGCCAGCGATGGTTCCGTCCATGTCGTCGCATTGAAGGCGGGGCGCGGAATAGCCAGGACTTCAGTCGAACGGCCAGAGTACGCCAACGCTTCGAACGTGCTTACATCCGCGTCATACAAGCCGAGCACGTTGGTGCGCACTGCATTCTCAGCTTCCAGCGATGAAACCTCTATCCAACGCCGTCGCGACCGCTCCAACATCCGCGCTTGCCCAAGCGAACCGAGTTCAATCAGCGAATCATCGGAAACACCCATCGGCGGAACTGGCGCGTCGATCTGTAGCGCAGCGCTTGCCCAAAGGCGCCAGCAGACAAACGGCTCCGGCAGCGTCGTGTTTGTATCCGGACCCAGCCAATCAAACTGAATATAACCGGCCATGACAGGCGATGGCAGAATGTAAATCCAGTGCGACGGCCAGGCTGCCGCTTCGTTGATGCAATCAGCGATCCCCGTCGCAACTACTGACGATCCCGCATTGCTCGTGCGCAATGTAAATTTGATTTTGTATTCAAGCGGCAGATTGTGCCCGATGACCGCAAGCACTTGCACCGGCACTTGCCCAACGCCAACGTCCAGCGAATACCCGGACGTCCCGCCAGAGACACGCGTAGAAGAAAAAGGGATGCCGGCATATGGTTGCCGCAGTTCGTCGAGTCCACAGATAGCCGCGCCAGCCGCAGTCCCAAAGTGAGTGCCAACGTCTGTCGGATCATCCAAATATGCCAACCAGTTGCGCAATGCCAACAACATCAGCCCCACCCCTCGATCGTGACGCGTTGGGAAAAGAAAGACTGCTCGATGCCTACCGCCAGCAACGACTTGCCGGAAGCTAGATCGAGCCGTGGCGCAGTCACGCGCAACGTGTTACCAGGACGCAATGTAAGCGCCGCGCTGACATCAAGCATTGCCGGAATCGAATAGAACGCGCGCTGCTCAGCATAGAGTGTGGCCACGCGATTAACTTCCGCCGCCGCGTCCGCGCCAGACTGCAACAGTGTTTCAACGATTGTGGCCTTGTCTGCGTGCTTATAGTACGGATGCACCACGCCAACCGCCCGACGAATCTCCTGGAACTTCGCTTTCAGCTTCTCGCGTACATCGGGCTGCACGGCCGTCACGAAATCAGAATCCGAAAACTGTGACCAGGTTCGGGCCGCGCCCATCATCGTCGACAACGCCGGAGCGTCGTCAGGCTTGACGCGAATCTCATCATAAAGCCCGCGCTCGGTCAGCGAGAGATGCGGCGTCGTCGCCGGCGCCTCTAGGCGTCCGGCCGTAATCTGGCCCAAACGGTCAACCGAAATCCACCCGGTGTAACCGGTCATTGTCATGCGCAGCACATCACGAATCGTCGTCGCGTCGCGAGTATGGTAGGCGCTTGCGTAATGCGCCTTTGCGTCGAGAGCGGACACCGACGCCGAATCGATATCCCCAACGTCGAGCTCGCCACGTGTCACAACAAGATGCTCGATCCACTGCGGCAGGTATTGAACTGGCTGCACGGGGTAAACATCGACGCTATTGATCGAGACGTTGCTATTGCTGGCAGAGTTGACATGAAGCACAAGCGCCGTTTCGCTTGCGCCTGGCGTGATCGTGATGCGGTGCGTCCCAGCAGCCGAAATAGCGCCATGCTCCGTGCCCAACGTGTTTGCAGCCGTCGCACTGGAAACCCTCAGCGTTCCGGATACATAGGCACTAACGACGACATCGCAGAAGTAAGTCTGGCCAGGTGTCAACACGCCAGCCTTCCCGAGCAGCACGGTGCCGCCGCCGCCCGTGTTCCGGAGCTGTGCAGAACCTGCCGGCGACTCATGCACACCAACAATTGCCGATGTTTCGCCCGTTACAGTCCAGCCGCTAGGATTTGTCGACCAGGTCGCCGCAACCCACGATGTGAAGTCGCCATCGGCGCCGATCACTTCCGCGCCCAGGATGCTCTCGCCGATCGCCGTCGCAGTGACCTTTCCCGCTGGCACGTTTGTCAGCGCAAAGCCATTGCCGTATCGCGTGAAGTCGATCTGCTGCGTAAACGGGTCGGCCTGGTCGAACACGTCAACGATGACGTGATCGGGGTCGTCGTGCAGGTCATATCGTCGATTGACCGAATCAGTCTGTGGTGGGTCGATGTGCATACACCGCCCAAGCGTGACCGGCTTTGGTCGCTCTCTGAGCAGCACGTTAGGTGTTGCCGAATCATAGACGCTCGACTGCAACGGCCGATCCAACTGCGCGAGCACATCGGCCATGACAAGGCTAACGGTGTCAGCCCCGAAGTCGACACGTTCCGCGATGCCTTGCGCCCAGATTGCGCAAGCACTGGGGTCAATCCGGCACTGCTTGGCAGTGCCATACCTGAGCGTTACCAATGCGTTCCGGAACTCCAGTCCGCGCCATGAGTCCAGGCCGCGATCGCGATTCGCGAAAACCAGATCGCCGATCAGCGTTGCTGATGCGTCACCACCCCATGGCCAGCACGATACGCGCCTGGTGAGCTTAGGGTCGGCGTTGCGCATCAAACGCGCCAGATAGAGCGTATTGGCTGGAGTCGCTGTTGGCAGCGTGATCACGGTTTCGCTCGCCAAGTATTTCGTTGCCGGTGTCGATGCGGACACGGCCCAAACACCAGAAGACGCACCATCTGGCACAGCGTAAACGAAAGCAGTCGCGCCGAAGTTCGCAGTGATCGCGTGGCCGCTTACAGTGAACTGCGCGCACGGATACCAACTGCCGCTCAGGCCCGTTGCGACGATCACCCAAGCACCACCAGCGATCGCGACACGATACGTGCCGGCGTCCAAGTCAAGATGGTGACGCACGACGTTGCCTGTCGCCACTGTGCCGGCGTCACCAGTCACAGCACCTTTGTATCGCACCTGGCCATCCTGGCCAGGTCCCGCAGCAGAGTTGCCCGCGCCATCCGTGCCGAGTTGTGTCGACCCGATGGCAAATCCCGTTCGCGCGATGCCAGCAGCGAGCACATAGCCTGTGCCAGAAGCGAACGCAAGCGCTGTTTCCCAATACCATTGTCCGCTACTCAACACTTGCACCGAGCGCACGCCGTTGTAGTTTGCGGTCGCAGTTGCAGACGCGATCAAATTCGAACCAGACAACGCACAGCCGGCAGTCTTGTCAGATGCGTTCCAAGTCGTATAGACCCGCGCACCAGGTTGCATCGCATCGATTTGAATGAGCAGGACGCGGGATGTCATCAGAAGCCCCCACTAACGCGTGAATATCCGCCAGCCTTGACCGAACTCGAAACAACCTGCGCTGCATCGGCCGTAGCATCAACAATGGCGCGGCCCGAGCGGTCGACAGTGTCGGAAAGCCGGTCGCCGTTCTCGGCAACGATTCGACGCAACTCGATGACCTCAGCTTGCAGAGCAGTCAGCAAGTCAATGACCTTCGCGCTTTGGTCGCCGGCAAGGCCACCAAGCGCCGATTTGCCAGCGCTTGCGGTCGTGGGCGCCTCTGCCTGCAGGGTCGCGAGGATCGCGCGCAGCAAGTCGTTTGCGGTCGCTGTATTGGCATCAACGTTTTCGAGTAGCACCAGGTCCGACAACAGCTCGCGCGTCTCGGGGTCGACCGACTCAAGATATGGCGCCAACTGCAACCGGAACTGCTCGGGCAGTGTGTTGGTCAGCTGATTGAGCCGCTCCAGCTGCTCGGCTGCTTCCGCCTGCGTCGCAGCGTTAATAAACGCTTCCCACGTCGGCCGAATCTCTTCCGCGATCCCAGCAGGAATCGACGCGAGCCGTTCTTCGAACGAATCGTTCAGCAAACTGTTTTGGTCGGCCAACTGGCCCAAGTTCAGGCCCAGTCGGCCAGCTAGTTCGGCGAGCTCAACGTTCAGCGTGTTTGCAATGTTTGCAAGCTGCCCGACTTGCTCGACGGTTCGCGCCTCTGCCGTCGCGCCCAAGTCGCCGACGAATTGCGCCAGGTTCACGCCCAGCCGATCAGCAACGGCGAGCCACGACTGCCGCTCAACCTGTGCCAACTGACTGATCTGCGATGCCAGTTCATTCGCAAGCTGCAGCCGTCGCTGCGCGTCCGCTTGTGCGTCCAACGCATCGCGCTGAGCATAGAGCGCCAGCAGCTGCGCGCTTGGGACCAGCTCGACCTGCGTTTGCTGCTGGCCTGCCGAGTACGGGTTCTGAATCGCATCAATGCGGTTGTAAAGCGCCTCGGACAGACTATTGAAGTCTTGCCCTGATGCTTCACGGCCGCGCACCAAGTTCAGATAGATGTCCGCCAAGCCGGACAAGCTATTCAACGCCTCGATGTTGCCGCCCTGAGCTGCCGCGATCGCAACGTTTAGCTGCCGTTCTACCTCAGCCAGTTGCTGCTCAGGGTTCAGGAACGAATTCGGGCCAAACTTCCAACTTTGCAGGCTCTGCTTGACGCTCGCGAGCCCTTGCTCGAATTGCTCAAACAGATTAACGACGTTCTCAGTCAAGCCACCGACTGCGCCGCCGCCCTCCGCCTCCAAGCGCGCGATCTCGGCCTCGATCGCCGTGCGACCTGTATAGCCGAGTTGCTCAATCAGCGACCGCGCGGACTGCTCAAGCTCTTGGATCGCTTGCTGGACCTGGCGCGCTGCCCACCGATGAATCAGCGCGAGCTCTTGCTCGGAAGCGCCAGCCCTGCCGGCCGCGCGCGCCAGTTCGTTGGCTTGGCCAATCGCCTGCGCATATTGGCTGCGGATTTCGATCAGCCGCGCATCAAGTGCATTCGCAGGACCAGCCTCGCCAAGTTGCGCGGCAATGTTCAATAGGAACGCGCTGTAATTGCGCTCGGCATTCGCGACCTGATCGCGCGCTGCAGCAAGCTGCAGCAGCGCTTGCCCGAATTCGAGCCATTGCACAACCTGGCCAGGTTGCAGCGTCGGCAGTGCCGCTTCAAATCGCGCCCGGAAATCGTTCGCCGAAATAGCGGCATCGAGCCCGAGCGTTGCCGCCCGTGCCGATACATCCGCTTGAATCTGCGCAACGGAATTGATCGCGCGCTCGCCCTGCGAATAGAACCCGTCGAAAAAGCTCTGCCAAAGCGCTTGCGCGCGGTCGAGCCCGCCAGCCGCGTCGACGATGCTCTGCGCGAAGCGAACCACGTCCTCGCGCGTGCGATCCAGCGTCACACCAGAAAGCCGCAGCGCTTCATCCAGCAGGCTCGCGCTGCGATATACCCGGACATAGGTTTCTGACAGTGATTCTTCACCGCGCTGCAGATCCTCAATCAGATCTGTCAGCTGCGTCAGTGTCCCGCCCTGGCCGAGCAGCGCGCGCCCCTTGACCACGTCCTCCTGCGCTTGCAGAAGAAACTGAGCGCCTTCCATCAACATTTCAGCGTCGCTTCTCCATCGCTCTGCAATGCGATGCACTTCATTTGTCAGCGCCGCGGCCGCACCAACAGCGCCGCTGTTGGCGCCCGGACCCAACCCTTCGCCGCCATCGCGGATCGTAAAGCGCCCGACCTGTCGATCGAATGCCGCGCGGATGTCATCAGGATTGGCACCACCAACAAGCAAGTCGCTGACTTGCTCCGGTGTCAGCACGGGTGGCGCGCTAGATACAGCGTCACCCACTGAACGCGCGACAACGTCAATGATGGCCTCAGCCGCAATACGTGTTCCGGCCAGCTCCGCAGACGTCTCTTTGATGCGCTCACCGAGCACTGTGACCCAGTATTCAGTCGACTTGACTCGCCCCTTTTTGTCGAACTTTTGGATTGTTTCCAGACTTGCTTGAATCACTGGCGGAACTTCGATCTCCACTCGCCGAGCCGCATCGATCATCACATCCTGTACCGATGTGAAGAGCCCCCGCGCCGCTGCAATCATTTCTGGCGTTGCAGGTTTTGGCTGGTTGTCACGCCGCAGTCCACCAAAGAAAGCTGCCTGTCTCTCACGTTGTAACGTTAGCGCCGCGCTTGAACCATCTGGACCAATATTGAGTGCTGTGGTCGCGCCTTTAGTCTGCCATTTCGTACCGAACAACTTCCCACCTGAAACAGCGTCAATGATGGCCAACGCGGCAACGATCCAGCCAACGATCGGAATCGCGGCAGCTGCACCAGCCGCACCACTGACCGCACCACCGGCTGCCGCACCAATACCAGCGCCCGTGGCTGCACCCGCTGCACCACCGAGCAACGCGCCATAACCAACAGTTCCGAGCGCATACCCCGCATAGCCATAGCTGGCCACGCGGGCTGCCGATGCGGCCCCATTGTTGCCAGGGTTTTGCAATCCATATGCCACGCCGGCAATGGGGCCGAGAACGGGCAGCGCAGGCCCAATCGTTGACGCGAAACCAGACAGCGCGCCACCACTACCGCCCAAGCCGAGAAGTTGCGCCAGGCCACCCGTGTTCGATCCCGAGACAGACGCGCCGCCCGAGTTCCCAAACACCAGGTTGCCCAGGTTCGCCAGTAAGCCACCTTGGCTCGACCCGGTCGAGCCGGAGACGAAACTCGCGAACGCATTGGTCAGCGCGCGCTGAGCCAGCAGCGCGAACACCTGCGCGACCCATTGTTTAAGCGCGTTTAGTGCCTGGTTCAAAAAGTCTTTGAAGCCACGGAAACCGCGACTCACCCAGTCACCGAATGCCTGCGCCACTGAATTGATGGCACTCGACCACGCTTGCTGGAACTGCTTCGCGTATTCCTGCTGCTTTTGGATCGCTTCGCCGCGTCGATAGAGCGCCGATGTCGTCTGCTCGATCTGCGATCGTTCTTCAGGGCTCAGGTTTCGATTGAACCGCTCCAGCGACAGTTCTTCGGCCTGGCGTAGTGCCTGCCGGATCTCGCGCTGCTCATTCGAAAGCCGCAGCGCCTCGACTTCATCACGCAAGCCGGCCGTGACTTCGTTGGCAATCGTTGGCTTGCGTGCTTCTGCCGCCAGCTTCCGCTCGATCTCTTGTGTGACCTGCGCATAGGCAGCGGCTTCAGCAGCGAGCGCCCGCGTGACGCCCGCCTGGATCGTCGCTTCATCACGCTTGGCCGTGCCCATCTTGCGCGATGCTTCAATAGCCTTCGCGCCCTCGCTCGCAATCTCTCGAATCCGCTTGATGTGATCGGCTTCGGCGCGCGCCAATGGACCAGCCACTTCGGCCTCTGCGGCCTCCGCCTTCTGTGTCAGTTCCTGCAGAGCTGACCC
Source organism: Ahniella affigens (assembly GCF_003015185.1). Classification (GTDB taxonomy): domain Bacteria; phylum Pseudomonadota; class Gammaproteobacteria; order Xanthomonadales; family Ahniellaceae; genus Ahniella; species Ahniella affigens. Next base: position 3,160,616 of record NZ_CP027860.1, read on the forward strand.
GTATTGATTGGCTGCCGCTGCGGCACGGCGTGCCTCGGCCGCCGCTTTCGAGTCATTGCCCGCGAGCCGCTCCAATTCTTCGCGCAATGCCTTTGTGCGCGCTTCCAGCTCTGCCTTTGACGCTGCGTTGGCGTCAGTCGCTGCCGTGTCTTGGTTGGCTTGCTGATTCAGGCGCTCGAATGCGTCGGTCACATCCAGAACAGACTGGTCCCAGCTCGCGCGAACCGCGTCGATCTGCGTCGTGATTTGATCGCGGCCGGACCTGATTATGGCCAGCGCGCGCTTGTCCGCGTTGACGATCGCCTCAGCAGCACCCACGAAGTTGAACGCCAGCAGGTTCTTCTGATATTCGCGAATGCCCTCGATCGAGCTCTTGAATAGCGCCGCTATGGTCCCCGTCACGATGAACGAGACCTCGGCCATTCCGGCGACGGTCGCAGTCAGCCCTTCAATAGTGTTCTTGGCTGCAGTCGCGCCAATAACAATGATCTTTAGACCAGAAGCCAAAACGTCTGCACTCTCGCCGCTCTTGTTCGCTGCGGCAGCCTCCTGCAGCAACGTATCGGCGACGCCCTTCACGACGGCAGCAAGCGCAGACGACTCGCCGCTAGTGTTCATGAGTGCGTTAACGTACTCACCCCAAGCGTTCGACGCTTGCTGAGTCGCGGCACCTACCGTCGCGGGAAACGTCGACAGCTCAGATTTGAGTTTATCGGACTGCAACAGAATCGCTTCAGCAATGATGCCCGAAGTCAGTTTCTGTTGCTCCGCGAGTTTTCGCAGCTCGCCGACACCAATACCCAGACTGTCGCTCAGCGCTTTGACCAGGCGCGGCGAGTTTTCCATCACACTGCGGAACTCATCGCCACTCAGCACACCAGATGCAAAGGCTTGGGCCAGCTGCATGACGCCGGCAGCAGCGCTTTCAGACGATCCGCCGCTCAGGCGCGTTGCGGCCGTGATGGCCTCTGTCAGCTGGAGCTGACGCGCTTGCTCCAGCCCGAGCGACTTCGTCGACTGCGCGATGCGCGTGTAGAGTTGAGCCACTGATTCGAACGCGGTCGATGCACGTTGTGCAATCGCGAACGTCGCCTGCCGTGCCGCTTGATATTCCTGCTCAGACTCAGTGGCCAGCCGCAATCGGGCTTCAATCGACGCGATCGCGTCAGACACTTGAATCAAGTCGCGCAGCACAGCGCGCGCACCGGCCAAGCTTGCCCACAGTCCGGCCAGGTTCTGAATGCCGTTCAACGCACCCTGAAGCTTGCGAACTTGCGCTTCGACGGCACCGATGTCAGCAGCAGCAGCGCGAATGCGACTGCCGGACGAACCAAGGCGACCCAGGTCGGCATCGATTCCACGCGTCGCCGTCGAGACACTGCCGGCCGCACGAAGCATCTCGCGCAGTCCCGTTGCACCTGCGCGGCCTGCTGCAGCGGCCGAGTTGCCAGCTTCCACCGAGTCTTGGCGCAGCCCTTGCATCGCGATCGACGCTGACCGCGCGGATACCTCGACGCGTTCGAACGCTGCTGCGGCGCGATCACCCGCGCTGGCCAGGGAGTGCGTCGCCGCGCGCGTATCGCGCACGTGCTTGGCAGCGGTCGCCGCATTAGTCGCAATCGAGCTCAGACCCTGAGCCGCACCACCGACCCCCTTCGACGCTTGCGCGCCGATCTGCCCGACATCTGTTTGCGCTTGACGCGATGCGGCCGACACTTTGGCCAGCGCCGCGCCCATCGTACTGAACGCCGTATTCGCCTGGCTCGATGTTTGCGCCGCGGTCTTGCTGATCTGCTGAGTTTCCGCGCGTGCAGCGCGAGCGGCACTAGCGAGGCTAGTGCCGTCTCCTTTCAGATGTAGCCGTGCAACCAGTTCCGTCATGCTACCGGCGTCTGGCGTTCAACACATTTAGCGCGGATGCTTCCATCACGCGGACCTGCAGCAGCAGGCGTTCGTTCAGTGTGAGCCCGATCGTCCGCGCCACGGCTTCGATTTCCGTGGCGGGCACAGGACAATGAAACACTCCCGCGAGCGTTGCCGCGATCGGGAAGCGCAGCCCCTGAAAAACTTGGACCGCTTTCCAGTTGTGCGCGTATACCTCGATGCAACGGTTATTCCTCTCTCTGATCGCGGCGACGACTTCGTCGGGCAGGTTCGGGTCATTGCGGCGCAGCTCTGCAATTTCGAGTTCCGCACTAGGTCCAGGTGTCGCGAGTGCTATCGCGACTTCCTGGAGTTTTTTCCGACCGGGTCCTGCTTGACTGCATCAAAATAGTCGGTAACGATCGCAGGGCGAACGCAGTCGTGACAGGCTGCAGTCTCGATCGCATCCTCATCGTTTTCGGCGTCGTCAATACCCTCGATTTTGACGACTAACATACGCACATAGTCATCATCATTCATCGTAGGGTCGTGCTTACGCACACCCAGTCTGTAGGTGACTTTAAACTTGTACAGGTCTGGCTTGCCTGAGTCGTTCGGGATCTGCACTTCGAGCGGCCGTGTGAATGTCGTTACTTTCTTCAACAACTGTGCCATCTGCTTCGGCTCCTGGTTTTAAAAGCTGGCGGGGCACCATGCCCCGCGCAGCGTGACGACTGGCGGGCACTGATTAGGTGCCGCCTCCAAATTCGATTTTGATTTCATCGTTGCCCGTGAGCGGCAGCGCTTTGTATGGGATTTCATAGGCGATATCGCCTTCCCACTCGACTTCCTTCGGAATACCGAGCTGCGCATTGGTCACAAACAATCCGACCCGTGATTCCGGCGTGCCCGTGATCGCAGTCACCCAACTGATCGGAACCTTGGTCTGGTTCTTCCACAGATTCCAAGGATTGATCGTGCCGAACGAGGGGCGCACAATCCGAATGATTCCGGACGGACGGCGGTCCGTGATCCGCGCGATTCGCGCTTCCGAATGCTCTTTGACCTTCAACTCAGTGTTGAAATCCAGGCTGAAATAAATACCTTCGACCGTGATCCCGTTGATTGTGACGAAAGCGTTTTCTTTCGTAATCGGCGTCGCCGGATTCGTGAACGCTGAATAGTCTGGATTGACGAAGGCTTGCTCGACCGCTTCCAGACAGTCACCTTCGAAGCGCACCTTTGCCATGGTGTACTTTTTCATTTCAGCGACGAAGCCAGACCAAGACGCGCGACAGCCCTTCATGGTCTTGAGCGTGCTGCCATGCTGGAACAGCGCCGTAGCACTTGGGATCGCGGCCGCAACCGGCGTATAACGTGCCAAGGCAGGCGGACCGACCACTAACGTCTCTGCCATGCTTCCGACGCGAAGTGCGAGCGAAAGGGGCGATGCCTGCCCATTCGTCACTGCGCCGATCAGTGGCGTCGAACCTTCGATGAACCCCTTCACGCCAACGGGCACGAATGGGTTTGCGCCAAATGTTGGCCGGTCATACGGAATTTCGAGTTCTTCAGCCTCGATGTTTGATTGCCCGTCGACCAGCCGCAGCGCATTCGCCACGAACGTCGGGTTTGAGTCGGTGCCTTCGACGGACTCGACTTTGAGCGCAATCGCGCGTGTCTGAAAGGTCTCCAATGGCATCGCGATTACTCCTTACCGTTGCTGTCGGCGCCGCTTGCTTCGGCTGCCGGTTTGTCGTTGTCGCTGCGCCGCGCACTGCGCTTCGCCGCTTCCGCTTCAGCCAGAGCAGTCTTGCCCGGGTTCGGCTTCGTGTTTTCCTGCTCGGGATTCGGCACCAACTTGCCGTCTGCGCCCAGAATCCAACTACCGCCTGATTGCGGCACCGGGTCGGCCTTTCTTCGCTGCCTGCTCATCCGTACTTCTCCTTTCGGTATTGAGTCCAGAAACCGTGCTGCACATAGAGCATGCCCTTGGCCTGCTTCAGCACATCACGCGTGCGGTGTTCCAGCGGCAGCAGCGCCTCGGGATGCGACCAGGCGACAAGCGCTGCAACCACCAAGCGCTCGATGTCCGTGGACGTTTTCTGGACTGCGCCGCCAGTGGTCGCGCCCCGAAGATTCGACGACACCACCACGACGCCGAACGATGCGTCCGTCTTTTGGTAGAACGCGCCCGTCGATCCGTTGTTTGGTTTCGATCGCTCCGGGCCAAGCACGACATACGCTGCCGGCATTGCCCTTGGCGCTTCGCCTTCAAGCACCGAGTCCAAGTCAGCGGCACCGTCAACCAACTTCAGGTCAGGCACCGCGCTGGCCAGGTGAGTGATGAGCGGTTGCACGTCGAGCGGTCCAAGGAATGACATCAGTAGTCCGCCAGCGTCGTCTGCGTGAACGAGCGCCCAGGCGCATCGATCAAGATTTCCGAATCGACATCATTGACGACGGGATCGGATGCGCCCAGGGACAGCTTGCCGTCGCGAACCTGCTCAAGAAAGCGCAACGCGTCGCGATAGCGAAGCGCTGCACTGTCTTCAGAAGGCTTGCCGATGCGATCGCCCAGCAGACGGAACCACACGATGTCGAGCACCCAGCCCTTCAGGACGCCAGGCACTGGCGACAGCGGCAACACATATCGGCCGGCCAAGTAGCCATCGACCAACTGCTCCGTCGCCGCGAGCTCTGCCGATACAGTGGCAAACGCTGCGTCGGCCGCGTCAATGGCGTCGGTGGGATAGCCAGCCCGCGCGCCACCGGTAAGCGTCAACCGCATCAGCTCAGCCGGCACCACCGCAAGATGCGATGGCGTGCAAAGCTGCGCGACCTTTTCAGGATCGCGCAACACGGCAATGTCGGCAGCGGTCAGGTATGCCACGGCTTACTCGCTGATCGCACCGCAAGCGAGCAGGGACGCAGCATCAGCCGGCGTCAGCGTGATGCTTTCGCCTTGCTTGTACATCCGCGTCGTCAGCTTGCCCTTTGCATCCGCTTCGCCGTGATTGATCGGCGTGTTGACGCGATACGCCTTCGATTCCGGCGCCTGCGCCTTTTCGTTTTCTTTTGCCATTGCTTACTCCAGAAGTGAGATGTGCGTCTGATCAGAACAGGGCGACAGTGCCGCCCTGTCATGGATACGGTCGAAGCGATACCGCGTCAGTCGACGACGGTCTGCGCCAAGAATCCGGACGTGATACCGGTCAACACCACTTGGCGATCGTCGTCCACTGGATAACACCAAGACTTGATGTTGTTTTCGTAGTACGGCGCGGCGACCGATGGATGCCCTTCCAGCGTATAGGTGTAGCCGTACGACGGTTCTTCCTTCGTCGGACTCTCGGACACGGGAACGTAGGCCATCACGACGTTCTTGCCCCAAATGTCCGTGAAGTCCCCGGTTGCCTCATCGTGCATGATTGCTTTGCCGACCCACACATTGTCGACTTCGAACAGTGCAGCGAGCATCTTCGTTGTGATCGAGTCGCGCCCCGTGTATTTGAACCGATCCTGGATAGCCGGATGATCTGCCAAGGCATTAAATACCTTGGGGCCGATGACCATGACGTTCGGTTCAACGCCAGTCGTCGCGCGCACGGCGTCACGCCACGAGAGCACATTCTTGGCCGGAGTCGATGCGCCATCGTTCCACCGCGCTGAGCCGGTCAGCGCGACCTTATGATTACTGTCGTAGTTCGCGGCGTTTTGCGACAGTGTCGCGCATTCATATTCGTGCGCCAGCGCCATACTGCGCAAAGTGATGTTGACTGCGCTACTCGCCAAGTCGATTCCCGGCACCGTGATTGCCTCTTGCTGGTTTTCAATCGGCACCACAGCTTCGAGCGAATTGCCGCCCAGGCCATAGTTGTCGCCCGAGTAACCGAATTGGATGCGCTTGGTTGCAGTGCCTGGCGCGCGGGCGGTCTGGTACAACTTGAATGCTTCTTTGCCGAACTTGATGATCTTGCCGCCTCGGACCTTGACGTAGACGCGCGGGAACAGATACGCGCCAACAGTCTGCGGACTTTTATAGCCACGCGCATGCTGCGACAAAATCGGATCAATAACGCGCGCTTGAGCTGGCGTTTGCTGTGACATGGAAGGCTCCTAAATTGCGAATGAGTTGCGAGTGATCCGCGAACGGTCAGTTCTGGATCAGAAGGATTTCGACGCGCGAACCGGCGCCGCTTGCGGCCTGCAGCGAGCGCCCCGTGATCGGGCCAGCAGTGCGCAGAATCGCTTGCCCACTCGCATTAGTTTCGAGCAGTACACCAGCCGCGAACGCAGCGCCTGCTTCGACGATCGTGGTGCCGATCACGTCAACCGGGAACGCCTCGCCCGTCGCGGCAATGCTGCGCGCAACGCCCAGTGTGTTGGCTGCAGCGCCAGCCTGGACACTGCCATGCGTGACGAAGCGCTCGGCGAGGATCGCGCCCGCAGCAATGCGGGTCAGCGTCAGAAGGGGGATTGATTGACTCACGGGATAGGTTCCTTATTGCGAGACGGCCGCAACGGCCTGGAGATAGGACAGCCCTGGATTCGCTTTCTGGTGCGCGATCGCGCGATGGTGAATGGCGAGTCGCTCAGGATCGACGGCAGCGTTTTCAGGTGCCGCGAATGAAACGGTTTCGACCGCCAGGGGATCGCCGGAGCGCTCCGCAAAGCTGATGACCTGCGGCAAGTCGGACAACAATCGGCGCAGGCCATTGGCCCACTGCTCGGTCACGGTCGCGTCACCTTCCGCAAACGAAATCTCGCCCGGCTGATCTGCGGCCAGCAGCTCGACCACCAGCGGCACATTACGCGGATGCAGTCGACCACCATCGACCAGGGTCTCGGCAAAGCTCGCTACTTCGGCACGCCGCGCTTCGCGCGCTGCCTTGGCTGCGATGGCGCTCTCTTGTTGCGCGAGCGCGTTCGCCCGGGTCGCCAGCTCGGTCGCTTGGACCTCAAGCTCTGCAGCGCGTGCAGCAAGGGCCGCCTCGCGATCTGCAAACGATGCATGGGCGGCCGCGTCTGCAGCAGCTTCTCCCGCTACTGCAGACGCGCCCCCTTCGGTTGTAACTTGCTCGCCAGCGTTTGCGGAACCTTCAGCAAACCCAACCATGCCCGACTGCTCGGGCGGCGTTGCCGCCTCTTGCACTACATCGACGGACCACGCAGGAATGACCAGGTCGGCTTTCTCGACGCCGTCGCGCTCGATGAGCGAATCGCGAAGCCTGCGGAACATCCCGGCGATTTCGCGGAACACATACCAGCGCGAAAAACCAGAGTCCTCGCCAAAACTCACGACGCCCTGCTCACCATCGGCGAACGATGCATCGCGCAGCCCCTTCACAGCGGGCGGCGTCGCACCGAGAAAACCGATATGGCGCAGGTAGTATTTGCCCGGGGTCGGATTGCGCGGCGCCGATGGCGTGAAGAAACTCGCAGAGACTTTCTTGTATGCGCCGCGGTTGACCCCTTCGGCAAAATCAGCGTTGACCTGATGCGGCTCAGCGAGCAGCAGACCATTCTGCACGCTCAGACTCTTGACCCACCCATAGGCAGGCGCCTCAAGCTCCGGGTGTCCAATGACCAGCGGCGCCTCGCTCTTCTGCGGCGAATACGCTTCGGCGATCTGCTGCAGATCGTTGGTCGTGATTTCGTACTCATGACCGTCGACCGCGCGATGCTTGCCGGCCCGAAAGACTTCAATGGGTTTGTGTGACTTGGACATGCCGGCGATCGTCGCTGATCCACCAGCGGCACCCGGATTCAAATCATTGAATTGCCCCATTACCTCACCTCTCCACTGTACATAGTTCAAGGGCTCGCCGACAACGCGTCGTCGAGATAGTCGATTGCAAGCTGTCGGATCGTGTCGGCGTCCGCTGTGCTAATTCCGAGAAAGGAACGCGCGGGCACGGCAGCGGGTCCTGCAGGCATGCCCGGAGTTCCACCGAACTGATGTAGCGCTGAGTACTCTTCTGCCGACCCAACGACAACGTCTTCTTCTGAAGGCTCTGCGCGCAATAGGTCGCGCAGGTAGCCATGCAGCACCAGAATGGACCCTTTACCGGCCTTGCGTGCCAGGGTTCGCTTCTTCAACGGCAGCCACGACTGACCATCTGGCGCGATCTTGGTCGAGAATCTCTTTTCAGTGCTTTCGACGAGCGCTTCGCCGATCGATGCCATAAGCGGCCGGACCCGCAGACCGCGCTCGATCAGCGTGTTGCAGACCCGAGCAAAATCGGCATCGTCGAATTCAACCTGAACGGTAAAGCCACTCATGGCTTTGGACCCTCCAACCAGACTAGACGGCGCAATGTCTCAGCGGACACCGCCCGCGACTGACTGAACCAGATCGCCGCCACACGACCTTGCTGTGATGTCGCGAACGCATGCGCGACCCATTGCCCATCTGGCTGCAGCAACGCAAACACAATCGCCGGCTCTGCAGGCACAGACAGATCCAGAAACACCGCCGTCGAATTCGAAGCCAGCGCGCGGGGCAGGTCATCCAACACGCTGCGCTGCAGTCCGGCATTGACTGACGATCTAACGGCGTCATCGGATGCAGCGAGCAACGTCGATTGCACTGGCACGCCGCGCGTCTCCAGCGTGCTGAGCGTTGACGCACGCAGGAACCCTGCAGGCGCGACATAGCCTGCAGGGCCGCCATCGATCATGCGCTCGACCTGATCGGGCCATGCTTGAAAGTAGTCGGCTTGGCGCGTTTGCGCGTCGCGCAGGGCGACCCCGCGCCAGGTCGGCGGCATCTGCAGGATTCGTTGACCGAACGCCGCAGCTGCCGGCATGGATGCAGCTTGCTCGCCCGGGCTGTAGTCAAACCCCGGATCGATGCCGTTCGGCACGTCGTGAACTTCGCCCGTTGTCTTGTCTGTCCATTGGCGCGTGCCGTCATCGGGGCCGGAGTCGCGCAGCGTGAGCCCCTCGCGCTCGATGTCACGACGTGACACCGCACGAACGCGACACTTGCAGCCCCAGCCGTTCATCGGCATGTGTGTCTTCCACCACGGATCGTCGGCGCGCAGCGTTACGCGGTCCCAACTGAGATGCAGCGGGCGGGGCCATTTTGATTCGGGCGAATGCTGGTACACCCAGCACGGCCGCACCGCGAGCATGTCGGGGTCCGTAAGTTGCGCGTACCGGCCCGCATTGAATGCCTGCCGAATGTTCGTGTCATAGATCACACGTGCGCGCCAGTCAGTGCCGCCCTTTGGTTCCCAGCCGGCTGCGGCGACGATTTTCCGAAAGTCCCGCTTGAATGCGTCAAACGACTGGCCAGCCTGGCCACGCCCGACTGCCTGGCGGATTGATTCGAGCAGATCACTGCGCGCAACACCGGCGACCATGAACCCGTGCGAGTGATCGCCGCGCCATAATCCGGTCCACGTCGCTGTCGGCACGTTGACCTTGCGCCGAAAGAACGCCAACTGTTGGGGAAACGGCGACTTGAGACCTGCCGAAATTTTGGCCATCAGACGACACCCCCGGGAGCCGATCGGCACCCCCGTTCCGGTCCGTTCACCCGCGTTACGGGGTCGCCCCGGCCTGCGGAGCTTTTTAAACCGGTTTTAAATGGGGTTTTAGCCATGACCGACACCCTGCGATTACCCTGCAGCCGTTTTTGGGTCAGAAACCGGGGTTTCGACCATTACCGAATCGCGACCGGCCAGCCCTGCCGTTCCTAGGGCCGTTTGGAGCAGCGCCCCGAGCTGATCTAGGGGCAATTCGGTCTGCAGCTGCGCCAGGCGCGCGAGCAGTTCGTCATAGCTCTGCGACGCATTGACGGCCGCTTCGATCGTCGCGAGCCAGTCACCCATTGGCGCAGCTGCCTCGCTGGCCAGCAATGCCGCGAGCTGGTCGGCAAGGTCCGGCTGATCGCCATCTGCGAAATCTGCGGCAGCCGGTGCCGCTGGTTGCGCTGCCACGCTTCCCGCCGCGATAGGTTCGGGTGCCGGCGTCTTCGGCTGCCAGCCGTCGCCATACGTTTTGTGAATGTAGTCGAGCGTCGGGACAAAACCCAGCTTCAACACCTTTTCGTCGCGCGCTGCGATCTGATCCAAGTCTTCGGGCTCTTCAATGTCGCGCACGACTCGCGGCACGTCAGCACCGGGAAAGTTCAGTCGCGTGAACCAGGTCGCCGGCCCCATCATGAACGATTCGCAGATCAAGTCGTTGTCCGCGCGAACGATGTCCTGCCGCACGTCGTGATGCACCTCGGCTTGCGACTTACTCGAACCATCCTCGCTGGTCATCGTCTGGCCGAGCACGACTTTCGCGATGGTTTCGTCCATCGTGTCATGCAGCGCCTTATAGTCAGCGGTGCCCGACTTTGATGCCTCTAGCAACTCGATCATCATGTCCTTCGGCATGATCACGCCAGAGTCTGTCTGAATCGCACGAACCGCCTGCAGCAGCCGCGCGCGCTCAGACGGACTTGCACCCGGGTCATACTTACCAACCGCCGTAGGGCTGCCGAACTTCTCCAGGGCAATCAGCCAAAACTTGACGCCGTTCCGCTTGAACAGCACGGGCCAATAACACCAATGCGCAAGCCCGAGCCCATACGGTTCGTCGTCATGCGAAGCCCCGGTCGCGTAGTGCCAGAAGTAGGGCGCCTCGGCCGGTACGCCCTCGGTCATGGCGTGCGGCAGCAGCAACCGCAGCCCGCCATCAGGCGCAAATCGAAACCGACGACGATCGCGAACCTTGATCGCTTTCCAGCCGAACAACGCGCCTTGCCGCTCCCAGATCAGTTCGGCCGCAGCGAACCCATAATAAACGCCGAACAGCATGCGATCGGTGCGCGCATCCCATCCGACGTTGCGGAGCTGTGCATCGAGCGCGGCAGCCGCTTGCTTGTCGACGCGACGATCAGAAGCCGCTTCTACGCGCCAGGTGCGGGACGTGACCGCGTGGCGCCGCTGCTGAAACGTGGCGAGCACCTGCGGCTCGCTCAGGATCTGATCGTAGATCGCCAGATTGCCGCCGCCGCGCGTGCGCAGGATCGTGTCCTGAGCCAGCAGCAACGGCCCCGTATAGCCTCGCGTAATGTCCAAGCCGTCCAGCGTCGTCGCGATTTCGCGATCAAGCTCCGGCTGTTTGATGTCGTCAGTCATGCGAACCCCACAAAGTCATTGCTGCCGGCAACCGTTCCGAAGCCGTCTTCCGTCACTGCATTGGCATCTGCAGTGGCGCGGGTGCCCGCTGATTGGAAGTCGATTTCACCGCCACCGAAATCAGCCGCTGCAATCCCGAGAAAGATCGCCCAGGCACGATCCGCATGTCCGCCCGCGTCACGTTCCGCGACAAACCGCACCGCACCGGTTGCCGTTGTTTCGCGCTTGAGCTTATGCAGATCGGAACGCAGCGGCAGGTCGCCCATCGGGATTCGGACGCGGCGATCCTCGAACGATTGCTTGCCCTTTGTCGCCAAGTCCTGCTTGGCTGGAGCCGTAAACATCACGCCGTGAACGCGCGAATCGCCATAGCGTCGTTTCGCATCCTCGACGGGCTTCATACCCATGCCCGTCTGATCCATCCAACACGCCATGACTCGGTAGCGCTTCATCACGCCGTCGAGCAACTCATCTTGTTCGGCAAAAGAGATTCGGCGCGCGACGATCAACTCGCGCAGCCAAAGCACATCCCCGACTCGCTCAAACACCGCGATCACAAACAAGTCACGAACCGCCGCGATATCGATGCCGACATAGCACGGTCCGCCCTGATACTGCGATGCGTCACCGGCCTGGTCGTGCTCCGCGGCGTTGATCAGGTCGAAGCTCAGCCAAGCGCTGGCCTCATCCATCCAGTTGAGTTCGAACTCTTGCGCCCAGATGTCTGGATCGTTCAGCGCCGCCTTGAGCTCTTCAATGTTGCGTGGCAACCCGTCGCGCACGGCCTGGCAGATATCGCACGTCTGGCGATACCATGCCGAGTCCTTGCCGGTCATGATTTCGTAAAACTTGTTGTTCTTGCCGTTCGGCGTCGACACGACGCGGAGTTTCAGACCGGGTTTGCTGATGACCGGGAACAACGCGCCCCATATTTTTTTCGAGTCAGCATGGAACGCGAATTCGTCGAGAAAGCAATTGGCGCTGAAGCCGCGCGCCGTGTCCGGGTTCGCCGGCAACGCCGTGATTCGAGAGCCGCCGGGCAGAATGACTTCAAGCTGCTTGTATGTCCCTTGATCCCCGACGAACTCGCTCTCTAGCGACTCGATGCCCAGGCTGTACGCTTGCGCGTGTCGCTTGATGCCTTCCTCCATCGCTTCGCGCGCCTGGCGCTCGCCGCGCGATAGGATGACCCAACGCTCGGCGCGTCCCTCGACGGCTGCACCAAAACAGTCGTCGACGATTTCCAGCGTCGTCGTGAACGTCTTGCCCGACTGACGCGAGAACATGCCCGCTTTGAAGCGGCTCCGGTTTAGGAACCACTGCAGTTGGTAGGGATAAAGCGGGACGGCTGCTGTGCTCATCGGATGCCGTACACTTCCTCGCGAATCTTGCGCAAGGTCTCGGCGTCGATGCCGCCCTTCTTTTCCATCGTCGCCAGCTTCGCCTTCTGCTCAGCCGCCATGCGTTCGCGCGTGTCACGCTCGATGGCCTGCCGTTCAGTGCGCGACAGTTTCTTGGCTTCGATGGCATGGCGGGCAGCGATCGCGAGCTTGCGCGCTTCGTCGATCGTGACTTTGCTGTCATTCTGGTTTGCTCTCAACGCTTGGTCCGCGACCAGCGTCGTCACCGCATGGCTCAACAATTCGGCTGAACGCTCGCCAATGTCTTCGCCCAACTCCGACACCAAGGTGCGCGACGCTGCGTCGATTTCCCGCATGCGCCCGGCAACCTCTTCAAAGTTTTGCTGGTACCGATGCAGCGCGGATCGGCTCGGCACGTGTTCGGCGCCAAACTCTTGCGCGAGCGCCTCGCGCATCTGGTCGAGCGTCGCGTTGTTCTTTCGCATGAACGCGTCGATGCGCTTTTTCAGCGTCTCCGGCGCGCGGTCAATGCTCGACTTGCGCGGCATCAGCGAAGCCCCGCGCGCTTGACACCAGGCACGCGCGTCTTACCAGAGACAACGTCTTGGCCGCGCTCCGTCAGCGTCAGCAGCGTGACGCCGTCTGCGACCTGCTCGGCAACCACTAAGCCCTGCTCATGAAGCCACTGGCTATCGGTCGCCACGTCATCACGTGAGCCAGGATCGCCCATCGCATCAAGCTGTGCATAAAGGACGCTGGCGGTTGCGCGAAAAGCGTTCGCCCGATCCAGCAGCCGCAGAATGTTCAGCCGCCGCTCTTCACGATAGAAATCATTGTAAGCCTTGCTCACGATTTGCCCCCTTTCATCAGAAAGTCCTGAAGTGACCGGACGATCTCGTATGTCGTCTCAGTCCGTTCTGCCAAGCCGCTAAGCTCTGATCGAATGCCCGAAAGATCGTTATGCGTTGCCAGCCCTGAAAGCCTCGCTTCGATCGCCGCAACGCGATTTCCCATCTGCGCCAGATTCTGACCCACGTTGCGTCGCTGCTCCGCTTCAGCCGTCATACGCGCGTCGAACTGCGTTTGCATCGCCTTTAACTGTGCGTCGTAAAGCTTGAAGCGGTCATCGCTGCGCGTCTTTAGGAACATCCAAACATTCAGCCCGCTGCTGGCCACAATTGCGACCACGGAAAACAGCCGAAGCCCTTCGTCAAATGTCATCGTCGGTGCCTCTCTAGTTTCTCGGCCGTGTTCGCGCAGTCGACGCAGTGCTGAGCGAATGGCACAGCGGCCAATCGCGCGTCACTGATTCGCTCACCGCATGCAATGCAATTCGTTCGTGCCCGCGCAGCAACCGGCGTGAGAATCGCCGCGATCGATGCGGCGCGCTCTGCGTCCGCCAGGTCATTAGCGCGGTCGACATCATCAATCACCGGCTCGCGTCTCCCGGCGCCACCACCGCTTCTTTTGTGCTGGCGCTGGTTGTTCCGAGATCCGCGCGTAGCGTTCCGCTTCGTCCTGCTCGCGAGTCGTCACCGCTTCCGCCAGGCGCTGCAGCCGGGCCGCGCACGTGTGGTATTGGTGCGCGACTTCGATCGCGTTCCGCAACAGCTCCGGCGCGTCCAGCTTCGTCGGGATCGGCAACTCCGGGCACAGTTGCCGCAGATTGACCGGAATCTCCGGCAGCGGCGCGGGCGGTGGAAGGGCGCAGCGCTTCGATGTAAATGCGCAGCCCGTCTGGACCAAAATCGCAGCCAGCAAGATCAGGACGCGAACTGAGATAGGCATCGAGACTGGCGCGCGTTTTCGCCAAGCTGCGATCGATTGCATTGCGGTCATGTTCTAAGCCCTCCGATATCAAAGAAAGTTTTTCTGCTGCCTGGTTGAGCTCGCGTAGCTGAACCTTGTGTTCCTCGCGTAGCCCAACGATTTCGTTGTCCTGCTCGACCACACGCGCGAGCGCTGTCGCGCCCTTCACCCAGCGCATGCCAACCCACGTGCCACCCGCAAAGCTCGCGATCGACGCGAGCAAGGCCCCGAGCAGGGCATAGCCGAGCACGGTCGTGCTCGACACCGCGGCGAATCGCCCGGCCAATTTGCCGATCATGTAACCCTCCAGCGGCGCGCGATCGAGTCGTAAACCAGCCGAGCGCCTGTTTCGATGTCCAAGTCCTTCGCCAGCCCGAAGCGATTCGCATCGGTCGACGATCCGTTTTCAGCTGCAAGCGTCAGCGTCCCGCTAACCACGCAAAGGACCAGGACGCGCTCACGGCCTTGCGCGACGATCCCTGTCAACGTGACGGGAGCGGTGCATGTCACGAAGATGATGTCCGCGTGCTCCAGTCCAGCCGGCGCCCAGTTGTGCGTCGCGGCGCCTAGCGTCGCGTCAACGCGTCCCGACAGCCTCATACGTTCACCGCGTCGGCGAATTCGCTCGGCAAGGGCTCAGCGCGCCCAGGGACGATGCGCCATGCGTGGCGCACGTATTCGTATGCCAGTGCCGCGATGTTCTCGCCCGCATAGTGCCGCGCCAGCAGTTGCGCGAAGTTCGCACCTTCGACCGTAAACACTCGCTGCGTCACAGGCAGCCCTTCTGGATCGTCGCGATGCTCACGCGCCACGAAGCCGTCGAGCCTTAGCACCACGATGCCGCGGTCGATGCGCATGTCGATGTGACCGAATCGCCAGTAGCTCGCAATTACTCGGTACGCCGGGATATAGATTGAAAGCTGCAAGGCCATGACTACGGCTCCACGTTGATCGTGCCGCGCTCGCTCAAGCACAGCCAATGAGTGCCATCCCAGCAGACGCGCAACAAAGCGCCGACGCTGCCAAGTTCGATGTATTTGCCCGCGGCCGTCAGTGATCCGTCAGCGCGCAGGAATCGTTCGGTTCCGAGTAAGCCAACAAGTCGCACCGCGTGAGGTTCAATGCGTAGCGCCTCGAATTCCGTCCCGTCCAAAAAAAAGTATTGATTGAGCGTCCATGTGACGAGACCCGTTGCACCACGGTTCGTCATCAACGCGCGCAGGTTTGGTCCGACCTCGGTTGAGAAACCCATCGACGACACGCGTCTGCGAAACGTCGTCTGCGTCGGAAACTGATTACCGTTGCTCGCAAGGATGGCGACTGAAGAGCTATTGCTCACCACCTGAACCGCGCCATCGATTCCGTTGTCGAAAATCAATCCCGAGTCGTCCTTTCCGATCGCTGGCGATGACGCGTTGCCGGCAGGCAATCGCACGGGGTTCGTGTAGCTGGTCAGACCCGACCCTGAGTTATAAACAATCGGAGCTCCCGCGAACGTGCCGCCAGCGCCGTGATATTGCAGTTGGCCAGTGGTGCCACCGGGTACAGCCGCGACATCGCCCGGGACCCAACCACCCACCGTCCACTTCGGCACCTGGCCAACGGCTGCGCCACTCTGCTCGATTGAGCTCAGCGGCTGCGTGCCGGTATGTGTAGCACGATCGCGCAGTTGCGCATCTGACGCATTCGCTGTCGCTCCAGACGCGACACCATCAAGCTTTTGCTTATCCGTCTGCGACATGAACCCTGGCGCAGAAGTTGTCGCGTTCGGATGTGGATGTGGCGGCACCGAGCTCGGTGCCGCTTGATCACGCAGCAACACCACGCCGCCCGATTCGCGCCGCATATACACGACCCGGCGATTGATCAGCACGCCCAAGCTCATACACGCACCCGAAACTCGCGCTTGCCGATTGCGCTGTAAAGCAGGGTCCCACTGCCGTCGAATACTTCCAGCGCATACGCATGAGTGCCTGCCGGCACAGACCCATGGGCTGGAGTCATCGCGCCCGTTTGGATCGCAACCGTTCCAGCCGTGCCTCCGAGCACGACGCCACCGTTCGCTGTTGTCGCCTCGATCAGCAGCACGCCATTCTCATCGCGCGAGCGCAACGCGAAGCGTGCAGTGAATCCCGTCAGGTCAAGCGGCATCGTCATTGATGCGTCTTCAAACAGTTCGAAGGTCTCCTTGACCGGGAGACCTGCGACATTGCCGTCCGTGCCGACGTAGTCAATCCGAGCCTGATACATCAGGGCGCGTCCGCTTTCGCGCACACCGGCACGCCGTCCCAGCCTGCCGCGATGTATGCGTGTTCCAGAATGGTCAGAATGCGGCGTGGGTAGCTCCGATTCTCTTTCATCGCCCACGCCGCACGCCCTGATGTCAGCTCGACATGACCGAACCAGCGACGCGGATCGTTGCCCGCTAGGCGCGCAGCCTTTATGTCGCGATTAAGCCACCCTAAACCGCCGTTGTAAGCGGATAGAACCATTGCCCATTCATCGCAGCCCGGTTCCGCATCAATGCGGTCCATGAGCCACTTGTCGTAACGCACCGCGCAGCGAATCGCCCAGCCGGTGTCCCAGGGATCAGCCGAGCCGCAATCTTCCGGAAAAACGGTCGCGATCCATTTCGCAGTGGCTGGCGTGAACTGAGCCAGGCCCTGCGCATACGGCGATTCTGCCGTCGCACGCCACGCGCTTTCCTGATGAATCTGCGCCGCGATCCGAGCAGGCGACGCATCCAAGCCAAACACTGCGACCGTCTCGCGCTCGATGGCAAGGCGATACTGCACCGAGTGCTCCGGAATCTGCACCTTATTGGCGCGCGGGGTTTTGCTCGCCGCATGCGCTTCAGGCGCTGGCAGGCCGATCGCCAACACGACGACGATCAGAATCCACCCCAGCGCGATCAGTCCGAGAATGCCGGCCGTGATTCGATTGTTGCGGCTCCAGTTCGCCATGGCGCGCGCCCTTACGGCAACAACGATGCGCCGATGAGCGCGGCCCCGACGATCCACGCGCGCCGCTTCTCAGCAGCGCCTCGCGCGATGCCGTCCAAGCGGTGCGGCCGAGACTCGGCCCGGAAGCTCAGACGGTCCACCCAGTAGCCAACATAACCACCGAGCGCAAGTTTGCTGATGCCCCAAATCGTCAGGCCCACTTTCGCGGGAGCCAAAAAGATCACGATCGAGAACGCGATCACGAACACCAGCAAAAGCGGCGACGCGCGCAGCTTGTCAGCGATCGGGCCCAGCTCGGCTTTCAGTTTGTTCGAATCCAGTGACACAAAGCACCTCGCAGAAAATGAGATGCCGGGCGGACCAGTGGGAGCCGATTGTCGCCCGGCGAAGCCGCGATTGCGGCGTGCCGGGATAGTGCAGCGCATAGCTTGCGCCGGGAGATTCAGACTCTTGAACGCGAAAGCCCCGCATTGCGCGGGGCCTTTTCAGTATAGCGCTGCGGCCTGCTGCAGCCTATTCGTAAGGTACTTTGAACGTGTCTTGCGGATCCGTAGGTGCGGGCCGGAGTTGCTGTGGCGGCACGTATGCACCCGATGAATGGCAAACCTGCAGACCGTGTTGCGGTCCTGATAGGTGCCGATTGAGCTCGTAAAGACGCTCATCATTTGAAAAAGTAATGGACACGCTGACAACCGGCACGAGTCGTCGGCAGCTAGGGCATAGCGCCCACATGTCCGGCTTAAATTCGCTCATCTGTTGCTCCCTTCGATCAATCGCTCGTGACAGTGTAGGTCAGCGCCTCATTTGACGCTGACACCAAGTCGATCACCAAGTTCCTGAAGCGGATCGTCTTGGCGCTCTTCTCGTAGACCAGATTTTGCGAGAACGCTGGCCGTGCCATGTCGTCGGCTGTGTACTCACGGTAGAGCAGGTTGATCGAATCATTCGTGATGCCACTGTAAACCAACTCGAAATTAACATAGGCGCCTGACGTCGATACGTTTTCCGAGCGTTCGCGTGCCAGCGTGAAAGTCGCAGGACTGAACTCGGCCGCCTTCCCGTTTGCCAAAACAATCCGGTTCAGCTGAGCGTAGAAGTAGCCACTGAACGATCCGTCCGGGTTGATCATCGCGTGGTACCAACCATACGGGACGCCGTCTTCAAACTTCACGGCAATGTACTCGCGCCCCTCATAAGGAACACTCCCTGCCGCAATCAGCTTGGTCCCGGCCGGGTACGTCTTGGGCTCACCCGGCGTCGGGTCCAGCGTCACGGGCGCCGTCGTCACGAATCGATCGGACTGAGTCTGCGTCGCCTGATACTTCTTGACCCGGGCGAGCGGCTCGCCCACGTACGCACTTCGCTCGACACCAAGCTGGTAGCTGGTGTCAGACACTTCCTTGCTCTCTGTGGCGACATTGAGCTGCGCCGGAGACACCGGACGGCTCGGGGCATACGAAACGCAGGACACCAATCCGAACAGGATCACTACCATCAGAACTCGCACGTTGCACCTCCAAGTTGAGTCGGGCTGATTCTAGCCAGCTGAGTGAGCGATCGCGAGCTATACACCTTCCGCCTCAAGTTCCGATTCAATGGAAATGATTAGGGCATCGATTCCGCCAATCATGGCTGCGCCGTCTGGGCTTTCCTTTAAACCAGGCGCATAGAGCAGCGTCAGCTTTAAGGCGTATAGCTCTGGAAGTGTACTGGCGCCGACTAGGTTTGCCAGGGCGGCGCGGAGCTGGAGCCGGTCTTGTTGAATGCTGAACATGGGGTGCTTGTCGCACTGCATGATGTGGTCTTTCAGGACCTGGGCGCCGTGAACTGGGGTGCCGCCCGTGTACTGAATTCCGCAGTACACGCAAGTCACAACCGGCGTGCCGTCTGGCACCGGATCAAGCTCGTATGTCATGGCGCCGCTCCTGGCACATTCACGCTGATCAGATCAGCCCGCGTCAGCTTGACGCCGACCTGGGCGGTGTCAGCAGGAACGTCGACTTCCTTGATCATGATCTCGGGCGTTTGGCCAACAAACGCGACGACCAGGTATCTGGCTGGCGGCAACCCATCGAACCGAAACAGCCCATCGGCATTGCACTGCGTGTAGCGCCCGAGCTGCCGGGCCGCCGACGACATCGGCACATCCGTGCCAGCCAGCACGTCAAACACGACCTTGCGATAGAAAGGCGTCGCAGGAACAAGGGTGACGATGTCGTCGCTACAGCCCACTGCTTCGTCCCGACCTGCGGCGCCATAAAGCGTGGCCACGCCGGGCTCGAAGTACGCCGCGTGCTGCTCTCGGCTGAATACGGTGTCGTCCGATTCCGAGATAGCAGCCTCGGCGCCTGTTCCCTGGCTCAGCTCCGGAAACTCCGCGGTGAACGAATAGATCGATGCGACGATCACGAGTGCGATGACAGCAAAAAAGAACGCAACTGCTTTCCAGGAACTTTCCATACGTGCCTCCGTCAGTCAAAAAGCCGGCCCTGAAGCTTTGCGCGGGTGCGCTCCGTCTCCGTCCGGATGATGTGATAAATCGATGCAGGCGTGAGGCTGAAGCGCCGCGCCAGCTCTTCCACCGACACGCGTCCCTGCAGTCGATGAATTTCCATGTCCCGCAGTGCCAGGCGCAGCTTTTCCGCGCCCGGGAAATACAACATGCGCGACCCCAAATAGTGCGCAATGGCGAACGTGCGCTCGACAGCGTCACGCGTCGCGTCGACTTCGGACATGCCCGCGCGCATTGACAGCGCCCGCTCCACGTCGAAGATTTCGCGCAGCCGCTCCGGCCATCTGTGCATCGCGTCCTGCAGTTCGGCGACAGCGCCAGGCCGCTCGATCACGTCGAGCGGGTCAGCAGTGTCGAAGCCGAACAGATCGCCATTCATTGCCCGTATTCCTGCCGCACGATCCGGCGTTGTTCTTCTGCTTTCTCGGCCGTGATCAGTCCCAGCTCAACGTCCCCAGCAATCCGGCTCATGCGCTCCAGGAACGCGAGTTTTTCGGCGCCCGTCTGTGCTGCAGTCTTCCGAGCACTGTCGCGTTCAGCCTTCGCGCCTTCGCGCTCAGCGATGCGCGCCGCGATCGTCAGCAGATAGCCGTGTGACTCCAGCGGCGTCGTCAGCGTGCCCTCCTGGCGCGCGTGCAAAACAGCCTGCAGCGCTTCGCCCCACTGCTTGAGTGAACAGGCCCGCCGAACGCCATCGCGCAGCACATACTCTTCGGCCAGCATCGGCAGAAGCTCTTGATAAAGGCGCTCCATCTTGTCGAACGCCAGCGTGCGCTTTCTCGGCCGGAAAAGTCCGATGTAGCTAGCCAGCGGCGCCGCGATCGACGCTGGCAGCCTCAAGGCGACAAGCATCGCGCTGCGCGCTGCGTCAAGGTTCAGCGCTGCCTCGATCTCAAACTCGCCATAACAGCAGGGGCAGCGCAGTTTCATGGCGCCTTCGCCTTGCTGCGTCGACGGCTGTCGATTTCGAGCGCTGCAACCAGCTTATGCAGATCAGCAGGTCGCAGCCACTCGACGCGATCGACTTTGAACATATGGCGCGCCATCGAGTGCGCATATTCCCACTGTCGGTCGCGACTGATGAGCAGCCGCTCGACTTTCGTCATCATCGCGCGGCAGCCTTCCTGAATCGTCACCGGGCCATTTGCAAGCGATTGTGGTCGCGCGTTGCCTTGCAGGCGATCCAACTCGCGACTGACCGCCTCAAGCTGCACCGTGTTCATGTCAGCGCATGAGCGCTTGCCCGTGACCCGATGCAGCATGTCGCGATAGGTATCATCATCCAGCGTGAGCGCTCGGGCTGCCGCATGAATCTTTTGGATCATCGCGTTGCGAAACCTCGTCGGGCGCGGCTTCATGGCTCGCTGCTCCATTCGCACAGCTCAGCCAGCAGCACGATGGCCGTTGCTGAAATCAGACCCGAAACGGCAGCGATCACCATCAGCAACGCTTTAACCGGCAGCAGAACCCAGTCCCACGCGATCACGCTCACAGCGCACGCTCCGCCAGGTCATCGCCAAGCACGGAATCAGTCGCAAGCCCCTTGATCAGCCGGTCGACTGCGTCGTCGGTCGCTTTCACCACCACCGCGTCGCCAACATCCTTGACTTCAACGCCAAGCTTGGCGAGCACATCGGCCGGCATGTCGCGCAGATCGTCTTTCTTCAGCTTCTTTTTCACGTCGATCAGCTGCTTGGCTGACGCTTTGTCAAGCGTCTTTTCAATGCGCGCGATGATGTCGTCTTCGCTGCCGTTCCATTCGACCCGGCCCTTGCCTTTCTGCAAGCCGACCTTGACGCCGTGCCACTGAATGGTTTTCGGTTTTTTGAACACGTCACGATTCGATTCGATCAGTGCAACAAGTTCGGCCTTGGCATTCGCTGCCTGGTCAACCAGCGCGATCAGTTCCGGCCGTTGCTTCTCAGTGATCGCCCGAATCTGATCCTGCACCGCGAGCATGCGCGCTCGCAATTCTTCGCGCGCTTTGGAGTACCAGAACGTCGCGGCTTCGATCCGCTCGCGCGGCGTCTGTTGGTCATTCTGCGACATGGTCGCCTCCGTGTTTGTCCGTCCAAATCTTGTCGATCGCTGCCTTGGCGCGATCCAGTGCCGCATCCGCATCGGGAGCCGTGTCCCGCACGACTTCCTTCGACCCGTGGATCACGGTCCAAACGATGACGGAGCGCGTCGTGTTGAGCAGTGGGCGCCGATCAATGGCGAACCCGCGATGGGTCGCTGATGGCAGTGGGCTGCCTGTCGGCAATTTCTTGACCGGCTTCCGGTCCTTTGTGGCCCGCGTCATGACTGCCGACCTTGGTAAAGGATTCGCTCAGCCGCACGCAGTGCATTCTGACTTTGCGTCAGCAGGTCGAGCACGTCGCCGCTTGCGCGCGACGCGATTGCATCGCGCAGCAGTTCGGCATGGTCGTCGGCGTGCGCCTGCAGGTGCCCGAGTAGCGTCGCTGTGAACCGCTTGGGGCGCGCGTTTTGGGGCAGTTCGCCAGCAGGTGCGGCCGTCACCGGCGCTGCGGCTGATTCGGCTGAATGGTTGCCCTGCGGGGTCTCTGTTGGGTTGCTCGATTCGCTCATTCGTTCCGCTCCGTGATAGATGGTTTGGCCTGCCGTGGTGACGGCGTTCTTCGTTCTGTAGACAATCAGCCGATCCCGCACGCCCGCTGTCACGACATAGCCGTAGGCTTTGAATGTTGCGAGCGCCTGCGTGACCTTCTCTTTGACTTTTTTCGGTCCGCGCTCACCTGCCCAGACAGGGTTCCGCTTTGTCAGCTCTGCTGCAACTTCTTTCGACGTTGCTCCCGTGATGCCGGCTTCGTCGACGATCTGCAGAATCGTCTTGCTGATGTTTTCGAGTGCGCGCGGCCCGGATGGCTTCTGCGCGCGCACGGCAAGCGAAACGGCTGGCTTGTCGGTTGCCTGCTTGCGAGCTTCGGCGACGGGTCGACCCCAGTCGACACCAACGAACCCCACCAATTCAGCAACCTGCACACTGGCGGCCGTGCCCAGCGTGTACGTAAAGCGACCTTTACCGCTGACGTGTCGAACCAGCTCGCGCGACATCGTTAAGCGCTGGCACATCGACGACACTTCTCCGCCGCTTTCTGCCATCGTCGCTTGCCGATAGATGTCGCCGGACGTAATGTCTTTTCCGCCCGCGCGGCCGACAATCTGCAGGATCTCTTCTTTGAGCGTCATCGGCTTGCCGATCATGGCGTCCTCCACTCAACCCGGCACGCCTGAAAGCTCATGAACGCGAACCCTTCGCGGTGTCCGAACTCATTCGTCCGGGTCCCCGTGGTGATGGCGACGCCAACCAGGCTGACGGGCCCGGCCAGCTCGATCACTGGTTCCCGCGCGCCGATACGAATCTCGATGACTGTCGCGCCAGCCCGTTCAAGCGCGACCAACACATCGACAACACGGTTGCACTTCTGAATCATGTTCATGGTCAGTGGCTCCGCTGATGGTTTTCGGGAGCGGACCGCATGCCATTCATGCACAGCACGATGGACGCCGGCAGCGTTCCCTCATAGAGCAAGACATCGAGAACAGACCCGGCCCGCTTGATGCGTTCCAGTCCAAATTCGCCTTGCGCGTAACGCCGCAACGCGCTCTCTTGGGTCACCAAACCGCGCACGGCCAAGCCAACGCCGATCACTAGGCACACAACGGCCCCGGCGAGCTGACCATCTGCAGGGCCGCAATGCCTTCGAAGCTCCGGCTGCATCGCCATCAACGCCGGCAGAAAGACAGCGCGAACCGCTTCAACTGATTCGACTGGCCAGCGCGTTCCGATTTGTGCGAGCGCGCTTTCGTCGATGTACGGGCAGGGCCCAGCATCAGCAACAAGCTGATCAAGTGTCTTCGTGCTGATCATGTTGCCCCCTGCGCATTCGCGATGAACGACGCGATCACGGCCCCACTTGGCCTCATGACAAGTTCGTTGAGTGCATCTCTTGCGTATTCAATTGCGCATTCCCACGAAGGCGCCGCTTGATACGGTTCGAAATAGATTTTCAGCGATGCCAGCACGCGGGGCTTGGAATACCCCCTGTTTTGCATCGATCGATGCATCACTTCAAACAATAGCGCTTCCGCGACAACATGACGGCCAGCAACTACTATGTGCCCGGCTGATGTCCAGTCGGTTCCGCAGTTTCCCAGGATGAACACCAGTAACTGCGTCCATTCCGGCGGTTGCAGTTGGCCAAACTCGGCAATCTTCCTGATTGATGCCGCCGCGATCCTCCGACCTATCACAGTGTTGCCGGACACGATCATGGCGTCACCTCGCTCAGCTGCTGGCCAATGAACGCCCGCATCCGATCCCCGGCCGGTGTCAGCAGAAACCGATCGAGCTCGATTGCAACGTCATCAGTGACGCGCGTGTCATATCTCCCGACCATGAACCGCAGATTCCAGTCCGATAGATTCCGCGCGCGGGCGGCGCGCAGCATGACTGTGAATTGCCAAGCCTTGACGTACAGCGTTGGATTGAACGGCGTTGCAAGCGCCAGCAAACCCTCGATCCCGCCGCCCATGTCGCGGACATGACCTTTCAGCCACTCAACGCAGCACTCAGGGGCAGAGTTGTGCGCGTCACATACCACCTGGAGCAGGTGCTCCGGGTACTGGTGTCCATGCGGGCCTACGATTGTTAGTACAGGCAGCGGGTTCATGCTGACCCCACTGTCTGACTTATGGACAATAGGGACCCGCGAAAGTTGGCGTTAACCTCTGCGAGAGACTTTCCCCCTCGAATCAGGGCCAGCAGTTCGGGGCACGCATCCAGATGAACGATCTGCGCCAAGTTGTGCCAGCAATGAGTCCGTTCGATCAGCGTCGGGCAAAGCTGCTTGTGCCTGCCGCGTAGCATCTCAGACTGGACAAACCTTCCACGCGCCGCAAGGGCAGAAACCACGACGACGATGCAGAAAGACATCAGGAACGTTGGCGGCATGTCCTCGATTTCGCGAGCACAGATGAGCGCAACTGGCAGAAACACCTTGTCCCATGCCTGCAAGTCTTCAACGTCGATCGTGTCGCCTATCGCCGTCAGGGTCGATTCGTCGACCGAACAATCGGCGAGCCCGTCATTCTTGCGGGACTGGAATGTGTCGAAAAGGGCTGCGAGTCTCATTCCACACCCCCAAGGTCGAGCCACGCCGCCCGAATGTCGTCGCAGCACATCGCCCGCTGCTGTGCCGTCGCGTACATCGACGCCAGCCGCAGCACCTTCGTCAGGATGCGCAGCGCCCCAGGCTTCGAGCCGATTTCAGTCAACTGCGCCGCACAAGCTTTGTCTTTGATGTTCCAGGCACCAACCAGCGCGTCGATATCGCCGTGCGTCGAGCGCAGCAGGCGGACCTTTTTCCCGATCCGGGAATAGAGTCGGTCAAGATAGGCGGCGCGATTGCCGCCGCTCATGCGCGCATAAACTTGTTCATTGCCGACAAGCGCGACGCCGATCCCGGTCGCATCGTGCAGGCTGCGAATTTGATCGAGCGCCGCGACCGACAAGTGCTGAGCTTCGTCGATCACAATCAGCCCCGCAGTTTCTGCGATGCGTTTGCAGATCGCGCGGTGTAATTTCGCCGCGCCGCCACCAAGGGCACCGCTGACGCCAACCGCATCGGCGATTTCTTCCAGTGCGGTCACGACTGACGCGGATGCCGGCGTCATCGTCGCGACCCAAACATTCGGCGAAAGGTTGCGATAGCGTCGAATCGCGGATGTCTTTCCGAGCCCGGCGCCGCCGTACACCAGCGCCAGGTCGCCAGCAGCTTGCGCGTAGCGCAGCGCGCCGATGACCTTCTCGGCCGAAGGTGTCGGCACGTAGTCCGGCGCGATCGGCATCGCTTCAGCCGTGGCACGCTGCGCGCTATGGTTGTCAAGCCACTGCTGCAGCTTCGTTTCGGTCGCTTCAATATCGCCCGGGTATGTGCCGGAGAACCATTGCGAAACCGTCGTGGTCGACAGCCCGCTTTCGCGCGCGATCTTTGCTTGTGTGATCTGTCTGTCTTCGTGCATCAGCGCCCGCAGACGCTCCCTCAAATCGATTGTGCTCATGTGTGGCTCCCGTGGTCGTGGTACTGCTCAAATCATTCCTGCGGCGTGAACCCGAGCGCTTGGTTGCGCTTGCGTTGGAACGCTTCAAGAAAGGAATTCAGATCGGCTTCGCGGCTGTCTGTGCCCGTGCGCTGGATCGCGCGGGCTGCATCGCGGTCCGGATCGTGCGGCCGTGTGAAAACGGGCCGCACGACGTTTGTTTCTGGCTGCGGTTGTGGCGCTGGCGCGGGCTTCTCGGCTGTTGCATAGAGCTTTTCTTGCTCCAGCTGGTTGAGTCGCCGCTCTTGCTCCAAGCCGCGCTTCGCGTGCTTCGTGATCCGCGTGCGCAAGCGCTTCGCTTCGGCAGCTGCGTCGGTATCGTTGTAAGCCCGCGATGGCATGTGCTCTGCAGCAAACAGATAGCGGCCGTCCAGGCTGTACACATGCACGCCGGCCGAAATGTTGGCCGGGTCAAAGTGCACGCTGACACGCTGATCGATCAGGTTCGGCGCCGCGTCAGACCAGAACTTGTTGCGTCCGTGGCGCGACTGGCCAGCGTCCAGCACGATGACGCCGGTTTTCGGAATCGTCACGATTTCGCGCGTCATCAGCAGCAGCCGACGCTGAGCGTCTGACAGCACGCGCACCGGGTGTTTAGCGACGCTTTCGGCCCATGCTTGGTCAAACGACAACACACCCCTGCAGACCGGCGTGCGACGCTTCGCGCGTGCGTTGTGTCGTGCGACTTCCTCTGCGATGACTTCGCGCAGCAGCTGCACCGGGATGGCCGTCGACGGGCTGAACCCGCCCACTGCCGTGATGCGTGGATTTGTGGCGACTTCGCTATGCAGTCCACCGATACCGAACGCGCGCTCGATCGGCTTCGCCCCCGGGTTTCCGGTTTCTGCGTTCGGGCTGGTGAAATGAGGCTCGATGCCGAGCATCTGCAGCAGCCCAACGCCGTCTGCAGGATCGGACTTGAAGCGATGCCGGCCAGCAGCGCCTGCAGTCATCAGCTTGTTGGCCGCGACGCGCGTGTTGTCGATCCAGCAGTATTCCGGCGCGCAGACTGCGGTCAAGTCATAGGTCGCGAGCCGGAAGCAATCAGTGTGTTCGGTTTTTGCAAGGCGCCACGCTAAGATCCGGCGTGTTCTGATGTCTTGCCACACCCAGGCCGTTGCGGTGTTCAAAATCTCGCCATCTTCGAAGCAAACATAAAGCCGGTCGAACTTCAAACCGTCGCCATTGACGGCCTGGCCGGCGCTGAACACCGTCGAGTCGCGATCGATGGACGGCAGGCGACGCCGCAACGCTTCGGGCCCTTCGCGTGACAGCGTCAGTGACAGCGAATCCACTTCTGATTCCAGGCGGCGCACGAACGTTTTCAAGCTCGGCATGGCCTTACCTTGCTTGGCTGCGAGCTCAGCGGTGCGGCGATAGCAGCTGCTCGCGCTCTTGCGGTCGCGCGACATATAGGACGATTTGAAAAAGTCCCATAGAACATCGGGAATCTCTGCAGTGCTGGTGCGGCCCGTGTAGTCCGGCAAGAGCAACGCGGGCCAGTCCGCCCGGGCAGCATTGCCGACAGCGCGCTCCCATCGCGCCAGGCTCGGAGCCGATGCCCCTTTCAGGTTGGCGGCCCGCATCGCAGCGGCGACCTGATCGCGGGCTGCGCACTTCGGCGTGCCTCCTGCGACCAGCGCGGCGACGGCGTCGAGTTGCTGCGCAGCTTGCACGGCTTCGGCGCGCATCGTGGCCGTCGCTGATTCGTAGCGTTCCCATGCCGCTCTGATGAGCTGATCGTGCGCGATAGCCGCGAGCTTTCGTGTCGACGTGGCAGGCTTCGGCGCGGCTTCTGGCGGCGTTGCGATCAGCAACGCTGCCCGCGTCACTGCGGGCAGCGAAGCAATAGCGTATTCAAGCCCTTTGCCGCGCTTGCGGCGTCGGCTTTCCCAGCCCTCGCGTACTGAAGTTTTCAGTACACCGCGCGTGGTCGACGGCATGCCCGGCAAGCCGGCCAGCTCTGCGGCAGAAAGGAACCGCTGCTCCGTCGTCATTCGCTGGCCTTCGCTGCGCTTGCGCAGCTACTGCAGAGATCCGCTTCGACCCACCAGCATCCGCTAGCACACGCGGTGATCGCGGTGCATCCGCAGACGCGGCAGGCTCTAGGCGCAGGGCGCAACTGGCGCGAAACTTCATAGGCACTCAGGCCAATCACGCCGCGATCGCAAGGGGAATAGACAAATGCAGGCGAGTGAATCAACACTGTGCGGCGCTTTTGCACCGTTGAAATTTCGACGACTTCGGCGGCGCTCTCGCGGCCGTCGTTGTGTGTGAACAGAACCCGCATACCAACCCGCAGCGCTGAAGGTTTCATGTCTGCCTCCGCGAGCCCTGCAGGCGTTTGCGCAGCGCCTTCACCTGGTCGTCGATCGCGGCGCGCTCGGCTTCGAGTCGCGCCACGTCGTGTTCGAGTACTTCCTCGCCAAGCAACACACGGCCGCCGCGAATCCCGGCGAGCCATTCGGTGTAGGCATGCGAACAGCAAACCGCTTCGAGCACGGGCAGCAGCCACGCCGGACAATTGAAGTTGTCGCGTGCCTCACTGGTGTAGCCATCAAGCATCAGCTTGCTGATGTCGTGGCCAGAAAGCCGACTGGCGTCGGCTGCGATCTGCCAGCGATCCTTGCCGCTGGCCGCGAACATTTCGGACAGCAAGTGTGCGAGCACCGCGCGATAGTCTTGGCTGCCAGGTGTCAGCGGCGCAGGGCGCGGCGCGCTGAACATGTCACGGGTCAGATGATCATGTCGCGTCATACCGCACCCCGCACGTGACACCATGCAGCCGGCCCGGCAGCGCAGCAACGCTGAGGGGCCCGGGCCGGACTGCAAGGAACGTTCCCACCAGTGAAATCCAGCATGCTCGCCGCCCGCGACGCGGGGTCTGGTGTGCGTCCTGGCAGGGTTTTCGCGACAACGCGGCGCGGGGCACTGGCTGCCTGATCCCCAGCCCATGACGCGGGCCATTCGTGTCGATGCTGTGACGTGGGGCGCATATCTATCGGGCCCCTACCGTTTGCGGATTGCGCTTGTGCGTAATCCGTATAGGATTCGCTTGGAAGTGGTCTGGTCGGCGTGGAGCCGGCCCCCGGCGTCTGTTAGGGGCGCCAGATGTGTCATATCGCGATGGCCAGATCACTTGCGGCTGTAGGTTCAGCGCATTGGCGATGATTCCCTCAGCTTTCGGAAATGGCCGACGTGCGGCTTCGCCAAGCGGCGCCCCGTCGTCATATCCGTGAGCAATTGCCAGTTGGCGCAAGCTCCAGCCAGCTTTGTGGAGTGCGACAAGAACATCCTTCCAGTGCCAGTCCTTTGCGGGCTGGTCTTGGACCGGAAGCCGGTTGCCTTGACCGGTTTTTTTGTCGCTAGTTTTTTTGGTCATGCCCGTATGTGCCTGTAAGTCATCACATGTGAATTAGATATTAGCCACATGTGCGAGTCTGTCAAGCGGATATGGCAGTTCCGATTCGTCAATCATTCAAAAGCGGTGCAATCGTGCAAAATAAGACAGCCGAAACAGTCACTTATGCGCGAATCGGAACTAAAAGCGCAGATTCGGAACTGGTTCCGATTTCACTCGCAGATGTGGGGGCACGAATCGGAACTGCGGCCGATCTACTTGGGACCCGCGCAGATGCTGCAAAGGCAATTGGCGTGTCGGCGTCAGCCCTGCAGCGTTACATCAAGGGCGATAACGAACCGCCGTTCACAGCTATTGCGCGCCTTGCAGCGCTTTCGGGAGTTTCAATTGCTTGGCTGGCAGGGCTTGACGGCACCGAAAACGTGCAAAACCGCGTGTCGCAGCCCGCGAGACTTGATGCCTGGACACTGGGGCAAGCTGTGTACGTGCTCGACGGCGTGCTCAGCCAGTTGGCAAGCCACATGCAGCCCCAGGCTTACGCGGAGACGCTGCTGATGCTGTGCGACTATTTACAGGCGGGCGGCGGGAAGCTGCAGCCGGACAACGTCGTGGACCTGGTGCAATACATCAAGCGGCGACAGAATGGGAACGAATCTGGATGACCTGATAGCGAAGCTGGCGGCCAATGCCCGCCCGGGCACTGCGTTTGCAGCAATGGCGGGCCTGCAGGGCCCATCTGGCAAGGAAAAATGGCCGTTCGATCGCCAGGCCGTGCCCGCGCCGCTGCGCCGCCGCGTTGCGTTGGGCCGTATATCGCTGCATGTCGACCGATACAACCTGGATGAGCTGCTGCAGACCCTGCTG
Organism: Ahniella affigens; assembly: GCF_003015185.1. Lineage (GTDB taxonomy): Bacteria > Pseudomonadota > Gammaproteobacteria > Xanthomonadales > Ahniellaceae > Ahniella > Ahniella affigens. The sequence goes on from NZ_CP027860.1 coordinate 3,190,612, forward strand.
GACGCCGCAGGATTCCGCCGCTTGGCCGAAGTGCCGGACGATGACCTGTTTCGGCTGGAATTGTGGCTAGAAGCGCACGTCGAGCGCCTGGAAACCGGCTGCAGCGACCCGCACGGCTTCCCGGCGTCTTAAACGGCCATTCAACGCCGGTTTGCCGGCCGTTCAATTGATCATTTCAAGTGACCAAGTTGCCGGAATCTGGCCAATTGATCATTTCGGGACCTTTTTTTGTTTGAAGGTTGCAGAAGGGCTGAAACCCGCAAGCCCGCTGCTTCTGTCCCAGATTGTCCCGCCTGATCCCGCTATATCCCGGATTGATCAGAGCATGTGACCCCTAACACCGTCGCAAGAATCGCGCATCGTCTGTGATCGTTTGAAGCTCGAATAAGCGCACCAAAGGGGCGGCTGGACTCCCTAGCGGGCCGTCGCCTGGTCATTCGCGCCAACAAAACCGATTTTCCGGAATCCCACATTGCGGGCGCTACCCAGCACCTGGGCCAACGTGTCGAACGATGCATCAGGCTCGACCGCCAGAGCGAGCCCACGCTTCGGGGCTTCGCGCCACTGAACGAGCAGCGCTGGTTCCGCATCAGTAGCGGCCATCACTTGCTGACCGATCGTGATCTGGCCGCTGGCCAATACGCGAATCTTCAGCGGTTCGACCAGCTCATCCTGAGTGTCGGGAGACCGTCCCGGCACATCAAGCGGTATACGGCTCGCGAGCGCCGGCGCGGCAATCAAGAACACCACGAGCAGACACAACATGACGTCAATCAGCGGCGTGACGTTGATGTCCGCCATGGCGGTGGAACGGGGGGCAGGTCGCAAGAAACGCATGGGCATCATCTCCTTTCGCCGGACTCGGCAACGGTCGTAACGCGCGACGATCGATCCCGGGGTTAGCGGTGTGCGCAGTTTCTTTTGCGGCAATGCAGCATACGGTGATCACCCGATGTCTTGAATCCAGGCTCACAACCAGGGCGCGCCCCGAAACCCCGTGTGCACAAACGTTTTCAAAAGGGTGCTTGGCCTACCAAATTCCTAAGGAGCCTCTGAACATGTTCAGAGGCGATGCGGGCCATGGATGGCCCGCCCAGAATCAATCACGCAAGTGGTTGATTCTGGAGCACTGAGTCCGGACATGTGCCGGACTCAGTGCGGGTCTGAAAGTCCAGGATGGACTTATTCAGACCCTCCCTAACCGCATTGCTGGCAGGATGACACTCGGAATTTCATAGGGTTCCGACAACGGTCAAGAAGCAGCGCTGCACGTGGGCACCGACCGAACGTGCAGTGATGAACCCGTCTTCGGCGCACATGGCTTTAAAGCCACGTCTTCCAAACCGCGGGATTGTGCGTTGTATGCTCCGTACCAAGACTGGATGAGGGTGTTGCGAATGACGTTCAAGACAAGGATTTCACTGGTGGCTGCTTTCGTCATGCTGCTGCCGGCTGGCAGCAGCCTGGCCGTGGCCGACGATAGCGCTCCCGTTCTGGAAGCCGGCAGCACGGGCATCGTGATGCCTGCGTTGGACATGGCCAAAGCAATTAGCGAAGACGCCTTGGCAGATAGCAAAGGCAACCCGGGTGGTTGGCGGTACGCCCTGCCTTTCGGCGTCCAGGTCAGTCCAAGAACGCATGGCAAGTGGATGCGCCTGCCCACCGGCCAGATGCAATGGCAGTATCGGGTGCAGGCCGCATCGGCGGTACATGTCAACTTCGGGTTCACCACCTACTGGCTGCCCGAAGGCGCCGAGCTTCGCATTGAAGCGACCGATGGCACCGAAAAAATTCGACCGTTTACAGCCGCCGACAACGAATCGCACCGACAACTCTGGACCCCTCCGATTGCGACGCAGGATGTCACGCTGACTTTGACCGCACCGCCCGACCGCTATCAGCAGGTCGAATTGGTATTGAGCCGGATCAACCAGGGTTATCGAGGCTTCAACTTCCCTGGCAAAGTGTGCAAGTCGGGAAATTGCAACACCGACGTTGCCTGTCTGGCCACCGAGGATACCTGGAATCGAGAGCGCCGCGCCGTGGCTGCAATTGGCACGAACGGAGAGCGCTTTTGCACGGGCTCGTTGGTCAACAACACTGCAAACGATCGGCGCATGTTGTTGGCTACCGCGACACATTGCAATATCAATTCGGGCAATGCGGCGTCGGTGATTGCATACTGGAACTTCGAGTCGGCCACTTGTCGCCGCCCGGGCTCAGCAGCCAGTGGCCAGGTCAATGTCGGCCCGACCAGCAACTTCCTCACTGGCTCGCGGTTCCTCGTGTCGTCGCCAGCGTTCAACAACAGCATTGGCCCAGCCGGCAACAAGAGCGACTGGACCCTGATTGAACTGGACGATCCACCGAATCCTGGCTCGAACCTGTTCTGGGCTGGCTGGGATCGGAGTGGCACCACCCCGACTTGCGCGGTGCCTGCCGTCGCAAGTTCGACTACCGGATTGTGCGCCTCCATCCATCACCCAAATGGCGATGAGAAACGCATCACTTTTAGTGAACAGAACATGGCGACATCTGACATCGGCAATGCTCGAAATGTGCATTGGCAGGTGCAATGGGACAGCACGCCACCCGTGCTCCCGAATATCGTTGGTTCGGGCGCCCTGCCGCCCAGCGTGACCGAACCCGGCTCATCAGGATCGCCTCTCTACAATGCCAATCATCGCCTGGTTGGGGTGCTTTCGGGCGGCGCGTCGTTCTGTGGGGCACCAACCTCGCAGTTGAATGATCAATACGGAAAACTCTCGCATGCTTGGGATTACCTGGACACAACGACCACCCGGCTTCGGGATTATCTTGATCCCACCAACTCTGGCGCTATAACGCTCAACGGCATTGACTCGGGTCCAGGCTGCGTTCCGATGACGGCCAATCTCAGTGTAACGCCGACCAGCCCCAATGTTGACGAGTCAACGCGCCTCAACCTGTCCATATCCGGTGGCACTGCCCCCTATACGGTGGCGTGGGATGTCGATGACGATGGCACGATCGACCGAGTCGCGACTGCAATTGGCGGCACAACGTCGTTGGCGCCACATTACGTGCGCGCAACCTCAACCACGATCAAGGCGACGATTCGAGACAGCCAGGCCTGCAGCACCGAAGTCAGCCGTGCCATCAACGTTGCCGGCCCCGATATCGTGGCGACGGCTGGTGTCCCGACACAACTCTGCGGCGACAATGATGCGGCACTCGAACCAGGCGAGCGCTGGGCGGTACCGGTCAATCTCCAGAACAGCGGCGGCAACGATGTGGACAACGGCGTGTTCGTGTTTGTGCCGGGTGACACCGGTACCGGCGACAGCTCGGAGCTTGCACAGACCGCAGACGCGTTTGGCTACACCCGTGCCGACAACACCGGGCCGCTTTGTCGATTCCAGGCCATAGACATGAGCGCGCAACCAGCGCTGAGCCCGGTCGCGGCAACCGACACCATCAGCCCATTCGACGATGGCGCAGTGTCGAACCTGAGTTTGGGGCCAAATCCATTCAACTACTATGGCCAGAATTTCACGCAGTTACAGATGTCCACGAACGGTTACTTGAGCACGTCGCAGAACGACGGCGGCGGATCGTATGCGAATACCTGTGGATTTTTCCCAACGGGTGCCGACAACGGCTATCTGCAGGCACTGCAAGACGACCTGGTCGTGCAAACCGGCGGAGCAATGCGGCATGCTTATTTTGCCAATTGCCCTCGTCAAGCCGATGCTGGCAGCGCCGCGCAAGGCTGCACGGTTTTCGAGTGGCGAAACGTCGGACAATATGTCAGCAGCAACAGTACCCCAGAAGGCAATGCGGTCTTTCAAGCCATTTTGTACGACCAAAGTTTCGAAATTGTCTATCAGTACTTGACCCCGTCGAGCGATTTGGGCGAATCGGCCACGATCGGCATTCAAAACACCTCGGCATCGGTCCGAAATCTATACTCATGCGGCAACCCAGCGGCCACCGCCAACCGGGCCGTATGCTTTTTCCATCCTACCCGGCAGCCAAATACAACAAACCTGCGAATCGACGGCCGACCGTATGCAACTGTCACCAGCCTGAACTCCGGCAATACGCTCTCAGCAGGCATTCCGTTCCAGGTGTCGAGCACGGCGGCCTGTGGGGCGCCTTTGAAAATCAGCTATCTGGGCATGGCTGACGACACCGCGTTTTCCGCTCGTTCCAATACCATTCTGAACACGGTGGTCGGCAATGGTGGGACGTGCAATGTCAGCAATTGCCCGCTCACGACCACGCCGAAAGCGCTGCCAAGATCGGGCTTGTATCAAAACCTCAATCGTCTGGGCAGCGGCACCGCGGCGTTCAATATTCCACGCGATGGCAATCCCACGCAATTTGCGTCGGTGTGGTACACCGCAAAGGCCGACCGCTCGCCTTACTGGTACACCCAAGGCGGCAATTGGAACGACTTGAACACCCAGGTCGAGACCGATATCACCGAGACCAAACAGACCGGCACCAACCCGTTTACGGTTTCCCGAACCAGGGCCGGCAATGGCTGGGTGACCTACGTGGATGACAGCGCGGAGTACGTCTACTTCTGGAACTTGAACGGCACGCTGGTTGGTGAGAAGCAGCTCCGGTTTGTCGACGAAACCGGATTCAGTGGTGACAGCAACCGCAGCGGCGGTTGGTTCAACCCAACCGAGAGCGGCTGGGGCGCGACCGTGACCGACTTCCGCTCCGGCTCAAGCTCCATACGAGGCATATTGGCGTTCCTGTTTGATGCAGCCGGCGAACCGCGCTGGATGACGGGCTCGACGACCAATCTGGCTGCCAATGCCCAAGTGCCGGCGACCACGGCGTTTACCCATTGCCCGGTGTGCCCAAACTTCGACGACTTTTCCAGCACCACCGTCAGTACGGGCACCATGCAGATGAACTTCACCAACAGCACGAACGCAACGTTCAACAGTAGCCTGAACTTCCCGGGCAGCATTGGTGGCAGTTGGAATCGTACGAACACGCCAATGATTTTGATTACCCCGCCGTTCTAAGCGGATTGCAGCCTGAACGCTCCTATCACCCCGGGGCGTTCGGACCTGCGCGGTGTCCGGCGCTTGCCGGACACCGTGCGGTTCTCACCCTCCAGGGTGAGGATGCTCAGGATTGCCCTTACTGACAACTGAGATCAGGCGTCAGCTTGACCCAGTTCACATTCGATTGTGACCACGTGCCAGTCAAGCCATTCGTCAAGGTGAACTCACTGCTGAACTGCCCAGCTGAGGCCGAGTTCAGCGTTCGGCTGGCAGTGCCTACCTCCAGGCGACTCGTCGGCGTAAACGCACAGTTCGGACAAAAGCCGTGCACTTGATAGAGGGTCTTCTGCAGGCTCGTCGCAAACGTGCCATCGCCGATCACCCAGCGCGGCAAACCAACGCTGTCATAAACGTAGATCGCCTCGGCTTCGAAATTGCCCGCAAAGTTCAGAAAGTAGCTCCCCCAACCGGTCTGATCCGGGCGCAGCCAACCACCACCGACCGACAAATTCCCGTTTGCGCATTGCGGATTGCCAATCGCGACAAATGGCTCGCTGCCGTATTGCCCGTCGAGCTTCCAGCTATAGGTGAAAGAGCCTTGTCCGGTGAACGTCACAATGACCTCGCCCACCATTTGCGGCAGGTCTCGGACACCGTTCCAGGTTGAACGGTACAGAGGCGCCGACCACACACCATCATTGCTGCTGGCGGCAGCACCTTGAGCGGTGTACCAGATTGGTTTGCCGGCTTCGTCAAAGGTATACCAAGCCAGCGCCCACACTTGCGGTGTAGTCGCCAGGAACACACCGTGGCCACTGCGCGCCGGATTGAAATAGCCATTCGCTTTCGGCTGAACCGTGGTGCCCTGGAACTCGCTGGAAACCGAGAGTGTGAATGACGCTGGCGTTGTACCGGCATTGACTGGCGTCACATAGTAGCGGCCGGCCGTGAGCTGGGCGCCTTCCAAGCCAACGACCTCAGTGTTCGTTGCCGACAGCGACCGGAAGGGTTGCGCGTCTCTCGGTGGTGCCGGGGCAACATCGGGGCCAGACAGTGCGCCTTCAAATTTCGACACATAGAGATCGACATTGCCACCGTTCGTGCCGGGTGCGCTCGCCGTGCGAATGACTAGGGCACTCTGGTTTGGCGGAATGTCCACGACCATGCGTTCATGCGCCTGGCCTGGCTGAAGATTGATTATCTCGCTGTCGCTGCGCGCATTGAGTACCAGTGCCGGCAAAGCATCGTTCGATCGCGTCAAATCGATCTGGATCGTTCCAAATTCGCTGGTGGCATCGGCCAGCGACACATAGCTTACTGCTCGCGCGCCAGCCGGCACAGCGCTCAGATTCCACCCGAATGCGAGCGGCAGCCTATCGCCATAAGCGGTCCGACCGGCCATCGATTCGGTGACCAAATCCAAGCTGCCAGTTTGCACCTCGTTGTAGAGTCGCACATTTACGTCGTCGCCTAGCGCCGAGCCTTCAAAGGAAAACACGACATACTGATAGCGGTTGGTTCCGGCCCAGGTGCTATCGATCTCGCAGCGCTCGTCTGATCCAAAGCTGACACTCGTGCACAACCGTTTGTCATTGAGCCCGTCGCCATCGGTATCCTCAAAGACATATAAGTCAACATCCGGCGCCGTCGCGGAGCTGACTTCTATCAGGATCTTGCCCTTGGTGCCGGGACGACCAACTGCAGCGGTCGGTTCCGGCAAGTTCACACGCGATTCCTGACGATTGCTGAGGCGAATCGTTTGGCCAGCGAAACTGCGCAACGGCCATCCGAGCACGCGAACTTGGTCAATTTCGGCAAGCCGCGGCAGTGCGACCACTTGTCGGCCCACAGTCGGCTGAGCGCCTAAGTCCAGTTTTGGCGCAACCGCACCGATGCCAGATTCGATCATCACCGGCAACTTCAGAACTTGGTCGCCGCCGCCGGCAGTGCGAACCAGGCGAACCTCGCCGAGCAATTGCGTTCCAGTCGGCAGGCGATTCGGGATGGTGACCTGCAGCACTAGGTCGGCGGACTCGCCGACCGCCAACGTAGCGGTTGCCGGAGACACTTGGATCTGCGCACGCGCGTCGATGCTCGCTTCGAATCGCCAGGCGCCGGCCGTATTGGCCTTGACCTGACGGGTGAACCGACAGCCACTCAAGCAGCGATCCGAGTAGATGGATGGCAGATTCAGTGATTCTGGGTTACCGCCCGCATCCGGGTTGGCCGCCAGAAAATCGGTGTGTTGTTCCGGGAAATAGAGCCCAACTTGCGCTGCGCCAGCCAGATTGATCATGCCTGAGCCATCGTCAAGTGGCCCAGCGACGGTCGGTGCGGGACCAAGTGAGTTATCCAAACCGTGTGCGGCACTAAGCTCGAGCGCGGAGCGCACCTGATCGGGTGACCAATCTGGATGTGCGCCCAACAACAGCGCTGCCGCACCGGTAACGACCGGGGACGCCGCCGACGTGCCGCTGAATTCGCTGTAGCCCACCCCGGTTTCCGAAGCAGCGTACGTCAGCGGTCCGGGGGCACCGACATTGGGTTTCAACACGCCCTTGTAAGGCCCGACCGGCCCACGCGAGCTGTAATCGGCTAGCAACCCAACGACGCCAGATGGGCCGATCTCGGTCGCCGAAATCGCCGCCCGCAGCGGCGTACCGGCGGTGAGTGCGGTTTGCAGGGCGTCCCGGAGTCGATTGCCGTCCACAATATTAAGATGCACGGCGGGCAAGTGCATGCCAACTGCCGGCGTCAGGAAATTTCGTCCCAAATAGGGGCCGTTCAACAAGACAATACCGACCGCACCACCGAGCTTGGCGTTGAAACTCATCTCGACAGCGCGATAGAAGTCTTCTTCACATACAACGATCTTCCCGGCCAGACTCCCGGGTGGAAATGGATTGGATGCACCGGTTGGCACCGATTCCGACGTACCCTGACCACAAGACGGGAATCCGGTCAGAACGTCTTTTCCATGGACCAGTGGCGCGTCGGCTGCTGCGGCCGCGATGGCCTGCCCCGTGAGCGTCAGACTGCCGTTAATACCGGGCCCCCGCAGGTTCTCAAGGCGCGTGACGAATGCGCCATTGTGGCGATTGGCGGCGACTGCCAGGACCCATGGCGCATTACCCGGCACACGATCGATTTCGCCGCCACGCCCGCCATTGCCAGCACCTGCAATCGCAATCATTCCGGCCGCACGCGCTTGTAGCAACGCCAGCCCCTCCTCGCTCGTCCAAGGCGATTCGACGAAATCGGAAATGTACGACATGTTGTACACATCAACCCCGTCGAGCACGGCTTGATTAATCGACGCCACATCCGCACCTGGTACTGTGATACCCGTATCATTTGGAATCATCTTGTACGAGATGATCTGCGCCCGCGGCGCCATGCCACTAAAATTCATGGGCAGTTGAAGAGTGGGCGCCGCCACGGTAAACGACACCGGGTTGCCGGCAGCCAGACTGGCAACCTGCGTGCCGTGTCCGGACAGATCAGCGCCCGCATTCGCACCTTCGGCGCCAGCCTCGGGCGCGAAGTCATAAATCCCGATGAGTTTGTTGTTGCAACGCTGAGCGCCTACCGGACTGGCACAGGCTCCGAGATAACCTGATGGCGGGCTTGGATGCTGAAAGCCATCCGCCGCTAATGCAGCAAAAGCAGGATGACTGGCCGTGATTCCCGTATCGCCGATCCCGATCAGAATGCCTTCGCCGCGGGTCGGCAGCGCGCCGGCTACCGCGCCGAACCAAAGGCTGTCAGCACCGGTCGTTTGCGGTGCTGCAAACGACAGTGGCCGTTTGCGATACGCGGGCGTGACGCGCAGCACATCCGGATGACTCCGGATCACCGCAACGTCGCTGGCATCCGCCTTGATCGCGAAACCATTACCCACGACGTCCCAACGGGCAGTCATGCGCAGCGATTTGGCCGACCGCACGCCAAGCTCGCCCAACACGCGCTGCTGCTGTTGGGCGAGATATTGCCGATAGGCCACGACGTTCGCCTGGCGAAAATCCGGAGCGGTCTGGTCTTTCGGTGCGGTCGGTTGATACCCCGACGACTTCCCAAGGTCCGCCAATTGCGATCGACTGCGAAACGCCAGGACCGATGGCTCGCGCAACGTCACGATGTAGCCAATCGGTGACGGGTCCGACTTCGTCACTGGCTGATCAACCTCGCCCGCTGTTGCCGCGGTGATCACAACGAGCGGCAGCAGCTGCCAAAGGGCCTTACGAATCATGCTGAATCCTTGCAAGTCGCGCATTTGCAGCGCTCTGGTGATGAAACGGGTGGTTCTGCAACGTGCAGGCGACGTTTGCGAGCAACCGCAATCGCCGAGCCCACATAGGCCCTACTCGTAATTCGGGAGGCCAGACGATCAATGCATATTAGTGTACGGAAACAATGCCGTCGACGGCGCAGGCACGCTCCGCAAAGGAGCAGGTGTGTACGGGTTTGTTTCTGAAGCGCCAGGCCCGAGCCCGACCCAGAATCGAGGCAAATTTAGTAGGCCAGGATGAACGGATTCATAACCGCCATGGCCGCCCGTCCGTTTGCCCAGCCGATTACTCGAAGCCATTGGCAAAAAGGGTTTCCAACGGCAGTACGGTTGGCACGCAGTTGTAAGTCTCGGCGATCCGCGGCCCGGTATCGAGTACCTGAAAATCCGTGATTTGAACCTTGGTCGCGCCACTCGTCTGATCAAAGGTGCGCGAGTTGATTCCAACGGACGCCCAAGAGTTTGTGGTGTAGCGATCACTTTCTGCCGTCAGCGCGATATTGCCGCCATCGGCCAGCACCATCCCGTACTTCTTCAGGGTACGAAGGATCACTTGCGCTCCCGGGCTGTAATTGGTGAGCGGAAAATCAGCACGCAGCCGCAACCGTGACCCGTACGGCACACTGCCGACTGGACCGGCGGGCGCGCCGGCGTGCGAGGCTGGTCGGACATAGAGATATCCGTCCTCGCCGCCGAGCGTCACATCGTTCGCCATGTTCGGGTTTGGCAACACGAACCGGATGGCATGACCCAGATCCCCGTTGCCCGGAATGGCCGCTGCGATCTCATCGGCGTTGAACAGCAGCGGTATCATTGGAAATCCGGCGGCATCCGCGCTCGTGCAATGCTCGCCGCGGCCTTCGGGTGGGTACACCACATCCAGTCGCCAGGTTGCGAGGCACAGCGTGTTCAACGCCGTCTGTGCGTCATTGCGATCGGTCGAATACAGTTCGAAGAGTGTGTTGCCCTGAACCACCAAATAGTGGCAGTCCTCGCCTTCGTTATCGCAGTCGTACCCAGTCGTGCCCTCGATCGCACCGCCCGCAGGCACCGGAACATTGCCACTCGCATCGCAATCCGGGCTGTAATAGCCATACGTGGCATGCGGTGCGATCGGCAGCGTGGGCGCGCCAATTGCGGCCCAAACCACGTGATTGGAAAAGTCGATCTGCATGCGGCAGAAACCAAAGCCGCAGGGATTGCCTCCAATGGCGGCGAGCGTACTGATCATGGTCGCCGAGTTGGGATGCAACGTTGCGGCGCTGATGTCCTGATTCCAGACTGCCCCAGCCGGAAACCGCGGCAGCACCGCAGCTGGCGCTGCCATGCCGACCAGGCTGGCGCCGAACAGCAGCGCGAGACTGAGCCGCGAACCGTGCCCCGTTCGACTGATACCGCGTTGCAATCGTTGTTTGAACATTGTGATGCTCCCGGCAGCAAACTGACCTGATTCGCTCTGAGGCCGCTCATTCAACAAACCGAGCATGCCTGAAAAAGCGAACGGCGTCCGCGTCGGCAGAAGCTGAATCGACGGAGGCGTTTTGGTCGCAATCCGTCGGCAGCGGTCCATCCTGATGCAATGGCCCTCAAGGCCAAACGTAGTGTCTGCCTGCGGCCAGAACCGAATTCTCAGGACTTCGGCATGACCGGTTTGCCGCCGAGCAACCGGGCCGGCAGCAGAATGATCGCGCTCAGGAGTTCGAACACGCCGTCTACCGCGATGCCAATCAAGCGGAACGGCAGCATCAGCAACCAGACCAGCGGATACAGCACCAACGCCAACAGCGCCAGCGGCCAGCACAGCACCAGCAGGATCATGAACAGCAGAAACTTCACCATGGGACGTACTCCTTGTCGGGTTCCAGTCACTGCCGGGACGAAACCTGCCCGGACCACTCAACCATATCTGATATCAGCTGAACTGGATTTCAAGGACGTCGCTTGGGATGCGTGAATGACCGGTGCGTCCGCGACTTCCAGAAGGAAGTGCTTGATTCACGCGGCGCGAGCCGGGTTGGTACCCGACTCGCACTTGGCAAGGCGCCCGTTCTGAGCGCATTCTTACAAGCTACTGGCGCGTCAGTACACCAGGAATTCAGCGCGGCAACCGCGACTGACCCAGACCCCACCGCGATCAAAACCCCAGGACTGCCGGTAGACGCAGGAGCTGTTGCTCATCTGGTAGACGAGTTCGGCGTTTCGCACACTGCCGACGCCACAGTAGTTGTAGCGACCTTTGTAAGACTCACAGATCACCCGCTGACCGCGGCCATAGCGGCGATCGCCTTGGTCGCGATACGGTTGGCCACGACCCGGTCCATATTGCCAGCCGCGGCCGTTGCTATAACCCTGCGGAACGGCGAAGTCGGCACGGCAGCCTTCAGAAACCCAGATACCGTTGCGGTCGTAGCCCCAGTTGTCGCCCTCGATGCACGCGGTGCGACCCAGGTTGCGCTCGACATAGACACCGCCACCGGTATCAATCGGGCAGTAATTGTCGCGGTAATCGATCGACTCACAGCGGACAATGTAGCCGCCATTGTCATGATAGGCCTGGCTCTTAGGCGCATAGGCAACCAACACCGCGGACACCACACCAACCAGCAGACCGACAACTTTCATGATTGCTCCCGACTCTTGGCTCACTGCACATGCAGCGTGATTCAGTTTAGAACGCACGGCTGAATCGCCGGGCAATGGCAGGTGTCTGCCACCTGAATGTTGCCAATGATTCACCCCTGATTCCGAAATCTGCAGAAGCCGTGAAATCGCACAGTAGTGCCGGCAAAACGTGTCGCCACCGCCCCGCTCACGTCAGGATGTTGACCTTCAGCGCAGTCCTGAATACAATGCGCGCCCCTTTACAAGGGCGGTTAGCTCAGCGGTAGAGCACTGCTTTCACACGGCAGGGGTCATAGGTTCGATCCCTATACCGCCCACCAGTTACAGCAACGACGAAGGCTCGCTTTGGCGGGCCTTTGTCGTTTCAGTACGGCGAAAGTACGGCAAAGCGCGAGTATTCCCACTCGGTCAAGGGAGTCGACATCGCCACCACGCTACGACGAGCTTTGGGATTGCGACTTCGGCGCAGCGGCCTGACCAAGTGTTCAAGTCACCGGCCGCGGATGTGTGTCGTCGAAACGGTGCGCTGAGTACCGGCTGCGGCCGTCATGGGTGGTGTGTTGCATCCGATCAGTTGTGCTCGGCGTTAGTCCCAGACATAGCGTTCGTCATACGTGATTCCGTACTTCTGAAGGAAGTCTCGGTACTCATCTTGAAACGATCGAGTGCGGTGGTGTTCTTCCTGGGTGTCGATGTACTGGAGCAGTGCGTCCTTCTGACTCATGCTCACGGAGAAGGCTCCATAGCCTTGCTGCCAGTAAAAGTCTGCAAAGGCCGAGTCCGGTTCCTTCAGCCATTTGCTGGAGGCCGTCTTGAGCTCTTTCACCAAGTCCGCCACCGACAAAGTGCGCGACAGGCGCACCGCCAGATGCACATGATCCGCCACCCCGCCAACGCGATAGGCCTCGCAATCTAATTGCCGCGCCGACCCGGCAAGAAACGCATGCGTGCGCTCACGAATGCCGGGCGCCAGCCAAGGCTGACGGTCTTTCGTGCTCCAGATCAAGTGAACGAGAATGTTGGACAGAGATTGAGGCATCTGAAAGCAATTGAAATGTGGCCCGAGAGGGCATTTGAATTTAGCCCCAACGGGGCGTCGCATACCAGCCCAGGGTGAAACCCCGGGACCGATCGAAACGCCGTGCCTCATCCGTTCTGACGTGTTACACCAAAACGCATCTGACCATAGCCCCGAAGGGGCGTCGCATACCAGCCCAGGGTGAAACCCTGGTACCGATCGAAACGCCGTGCCTCATCCGTTCTGACGTGTTACACCAAAAGGCATCTGACCTTAGCCCTGAAGGGGCGATGCATACCAGCCCAGGGTGAAACCCTGGGAACGGAACACCGTGCAACATGCGTTCTGAAGGAACGCCGCATCACCGGCGAAACGATCAATGTCGCGACCCCATGCGGCGTCCCTTCAGGACGCGGGATCACGCGGCCGATCCGTACCCAGGGCGTTGCCCTGGGCTGGTATGCATGGCCCCGTTGGGGCCAGCTATTCGCATTTGGTCGAACGTGATCCGTGTGCGCATGCAGGCCCTGGACAACGCATGCGGGTCCCCGGCCCGACCGCATAACAGTGTTACACCAGAGGGCATTTGAACTTAGCCCCGAAGGGGCGTTGCACACCAGATCGTGGATTCCGAGGCATGGCAAACGATGGCGCAGTTCGGGCGTCGCCCGCAAGCGTTGGCTTGCGCCAAAATCAGCGCCGCGCGATTCCAGGTCGGAAACGAACAAAGATCACGCGCGCGGACGTTTCGATGGGTGCCAGCGCTTCTTGCATCAGCGCGAGCGCGGAAGACTCAGGAAAGCCACCACTACCGGCGCCGATAATGGGAAACGCGACCGATTCATAGCCGTTGGTATAGACCTGCGCCATGCTGTGCCGAACGGAGTCTTGGATCGATTGCGCCGACGCGCGCCAGAGCATGTTGATACCAGCGACGTGAATGATGGCACGGTATGGCAGTCGCCCTGCACCAGTTGCGACGGCCGAGCCCAGCGGCATTGGGCCCTTACGCCCGAGTTCAATAAACGGCTGATAGCCGGCTTGTTTCTTGATGGCGCCGGATACACCCTGTGGAATCAGCAACCACCAGGGAATGATGTTCCGGTTCCAGGCATTGACGATGACGTCGACGGGCTGCGTCAGCAGGTCGCCGTCGACAATCTGAGCTAGGGCCATTCGTTAATCGTCCTGGTTAAGATCAAACGCTCAACTATGACTACGTTTACCGGCCGAAGTTGCATGTGGAATGGGGACGCACTCAGACCCGAAAACACAAAGCCCAGTATTCAAGCTACACCAGAGGGCAATTGACCTAAGCCCCGAAGGGGCGTCGCATACCAGCCCAGGGTGAAACCCTGGGTCCGTGAGTCCACAATCCGGGCGTTCTGAAGGAACGCCGCATAACCAACGAAACGATCAATGTCGCGCCCCCATGCGGCGTCCCTTCAGGACGCGGGATCACGCGGCCGATCCGTACCCAGGGCGCTGCCCTGGGCTGGTATGCATGGCCCCGTTGGGGCCAACAATTCGCATTTGGCCGGACGTGATCCGCGCGCTTGTAGGCCCCGGACACCGATTGCGGGCCAACGGCCCGCCGCATACCAGCCCAGGGCAACGCCCTGGGTCCGTGGATCCACAATTGAACTTAGCCCTGAAGGGGCGTCGCATACCAGCCCAGGGTGAAACCCTGGGAACGGAACACCGTGCAACATGCGTTCTGAAGGAACGCCGCATCACCGGCGAAACGATCAATGTCGCGACCCCATGCGGCGTCCCTTCAGGACGCGGGATCACGCGGCCGATCCGTACCCAGGGCGTTGCCCTGGGCTGGTATGCATGGCCCCGTTGGGGCCAGCAATCCGCATTTGGCCGGACGTGATCCGCGTGCATGCAGGCCCCGGACACCGATTGCGGGCCAACGGCCCGCCGCATACCAGCCCAGGGCAACGCCCTGGGTCCGTGGATCCACAATTGAACTTAGCCCCGAAGGGGCGTCGCATACCAGCCCAGGGTGAAACCCTGGGTACGAGGGCACACGCGCCCGCGGGTACGAGGGCACACGCGCCCGCGGGCCCGTGGACCCAAAAACCGGGCGTTCTGAAGGAACGCCGCATCACCAACGAAACGATCATCGTCGCGACCCATGCGGCGTCCCTTCAGGACGCACAATCGGAGGACCGATGCATTCCCAGGGTTGCACCCTGGGCTGGTATGCATGGCCCCGTTGGGGCCAGCTATCTGCATTTGGCCGGACATGATCCGCGTGCTTGTAGGCCCCGGACACCGATTGCGAGCCAACGGCCCGCCGCATACCAGCCCAGGGCAACGCCCTGGGTCCGTGGATCCACAATTGAACTTAGCCCCGAAGGGGCGTTGCATACCAGCCCAGGGTGAAACCCTGGGTACGAGGGCACACGCGCCCGCGGGTACGAGGGCACACGCGCCCGCGGGCCCGTGGACCCAAAAACCGGGCGTTCTGAAGGAACGCCGCATCACCAACGAAACGATCATCGTCGCGACCCATGCGGCGTCCCTTCAGGACGCGGAATCGGTCGGTCGTTCTATTCCCAGGGTTGCACCCTGGGCTGGTATGCATGGCCCCGTTGGGGCCAACAATTCGCATTTGGCCGGACATGATCCGCGTGCTTATAGGCCCCGGACACCGATTGCGGGCCAACGGCCCGCCGCATACCAGCCCAGGGCAACGCCCTGGGTCCGTGGATCCACAATTGAACTTAGCCCTGAAGGGGCGTTGCATACCAGCCCAGGGTGAAACCCTGGGTACGAGGGCACACGCGTCCGCGGGCCCGTGGACCCAAAAACCGGGCGTTCTGAAGGAACGCCGCATCACCAACGAAACGATCATCGTCGCGACCCATGCGGCGTCCCTTCAGGACGCACAATCGGAGGACCGATGCATTCCCAGGGTTGCACCCTGGGCTGGTATGCATGGCCCCGTTGGGGCCAGCAATCCGCATTTGGCCGGACATGATCCGCGTGCTTGTAGGCCCCGGACACCGATTGCGGGCCAACGGCCCGCTGCATGCCAGCCCAGGGCAACGCCCTTGATCCACGGGTCCGCAGTTGAACTCAGCCCCGAAGGGGCGTTGCATACCAGCCCAGGGTGCAACCCTGGGTACGCGAGTCCGCGTATCCACAATCTAGGCGTTCTGAAGGAACGCCGCATAACCAACGAAACGATCAATGTCGCGCCCCCATGCGGCGTCCCTTCAGGACGCGGAATCGGACGACCGATCGATTCCCAGGGTTGCACCCTGGGCTGGTATGCATGGCCCCGTTGGGGCCAACAATCGCGATTCTGTGGGAATTGATACGCGCCTACGTATCGGCCACGTCTGCATGTCAGCCACGTCTAGGTGTCAGCCGCGTCTACGTGTCGGCCATCGACAACGAATGCGGGCAAACGGCCCGCCCACATAGCAAGGACCCAGACAAACGCCGGGTCCTACGGAGTCTAGGCGGTCAAACATGCTGCATTGACCGGCCGTTCTTCAACGGCCGGTCAATCCGCACTCAGTGACGCTGTGCACGCCAGACGAAACCAAGACCCATCAGCAGAACCAGCAAGCCCAACAAGGCGCGTGCACGTTCATCGAGACTTGGGATCGCTTGCAGGGTACCCGCCAGCAGCGTTGGATCTGCGGGACCAGGTAGCGCCGGATCATCGCTCAGTACGCTCGCTTCATTGCTGCCATTGCCGTCGGCATCCTGGAACGCCTGGGCTTGATTGGAAATGGACCCATTCGGTTGGCCAACATTCACGTTGCCTGTGATCGTGATCGTCGCTTGGTCACCCGCATCCAGACTGCCGTTCCAAGTAACGGTGTGGGTCGCGGTATTGAGCACCGCCGTGCCAATACTGGCGCTAGCCCCGTTGGCCGTGATTGCCGCAGGCACGATGTCGATCAATTCATCGCCAGGCGTGTCGACCAGTTGGAAGCTGCCGGTATTGCTCAGCACCAAGGTATAGGTCACGCCGGTCCCGTTGATTGTTCCCGTCTTGCTGAGACTGACCTGACTTGGCGCCACGACATTGAAGACGGTGGCATCACTCGGACCAGGCAGCCCCGGGTCATCACTCAGCACGGTCAACTCGGCCACGCCGTTGCCATCTCCATCCACCAGCGCCGAAGCTTGGTTTGACACGACGGTGCCTGCCGCAGCCGCGATGGACACCTGCGCCTGGATGGTGATCGTCACCGAGGCACCGACGGCCAGACCACCATTCCATTTGACCGAATTGCCGGTATTCGTGACCGTTCCGGCAGTCGCATTGATCGACTGTACCGAAACGTCGACTGGCAACTCGTCGGCAAATTCATCCGTCGCCAAATTCTGGATGGCATTGCTTCCCGAATTCGTCAGCACCGCCGTGTACGTCACATTGCTGCCCGGATTACCAGTAGTCATGACGGTCTTCGTCAGCTGCACAGCCGCGGGTGCGAGCACATTGAACACGGTTGCATCGGCAGCACCACCGAGCGCTGGATCATCGGTTGGCACCGTCGTGTCATTGACGCCGTTGCCATCCGCGTCCTCCTGAGCCGTGCCTTGATTGGAAATCGCGATACCGGCGGTGAGTCCGCTATTGATCGTGGCATTCACGGTAATCGTGACCGAAGCGCCAACAGCGAGCCCACCGTTCCAACTCGCCACGTTGCCCGCAGCACTAGCCGTACCGGCACTGGCCGTAGCGCCCGTCAAAGTCAACTCGCTTGGGAGCGTGTCCGTGAACTCATCTCCCGCCAAGTCTTGAATGACGTTGCCACCATCGTTGGAGAGCGTGATCGTATACACGACAGCAGACCCGGTGACTCCCGCTGTAGCTACGGTCTTCTGAGCCAGGACCGAGGTCGGAGCGAGTGCGGTGAAATCCGTCGGGTTGGTCGCGCCACCCACGCCTGGATCATCCGTCAACGCCTGGACTTCGTTCGTCCCATTGCCATCCTGATCGAAACTCACCGTGCCCTGGTTGCTGATCACCGTCGGGCCCGTCAAGCCGGCATTGACCGTTGCTTGAATGGTGATGGTGACGTTGCCGGAGCCTGGAACGCCGCCATCCCAAGTGACCGTGTTGGTACCGACCGTCGCAACAGCCGTGCCGCTACTCGCCGAGGCGCTGACCAAGGTCAGCGTCGCCGGCAGCACATCCGTGAATTCGGCGCCCGGATTATCAAACTGCGCGGTCGCCGCCGCATTCGACAAGGTCACGGTATAGGTCACGGCGCCACCGGTCGTGAAGCTGCCACTGACCGTTTTGGTGGCACTGAGCGATGCTGGCGACAACACATCAACCGTCACCTGCGCTGTGTTGTCGGTGTTATCCGGATCGGCCGACGTTGCGCTGGCGGTGGCTCTATAGGTCAACGTACCGAGTTGGCTTGGCGCAACGAAACTGAGCGCCAACGTCTGCGCCGGCACAATCGCCGGCGTCATCGTCGAACCCAGGCTGGCGAGTGTCCAGCTGCCGCTCGATCCGTCATAGCTGCCGCCTGATGCGGTGGCGGTGCTTGGGCTGATTGGTTCAACGCCTGAGGTCTGGAAGCCCTCAGCAACCTGCAGACCGTAGGCCGTGTCCGCGCCATCATTATTCAAGGTCACGAGGAAATTGATTGGTTGCCCGACCAGCACACTCGGCGTGCTGGTCGATACAGCGACCTGCAGATCAGCGGTGTTGGGCGCATTGACCGACACCGTTGAGCGATTGTTCAGGCTATTCGCATCAATGGTTCCAGAACCCTGCGCGGTGCTATCGATCCGGCCCGAACGATCCACAGTCGCGGTCACATTCAGCGTCTGGCTCGCACCGCTGGCCAGCGCGCCGATCGTCCACATACCCGTGGCATCATCATAGGCCCCGCCCCCTGTATCCGAGACATAGGTGAGTCCAGAAGCGAGGGGCAACTCGACCGCGACTCCGGTCATCGGCGCTGCGCCAAAATTGGTGACCAGGACAGTAAAGGTCACATCGCTACCCACTGCGGGCGCGCTATTGCTAACCGATTGCGCCACCTGCAAGTCACCAACCAGTGTACCTTGCAACACGGCGACCTCGGCTTGCGAGCCCGGGCGATTATGGTGATGCAGCATCAACAAACCGAGCGAGCCATTCGTCGCCATGTTGGCGGTATTCCAACTCAATGGAATGGTCGCACCATTGAGATCGAACAGAGCGGTTGGAGTCGCAGGTTGAATACCGGCGGCATTGTAGTCGTAGAAGAAAACGCCCGGCGTGGCATCGGCAATAGCGCCGCCTGAGGTCGCGCAACGGTCACCCGATGTCGTGTTCGCGCACAGGTTGCCGTTTGCGCAGGTCACCATCTTGTAGCGGAACGAGGTGTCGCCACCCCCAAGGCCCAGCTGCGCCGGGGTCTGCCCGATCGCCACGACGCGATTGCGCAGCAAGGCGGTGTCAGCAGTGTTGGGCGAGATGAGATTCGTGACATTGGCCGAACTCAATGTGAGGCCGCTGGTCGCGGTATTGAAGACCGCGGTGATATAGCCATCGTTACCATTCAAGGTCGTGCCGAACAGGCTTGTGATCGTGCCGGTATTGCCATAGAACACAATCCGGTCAAAGACACCGTCCTCATCGGTATCCACGCAAACGTTCAGCGAGAGATCGGTCGCCGTACTCCATTCACCAAACATCGACGCGCCGAATTGCACGCGACCCGCCCCGGCGTCGAACGTGACTCCGCCATACTGCAGGTCCATAAAAGCAGGCAGCGTCGCGTTGCGCGGCGAGTCCACCTGCCACTCAAACGTATTGAGCAGCGACACCACATCGGTGGGGAAAGTACCCGCGCATGTCGGGCCAGCACCTGGTGTTCCCGTACAGACATCGCCACCGCTGAGTGGCAAAGTCGTTGACCCAGTGCCAGCGCCACCGGTAATGATCGTATCGGCGGCAGACATCGTCGACGCCGGCCGCTCTGCCGAGTAAAGCGGCACACGCAGCACCAAGTTGCCGCCTGAACTCAGTGTCAGCTGGGCCGACTCTTCAGTAAGGTATTGCCGGGGAATATTGCCGAGGCTTGCGAGCGGGCCGGTCACCGCCACGGTGGTCGCCAGCGTCGGGTCGCGCGTATGATCCATCTGGCTTCGATCAGCATTGAACTGCACATCGACAAGTACGCTGCCTTGGGCCGGAATGGTGATGCTGGAGCCACCCGGCAAGGCAAAGCCCATGCCTGGGGCGTCGAGGACGGTATCGATGGCAAGGACGAACGTGCGCGCGGTGTTGCCGTGATTGACCAGCCTGACCGACTGCACCGCATTGATGGTGGCGGCATCCACTGGCGTATCAAACGTCAAACTGACCAGACCGCTGCCATCAGCATTGAACGCCAGCACGTTTGCTGGTGCGGTCCGATCCGGTCGCGTTCTGCCGGCGCCCACGCGCGAAGCGGGCAGACGCGTTCCGCCGCCCAAGGGCACACTGGTCAGTTCAGCGGTTGCGTAGTTCATCGCCATCGCTTTCAGCTCTTCGACTGTTCGCGTTGGGTAGAGCTGTCGCAACAAGGCCATGATGCCCGCCATATGCGGTGCAGCCATCGACGTGCCCGACAGCACCAATGGCGCGTTGTCTGGGAGGAAACCCGAAGCATTTACGACTTGGCAACCAGACGATGGTGCGACGCCGGTGCAAGTCACCCCCGTTTGCGCGGAAGTGATGTTCTGACCAGGCGCCGCGACGTCCGGCTTCAACCGCAGGGGGCCAACAAACGTTCGCCGCGGCCCGCGCGACGTGAATGACGAAATGGTGTCATCGCCCGGCAGAAGCGTCACGTTGAGCCCGGGAATCTGCGCTTTGAACGTGTTCGCATCGGTAAACGTGACCATGACCGACGGAATGGTTACCGTCGGATCGACACCGGCCATGTTGCCAAACACGCCTGCGGCGGTGTTCGCGATGACAGCACCGATGGCACCGGCATCCTGGGCGTTCTTCACCTTGACCGCAAAGCCGCAGGTGCCGCGATCGATCAGCGCAATGTTGCCGACGACCGCCGCCGCGTTCGTCAGTGGCGAACAGCCGTCCGTGGTCAAGACGCCAGCACCATCGGAAGGATCCAGCCCGATCACCACATTCCCAGTCACGCCGGCCGCCGGCGGCGGGTTGCCGAACGCAGCCGTGCCCGCAACGTAGAACCCGGCGACACCGCCTGGCGCATTGACACGAATCGCATTGCCGGCCACGCCAGAGTCCACCGACGATGCGGTCGAAATGACCCGATCGCCCGAACCGGGCGATCCGGAAATGAAGAATGTATCGCCGGAGTTTCCGGCAGAGGCAACAACAATGACGCCGACACCAGCAGCCGCGTCAGCAGCAATCGCACTCGACGAGAAACTCGAACCGTAGGCCGAGCCAAGCGACATGTTGATCACATCGAGGTGGTCACTCATGTCGAGGTCGCCATTCGGATCCATGGCCCAATTGATGGCGTTGACCGTAACCGTGGTGGACCCACCACAACCGAACACACGCAAGGCATAAAGGTTCGCCTGCGGCGCGGTGCCAGGGCCAATTCGCAAGCTGCCGAATGGCACGGTCGCATCATACGGGCCGGGGAACGACGTCCCATCCGCACGGACACCGCCACCGGCGGCAGTTCCGGCGACGTGCGTGCCGTGGCCATTGCAGTCCATTGGGTCGGGATCGGGAACCGGCGCCGTGACGCCGTTATACGCATCACCAACAAAATCCGTACCGCCGACGACGCGAGCGGTCGGGAAAAAGCCATCGCCAATGACGGTTCGGTCATTCGCCTGATAGTTGGCTAGTGTGCCCGTCCCGCCAAACGTGGCGTGCTGGTAATCCACGCCTGTATCAATGATGCCAACACGAATGCCAGTGCCCGTCGCGGCAGCCGGCGCGCCGACTGCATTCGCCCAGACCTGCTGGGTGTTCAAGAACGCGACGCTGGTGGAATTGGTCGGTTGCTCCAGCGCCAGCGCTTCCACGAGTTTGACGCCTGGAACCTGACGCAAAGCGGCCATGTCCTGGGGGCGAACACGCAAGGCAACGGCATTCAATGCGAGTTGCACGTTGTAGAGCGGGTCGTAACCGAATCCCAACTGATCGACGCGCGCCAATACCGATGCTTGGTCCGCTGCCAATTGCGCTGCGTGCTGCTTGGCCGCCACATAGGCCTGGGACCGGGCTGCCTGCCGCCCACCGGCGCGCGCGAACTCGCGCTGAAACACAGTTGCGGCGCTTGGTTTGGCGAGCACCATGATGACTGCCAGGCGCCCATCTGCGCCAATTCGGGCATCAGCCACGGGCGCGACGGTACCGACTTCCTGGGCATGCCCATACGAACCAGACAACACCAGACTGGCGCCAAGCACCATGCCTGGCACGACCAATAGCTTGCGACTCATTTCGACTCCCCTCGATCAGATTCCCACAGACCGCAGATTCCATCTGCCTCTTGAGGTTTCGTCAACCCTCCGCAACCCATTTCCTTCTTCCTGTGGCGCCACTCGTTGCACGCCATAGGCCGACTCTGGAACCCATCCGAGAGGCAAAGCGCGTTTCAAAACAACGGTGTCGGCGCTACGTGAGTAGGTGCGCTGTCCAGCGCCGAACAAAGGGGCTGAGGAGAAAGATCGATACCGCCGCGACCGGCCATCCAATCAACCAGTTCTGCACCCAAACCAGCCACCAGCTCGGTCCAAAGCCAATGCGCACCGCACCGAGGGTGAACGTGACAATACCCACCATCAAAGCCGCCATGATGAACGCGAAAACCGCTCGGAACTTGGGACGATCCATGGCCTAGCGACGCTTCGTCACCGGCAAGCCCGCACCCACCCAGGCCATCAAACCACCTTCCAGATTCAATGCACGATCACCAAGACTGGCACGCAGCCGCGCGCAGGCACTACTGGAGCGAGCGCCGCTGCGACAAATCACCAGTACTGGCTTTTCATCGGCGAGCAAGCCCGCGCGCTCCAAGGCCTTGGTTCCTTCGGCATCGATCTGCGCCAGCGGCACATTGACTGCATCCTGAATCGTGCCCTGCACGAATTCCGATGGCTCACGGACATCAACGATCTTGGCACCATCCTTGATTCGTTTTAGTGCCTCATGCGCCGATATCGCGCTACCACCGTTACCAAACAGAGACATCAGATTGCCAAGCATGCGAATTCCCTCGTGAGTTGCGTTGAATGGGGGCATCAGATCATGTGACTCAGCGACAAATCGTCGCGCGTGCGCCCGCGCAGTACGCTTGATGTAGGGCCTGAATGACGGACAGAACCGGGCCATCGGCCAGTCGATAGAACACATTCTGGGCTTCTTTGCGGGTGTTGACGAGCCCCTCCTCACGTAGCTTGGCCAAGTGCTGCGACAGCGCCGACTGGCTAAGGTCGATTTCGCGGTTGATATCGCCAACCGAGCGCTCGCCTTCCACCAGCATGCACAGCACCCGCAGCCGCTGCGGATGCGCCATTGCGCGCAGCAGATCGGCGGCCTGAACGGCGCGGGCTTCCATGGCAACAGCGAGTCCCGTTTGCATCGTTGCGGGTGGATCGATGGCCTTGCTCATGCCGGAATGGCTCCAGAAGTCACATTACATGCTTGCATTCTACTTTAGTTGTTGCTACTTTAGCAATACAGGATTTAAACCGTAGCGCGGAGGGCGCCTCAGATGAAACGGATCGTGGTTCTTGGAGCGGGCATCGGCGGCATGAGCGTGGCCTATGAGCTCCGCGCTGCCATTACCAAAGACAAAGCGGCCATCACGGTGGTCGGCGAAGGCAGCAAGTTTCAGTTCACCCCATCGAACCCTTGGGTGGCGGTCGGCTGGCGGAAGCCGGAGGACATTCAGGTCGAGGCGCCCACCTACCTGGCAAAGAAGGCGATCAACTTCGAAGGCGTCGGCGCTGAGCGCGTGCTGCCGGAATCGAACCAGCTGGAACTTCGTGATGGCCGGAAGCTTGATTACGACTACTTGATCATCTGTACCGGACCAAGGCTGGCCTTTGACGAAATCCCCGGCCTCGGTCCGAAGGCATTCACCCATTCCATCTGCACGACCGAACACGCGCACAGCGCCTGGAATGCCTATCAGGAATTCATCAAGAATCCCGGGCCAATCGTCGTTGGCGCCGCGCCAGGCGTCAGTTGCTTTGGTCCTGCGTATGAATTCGCGATGATCCTCGACGCCGATCTGCGCAAGCGCAAGATACGCGACCGCGTGCCGATGACGTACGTCACCAGCGAGCCCTATGTCGGTCACATGGGCCTTGGCGGGGTCGGCGATTCCAAAGGCCTGTTGGAGTCCGAACTCCGTCAGCGTCATATCAAGTGGGTGACCAATGCGAAGATCACCGAAGTCACCGCGACTGAGGTCAAGGCTCAAGAATTAGACGATCACGGCAAACCACTGAAAGAACATGCCGTGCCATTCAAGTTCGCAATGATCATGCCGCCGTTCACGGGCGTCGATGCAGTCCGACAAGTCAAAGAGCTATGCAATCCGCGCGGCTTCGTGCTGATCGATGCGCAACAGCGGAATCCCAAATTCCAGAACATCTATTCCGCGGGCGTTTGTGTCGCCATTCCGCCGGTCGAACAGACGACGGTCCCGACAGGCGCACCGAAGACCGGGTTCATGATCGAGTCGATGGTCACCGCCATTGTCGAGAACATTAAGGCCGACATGGCAGGCCGGGAAGCGCACGCGAAAGCCACCTGGAACGCGATCTGTCTGGCGGATATGGGCGACACTGGCGCCGCGTTCGTGGCCTTGCCGCAAATCCCGCCGCGCAATGTGACCTGGGCCAAGGTCGGCAAGTGGGTGCATCTCGCGAAGGTCGCTTTCGAGAAGTACTTCCTGGCCAAGATGCGTTCCGGCAATACCGAACCGATTTACGAGAAATATGTGCTCAAGGCCCTTGGCATTGAGCGCTTGAAGTAGTCCCCGACTCACACTCTCAAACAGGAGAACGTTATGAACGTCGATAAAGCAGTCATGGCATTTGCCGGCACTTTGACTTTGGTCAGCGTGTTGCTGGCGCATTTTGTGTCACCGTTGT
Source organism: Ahniella affigens (assembly GCF_003015185.1). Lineage (GTDB taxonomy): Bacteria > Pseudomonadota > Gammaproteobacteria > Xanthomonadales > Ahniellaceae > Ahniella > Ahniella affigens. Next base: position 3,215,624 of record NZ_CP027860.1, read on the forward strand.
GGCTCTACTTGACAGCCTTCGTCGGCCTCAATCTGCTGCAGACGGCCTTCACCGGCTTTTGCCCAGCCGCGATCATTTTCAAAAAGCTCGGCCTGCCCACCGGCAACGCCTTTCAATGAGCCCATCATGCGCCTAATTCGCCTTGCCACGTTGCCCGTTCTGATCAGCCTCGCCGCCTGTGGTGGCGAGTCTGCGACGCCTGCCACGCCCGCCGCTACCGGCCTCAGCACGCTGACGGTCGGCAAGCAGTCGGCGACCGAAGAGCGCCTGTGGGACGGCGTGGTGGAAGCCGTCAACAAGGCCACCTTGTCGGCCCAAACGGGCGGCCGGGTCACGGAATTGCCGTTCGATGTCAACGACTACGTCAAGGTCGGCGATGTCATCGTGCGCTTTACCGATATCGAGCAGCAAAGCGGTCGCCGTCAGGCCGATGCGTCCCTGCGCGCGGCCGAAGCAGCTGCCCGCGAGGCGAAGCTGGCATTCGACCGTGCCAAGGAAATGATCGAGAAAAAGCTCGTGGCGCAGGCCGTTTACGATCAGGCGGTCGCCCGAAACGATGCTGCCAAGGCCGCGCTTGAAGCCGCTCGCGCCGCCGTTCGCCAAGCCGGTGAGCAGGTCGACTACACGGTGGTGCGCGCACCCTACAGCGGCATTCTGACCGAGCGGCACGTGCAGGTCGGCGAGACGGTGCGGCCAGGCCAACCCTTGGTGTCAGGGCTATCGCTCGCGCAACTTCGGGTCGAAGTGGAAGTACCACAGGGCGACCTGAGCGCGATCCGCGACCAGAAGAAGGCAGCGATCTTGCTCGATGACGGCCGTCGGATTGATGCCAAGGCAGTGATCGTATTTCCGTATGCCGATGCAAGGACCCACAGCTTCAAGATTCGCTTGGAGTTGCCCGAAGTCGAAACGGGCCTGCAACCGGGAATGACAGTCAAGACCGCATTTGCCATTGGTCAGACTGATCGATTGCTGATTCCTGTCAACGCACTCGTGCAACGCAGCGAAGTGACCGCTGTTTACGCGATCGATGCAAAACAACGGGTCGCGCTGCGGCAGGTCCGATTGGGCCATCGCTTTGGTGATCAGGCGGAAGTCCTTGCGGGTCTAAATGAAGGCGAACAGATCGCTGCCGACCCGCTTGCAGCCCTCGCCCTGCTCGCCGGCCAGAAGGAGGCAACCCAGTGAGTCACGACGCTCAGTCGTTGGGCATCTCGGGCCGACTGGCCCGCACGTTTGTCGCGAACCCGTTGACGCCGGTGCTCGCGATTGCGGGCTTTTTGCTCGGCCTGGTCGCCGTCATGATCACGCCACGCGAGGAGGAACCGCAGATCGACGTCACCATGGCAAACATCATGGTGCCGTTTGCCGGCGCCCCAGCGGCGGATGTCGAGAATTTGGTGGCGTATCCGCTGGAACAGGTGTTGTCTGAAGTCGAAGGCGTGAAGCATGTGTACTCGGTGTCGCGGCCGGGCATGGCGGTACTGACGGTCGAGTTTCAGGTCGGCGTCCCCCGTCAGGATGCGCTGGTGCGCCTCTACAACCAGGTCTACTCGAACCAGGATTGGGCGCCACGCGGCCTCGGCGTCGGCCAACCGCTCGTGCGTCCAATGGGTATCGACGATGTGCCGGTGATGAGTCTGACGTTATCGAGTGACGATCACCGTGGCGCTACCGAGTTGGCCGAGGTCGCCCACACGCTCGAAACCGAGCTGAAGCGCGTGCCCGGCACCCGCGATGTGTACACGATCGGCGCACCGGACCGCGCGGTCGTTGTCGAGTTGGATGCAACCCGACTCGCCGCCTATGGCATGACGCCCTCTGACCTCGCGGACGCGCTCGCGCAGGCGAACGTCGTGCAGCAGGCCGGTGAGCGCGTCGCCGCGAGCAAGACGGTGCCGCTGACTGCCGGCACCTGGCTCGCCGATGCCGACGAAGTTGCAGACCTGATCGTGGGACTCAGCGATGGTCGCCCCTTGTTGCTGGCCGACGTCGCGCACATTCATCGCGGTGCCGACCTGCCGGATCAGTATGTATGGACCGCAGCGTCTGGCCATACGACCGGCACGCTCGCGTTGGCGCCCGCAGTCACCATTGCGATCGCCAAGAAACCAGGCGCCAATGCCGCGGACATCACGAGCGCAATTCTGGATCGCCTGGAAAGCCTGAAGCGTACCCACGTACCGGAAGGCATCAAGATCACGACCACCCGCGACTACGGCCAGACAGCAGATGACAAGGCCACCAAGCTGATTCAGAAGCTGATCTTCGCAACAATGTCGGTCGTGCTGCTCGTGCTGTTCGCGCTCGGCTGGCGCGAGGCGATCGTCGTTGGCACCGCAGTCGTGTTGACCTTGGCGCTGACCCTGTTCGCGAGTTGGGCGATGGGTTTCACGATCAATCGTGTGTCGCTATTTGCGTTGATCTTTTCGATCGGCATTCTGGTTGACGATGCAATCGTCATCGTTGAAAACATCCATCGCCACATGACGCTTGGCGCGAAGAAGCTCCTCGAAGCGATTCCGCCAGCGGTGGACGAAGTCGGCGCGCCGACGATTCTGGCAACGTTCACCGTCATCGCCGCGCTGCTGCCGATGGCATTTGTGTCAGGTCTGATGGGGCCTTACATGCGTCCGATTCCAATCAACGCGTCGGCCGGCATGCTGCTGTCCCTGATCATCGCGCTGACCGTCACACCCTGGCTCGCCTACAAACTGCTGTCCCGTCATCACAACCACTCGGATACTCACGGACACACCTCAGGCGGCGCCTTGGCCCATCGTCTCTCGCGCCTGTTCAAGCGCGTGCTCACGCCCTTCCTCGATGTCGAACGGGGTGCCCGTCGCCGTTTGATGCTGTTTGCCGGCATGGCGGGCGCCGTGCTGTTCGCCGCGCTGCTGGCGGTATTCCAACTTGTCGTGTTGAAGATGTTGCCGTTCGACAACAAGTCTGAGTTTCAAGTAGTCGTCGACCTGCCTGAAGGCACGCCGGTCGAGCGCACAAATGCCTTGCTGATTGAACTGGCGCAAGAGTTGGTTGCGGTGCCAGAGGTCGTCAATGTGCAAGGCTATGCCGGCACCGCCGCGCCGGTCAACTTCAACGGCCTGGTCCGCCAGTACTACTTGCGCAGTAGCGCCAACGTGGGCGATCTGCAAGTAAACCTCGTCGACAAGCATCACCGTGATCGGAAGAGTCACGAGATTGCGCTCAGCGTGCGCCCTGCCCTGGCCGACATCGGCAAGGAGTACGGCGCCTCGGTCAAAGTCACGGAAGTTCCGCCGGGTCCACCGGTGATGGCGCCATTGGTGGCCGAAGTATACGGCCCGGATGCGGTCAAGGCGCGCGAAATCGCCAAGGCCCTGCAGGCGCGCTTCGCCGGCACGGACGGCATCGTCGACATCGACACCAGCATGGAAGCCGACAGTCCACGAGAGCTCGTCGTCGTTGATCGCGAACGCGCGGCACGTTTGGGCATTTCGCAAGCGCAGATTGCCGAGGCACTCGCGCTGGCCGTTTCGGGTAGCGATGCCACCTATTTGCGTGATGGTGCGTCGAAGTATCCGGTACCGATTCGGCTCCGCCTGCCTGCGGGCGAGCAAGCAAACCTGTCGCAACTTCTGGCGATTCGTCTGCGTGCCAATGATGGTCGCCTCGTACCCATGTCAGAAATGGTGCGCGTCGAACAACGAACGTGGGAGCAAACGCTGTATCACAAGGACTTGGCACCAGTCGTCTACGTCACGGGCGATGAGGCTGGAAGCCTCGACTCACCGCTGTACGGCATGTTCGAGGTCGTATCGCAGCTTCGCGAATCGCCGCTTGCAGGCGTCAGTGTCGACCAATACTTCTTTCAGCAGCCAGCCGATACGTCGCGCTTCGCGATCAAATGGGACGGCGAATGGCAGATCACGTTCGAAACTTTTCGCGATATGGGCCTCGCCTATTCCGCTGGTCTACTGCTGATCTATCTGCTCGTTGTCGCGCAGTTTCGGAGCTATCTGGTGCCGCTCGTCATCATGGCACCGATCCCACTGACGGCAATCGGCGTGATGCCCGGTCATGCCCTGCTCGGCTCGCAATTCACTGCCACGTCGATGATCGGCATGATTGCACTCGCGGGCATCATTGTGCGGAACTCGATCCTGTTGGTCGACTTCATCAATCATGCCCGCGCCCAAGGCATGGCATTGGCCGACGCTGTAATCGAAGCGTGCGCCGTGCGCGCACAGCCGATCGCACTGACGGCTATTGCGGCGATGGGTGGCGCATTCTTCATCCTCGACGACCCGATCTTCAACGGTCTCGCAATCAGCTTGATTTTTGGCATCATGGTGTCAACGGTGCTGACACTCGTCGTGATCCCGCTGCTTTACTTTGCTTTGCTGAGCCGTCACGAGCCATCAGCAGAGACCCATGCATAGCGCTGGTTTGGGACACTCTGAACTTGTTCAGACTCGGTGCTTCAAAATCGGCGGTGCCATCAGCAATCCGCCACTTCGAGACTACTCATGCCACCAATCGTGACGCCATTCTTTCATGCCGACAGCTGGACCTGGACGTATCTGGTCCGCGATCCAGAATCGAACCAGGCCATGATTGTGGACCCGGTATTGGACTTCGACGCCAAGTCGGGTCGCACGAGCACGCACAGTGCCGAGGCGGTGCTTGGCGCCGTGCGCGACACGGGTGCTCAGGTGGCGTGGATCCTGGAAACGCATGCGCATGCTGATCACCTGAGCGGCGGCCATTGGCTCAAGCACCAGCTGCCCGGGGCAAAACTGGCCATCGGCACGGGCATTCGGACCGTGCAGAAGACCTTTCAGAAGATCTTCAATCTGGGCGAGCATTTCCCCGTGGACGGGTCGCAGTTTGATCATCTGTTTCAAGACCATGAGCAGTTTCAGGTCGGTACCTTGCCTGTTACCGTGATACCAACCCCAGGCCACACCAATGACAGCGTCAGCTATCTGGTTGACGACGCCTTGTTCGTCGGCGACAGCCTGTTCATGCCCGATGGTGGCACGGCGCGTTGTGACTTCCCCGGTGGCAGCGCCGCGCGCCTCTATCAGTCCATTCAACGGCTTTATGCCTTGCCTGCCGACACGCGCGTGTTTGTGTGTCACGACTACGGTCCCGACGGACGCCCGTTTCAATGCCAGACGACGATCGCAGCACAACGCGCGGGCAATATCCACGTGCGCGACGGGGTGACGGAGGCCGAGTTCGTGAAGGTTCGAGAGGCCCGGGACGCGACGCTCGACATGCCCGCGCTGATCCTGCCCTCGGTGCAAATCAACATCCGTGCCGGCGCGTTGCCCGAACCAGAGCGCAACGGCGTCAGCTATCTGAAACTGCCAATCAACCAGTTTTAGGCAGGGTCCGGATACGTCCATCCTGGACGCTCAGATCCGCACCGAATCCGAATTCCGGGAATACCAAGGCCCGGGCGCTGTGCCGCAGAATCGACCTACTTCGTCTGCACCGAGTTCCAGTGCACTTCCACGGACTGGATTTCAGACTTCGGAATATTCACATCGGCCATCTGCCCTCGCAGATCGGTATAAACCGTTGCACCGGCGCTGTTGGCGGATTTCAGGATGCCCTCGCGGCGACTGCCAAACACGGTCGTGACAATGACTTTCTGACCAATGGCTTTCGGCAGCGACTCGACCGGCACCTTCTCCACCAACACATCGCTGTCGTCGTCGCCGGTATCCACTGCCTCGCCTTCCACAAATGGCAGCGCGTCAGAATCAACGATGGCAGTGGACGATTCCATCAACAGCAGATTTTCCATCCATGCCGTGCTGGAATCGTCAACAAGCACCAGACTGCCGTTGTCGAGCGACTTTGCTTGCTGAATCAGGTTGGTGATTGTCTTGGCCAGCAGCTCATCGTTCCATTCACTCGGGGTGACGGCAAAAAAGTTGAAGTCAATTGGATCCGCGTTGGATTTCAGCGAATAGCCAAGCAACTGGGAACGCGCGACGAGATCCGTACTGTCTGCGAGCTGTTGTTTGTAGTCCGACTTCGGGTTCGTGCGGAATACCAACGTACCGCCAGCGCTCAGATAGTGCGCATAGGCGTCTTCCAGCGTTTGATCTGGGATCAGGCCTGCAGCCAGCAACTGGCGGCGCAGCGTGACGATGTGGATTTGCTGGAAACGCTTTTCAGATAGGCCGATCAGATTGGCGCAAACGCGATTTCGAGCCGCCACGAAGCCTTCATCGTTGATGGTCCATGTGGCCTCTTTGAGGCGCGCGGCGTCAAAGTCGAGATTCGCTGGATCAAACGTACTGCCCATGTCGTAACGCGCCACGAAGGTCGTTGTCGCGATGCCCGGGCGCGCGAATACGGCTTTGACTTCGGCGACGGCACCCATCGGGTTTGTCACATCAACCTGAATCGAATAGGGCGCTGTCGGCAGCTCAAGCTGTTCCGTCAAATCCTCAGCGGTAAAGGTCTGCGTGGGCGTACAGCCGAGGCCATCAAATGGCGAGAGGCTCGCAGCGCCAAGCCAGGATGGCAGGAAGAATGCCGTCGCATCGCGATCCAGCACGACATCGTCGGCACGAAATGACAACGTTTCCAAACCCGCAGGCGCGCTCAGACGACCATTGCCGCTGGTCCCACGCCATTCATCCGGGAACCGAAACCCGCGGTTTTCGGTACTAATGCCAAGGTTGCTGAAGGCGCCCGCAAACAGCCAGCCAAGGCCGGGCGTTTTCATCGTCAGACTGCCGGCTCTTGTGGCCTCGGTTGTCTCGCTACTGAGATCCGGCCACACGGCGATGTCTTCCAAATGAAGCGTGCCGTCGAAGCCGGCCTTCGCGGCTTCATAGCGGACATTGCCACCTTGCCCGAACATCGCCGCGGCATCATCCGCAACGCCATTCATACGGCAATTGGTGACCGCTGCAGCGACCACCACGCCCAGCACGATGAACGGTCCCTTCTTCAATCTGGCCATGGCCGATCCTGTTGCGAGTACGAAAGACCCCGATTTTATCGATTGCGGCCGCTATTACCAGCCGAATGATTGGCAATCAGCGTCGTCCGCCCGCGTTCATGGGCCTCCAGCTGGCCGTGGCCTTAGGGCGGACGTCGATCCAGGAGCCTCCCCACCCTCCCGAAACACGTAACCCTGCAAAGACAGCACCGCGAGATCGGCCCGGGTCGTGCTATTGGATCGAACATCGGTACCGGTGAAGGTCGGAGTCCGATCCGGAGCACCAAGACTGAGCGTGAAGGGTGCCAACGCGCGCACCACACCGTTTGGCGAGGGCTGGAACATTGTCAACCCATTTCGGGCAACACAGAACCCAAGATGAGCGTCTACTCGAATCCATTAGCGAACACTTCCGGCGGATCGGTGCCAAATCTTGCCATCGCAAAATCGAAGTCGCCGCTGGCAAGATTAAACACGCGCAGCCCTGCCAGTACCGACTTGTTGCCATGACGTACGAGGCTGAACGCATCGCTCTGTGGCGTCTGCCCCGAGCCTGCGCTGAAATTCACGGTCACCGGCAGGCCGTTATTGAACGTCAGGTCGGGCGTGAAGCTTCTCAATGCGGCATCGGTGTGGACGACCCGCAACAACGCGAAGTTCTCAGGCGAGCCTGCAGAGCCTGCGAGATAAATCGACCCCCCTGCGTCACTCGACGGTGATGCCGCCAGGGTCGTCATGTTGACGCGATTGCTGTTGGTCTCCAGGCAGCGATAGGTGCGATTGGAACTGTCGTTCTCACCCGCGCCCCACATAAACGTCTCGCCACCAAAAGCCCCTTCGGTATAGCCGAACGCATAGATCCGCGTACCGAACCGCACCAGCGCCGACAGCGCATGGTCGGCACCGGCGCCACAGCTTCCTGAACCGCCGCTCACGGTGACCAGCACTTCTCCATCCGTCGCAAAAGTGGTGTCGTCGCCGAGTGTGGCGTTGTTGATCTTCCAGATCGCGCCCGGTGTAATGGAGGTCTGGTCCACTTCTTCGTACAGCCAAAAGCTGGAGTTGGCTTGGCCTGGCAGTACGTCAATCATTCGCCGAATGACTGCACCGGAATTGGTCTGGACGGCCGGCAAGGCACTGACCACACCGGTCGATGACACACGCTGGATCCACGCAGAAAAGTTCTTGTTGCCGCCGACCAGAAGGCTGTCATCGGACAACACCAGTACCGCCCCACCTCGGTCATTCGTATCCGACGTTGGGTCGTACTTGAAGGCCAGACCGCCATCACCTGCAAACGCGGTGTCGTCGGCGCCAGTTGCCGTAAAACGGATGACCCCGACATCGGTCGTCGCATTGCCGGAACATGGTGTCGTGCCCACCACGACGATGCGAAAATTCGAGTCGAAGGCCGCATGCGTCACCTCGCTCATGCAAGCATCCTTGACCACCTTGCCGTTGATGCCGAACGTGGTGTCGAGCGAGCCATCGGAATTGAATCGCGCCAGCGCAATGCCAATGCCGCCCCCGGCAATGCTGGCCGTACCCACAGCAACGTACTTGCCGCCGAAGTTGTCCGGGTAACGGAGGACTTTCACGATTCGGTCGGTCAACGTACCCGCAACGTCATACGGCAAGGTCACCTTGCCAGACGTTCCGAACGTGAGGTCGAGATCGGACTCGGCGGCCAACGCACCCAAGGCCCACGGGAACAGCAGCAACAGGGAAACAATCATTCGCATCGGCACACCTTGATCGCCCTGGATGGGCGTGATGTCCGGGGATACGCGATTTGGGGTCGAACCATGACATGACCTGTCTGCTGCGCCGATCGGCGCGGCAGACAGGTCATGTCGTTCGCGCTTGCGCGCGATGACCAGTGCTGGCCTAAACCCCTCCCTTGTACCTTGCGCTGAAGCGCACGGTACAAGGGCAATGTGTCTGCCAAATCCCCTCCCAACCCTCCCCGAACATCAGGGAGGGCTTTTTGTTTCGAGAATGACTGGGAATCCGGGCTTTGAAGGTGTGCCTGGTCTTGATCGTGCAGCCCGTCGTTGCGACGTGCACGCAACGGCCGGTGGCAATTTCGTGATTGCCTCCAGGTTGATCACCCCTGCTTTGGCTCGCATAGCCGAGACGGTTCGCGCGTGAAACGCCTACTAGCCCCGGTGCGCCAACACGAGTGGATGTTCCGGGCCGATCGCCTTGGCCAAGGCCGCCAATGCTTGGGGCGGCGGTGGCTGTTGCTGCAGTCGTGCCTGCCACAGCTCCAGCAGGCTTTCGTCCATGGCGTTGCCGTCGATAGCGTCACCGGCTGTGGTGATGGCGGAAGCCGCGAGCCTGTTCGCGGCGTCCTGCTGACCGGCGGTCTGCATGGATTCAGCCAACATCAACAACGCGCGCACGACGTTTCTTCGAGGCAGGGACCCGGCACTGGCAATGGCTGGCAGGGTGTCAAGCACCGTCTTCAGGTTGGCCTCGGTCGGGGCTTCGCGCAAGGCGATAAAACTCGCAAAGCCGTTCGCACTGGTCATCAGCGCCGGCTGTGTTGCCAAGGCCGGCCGAATGCGATCGAGCCGTGATTTGGCCTCTGTGGTCTTGCCACTCAGTCGCAGAGTGTCGATGCCGCCCAAAGTCATGCGCAGGCAATCGGGACTGGTTTCGCCGACACTGTTGCACATGCGCGCCACTGCCGAGTCCACCATTGCTTCTGCCTCGCCCGGCCTTGCCAGCAGCGCCAACACTTTGGCTTCGGTCAAATCCCGCGCCGCGCGTGCGGGCACGGATTCGGGGATCGTTTGATCCGCGTTGATGGCGTCGAGCGCTGCTTTGGCAGCCAGCAGGTCGCCGCGAATGAATAATGCATTCGCCTTTTGGGTTGCTACTGTTCGCATGGCGAAGTTCTTGCTGACATTCGACTCTGACCAGATCGCTTCGGCTTGACCCGCGAAGTCGATGGCAGCGTCGAGATTTCCATCCAGTAGCATTGCCGTCGCAACGGCACCCAATACCGAGCCTCTTTCGAGCGCGGTGGTGTCAGTCGCCGTCATGGCTTGCGCTGCTGCTTCTCGAGACGCGATCGAAGCCGACGCCGCATCACCCTTCGCACGCAAAAGCATTCCCCGCATCATGCTGATGCGCGCGACGAGCATGCCGCCAGCACGCTGCTCAACGGTCATGTTCTGCTCTGCGCGCGCCAACGATGCTTCTGCTACATCCAGTTCGCCGACCCGGATTGCCGAAAACGCCCGATTGACCGCCGCGAGTGCCTTGATCCGGCCTGGGCCCTCCGGCAACGTCGGCTCTAGCCTGTCCAGCATCTCCAGCGCCTTTGGAAACTCTGCTCGATGAACCAGAAGGTCGATCAGGCTCAGGCGAAGGGCCGCTTGCATGTTCGGGTCTCCAAACGACCCCAACAATCCCGGATCTGCTGCCAGGTTCATCAGGGACTCCGGATCAATCGGCGTCCCGGGCTCCGTCGCTCGATTGAGTACGGCGACAAAGTGTTCGCGCAGCACTTCCTGCAACCGCATCTCAACAAGCGCCGCATCCCGTTCACGCTGTGCCGTGAGCGCCGACGCCGCCGCACGCGCGGACGCTTGTTCGGCACGCTGCGCCTGAATCCAGCTGAACGTCGTTGCCGTGATCAACGCCAGCGCAAACAACACGCCTGCGGTCACCGCGAATCGATGCCGCTGCACGAATTTGGAGGAGCGATACGCAAACGAATCCGGGCGCGCTTCGATCGGCAGCCCGGCCAAATGCCGTTCGATATCTCGCTTCAGCGCCGATGCCGACGCGTACCGGCGCGCCGGATTCGGTTGCAGGCACGCCAGGACAATCGTGTCGAGATCACCGCGGACACCCGCGACAGTGCGCGAATCGGCGCCATCACGCGTCAACCGCTTCGACGGCAGCTCGGCGAGACTGGCTTCGCCGAGCGCGCTGGCACGCAGCAATTCATCGCGCGCAAACGGCCGTTTCCCGGTCATCAACTCGAACGCAATCACGCCCAGCGCATACAAATCGGTGGCGGTACTGACCGATCCGCCGGCTATTTGCTCGGGCGCAGCGTAGTCGGGCGTGTAGGCCCTTTGGCCGGCATGGGTTGCCGTACTCGGCGCGTCCGCAAAGTCACCAAGATGTTTGGCGATTCCAAAATCGAGCAGTTTCACTTGTCCTGTCTTATCGACCAGGATATTCGCCGGCTTCAGGTCGCGATGGAGCACCAGGTTCTGATGGGCATATTGAACGGCGTCACACACTTGCATGAACAGCATCAACCGCGCGCGTAGCGGAAGATTCAAGCGCGTCACGTGATGGGTCAACGACTCGCCGTCGACCAGTTCCATCGCGTACCAAGGCTGAGCCTCGCCGAACACACCACCATCCAGGAACCGGGCGATGTTGGGATGCTGCAGTCGAACGAGAAATTTGCGTTCTTGGGCAAATCGGCGCATCGCCAGCGGATCATCCCCAAAGGAACTCCCCAGCAGCTTGAGCGCGACCACCTGGTCGAACGCGCCATCGTTACGTTCGGCGCGATACACCGCGCCCATGCCACCGCGCCCCAGCATGGCGCACAGGACAAATGGGCCCACTTGAACCCCGATGCGCGGGTCTGGCGTGATCGAAGTGGTCTGAACTTGCTCAAGCAACGGACGATCCAGCGGACCATCCAGCGCGGCATCGGCCATCAGCAGCCGCGTCACTTCGGCCTTCAGAGCAACATCCTCGCCACATTGGCCTGTGAGCCAGGCATCGCGCTCGGCGGCGGGCAGTTCCAGGCATTCACCGAGTAATTGCAGCGCCCGCACCAGTCGGTCGGTATCCGTGGTCGGGGTTGTCATGGCGCCCCGCCGGATTCGGCAAGGTCGGCATGGATCAGCGCTCGCGCCGTCCGCCAATCGCGAAACACGGTGCGTTCGGTGACACCCAGCACACGGCTCATTTCAGGGAAACTCAGGCCCCCGAAAAAATGCAATTGCACGATCTGCGCCAGACGCGGATCAGCACGTTCCAGCCGCGACAGGCTTTGCTCCAAAGCGAGCACATCAAGGCCATCGTCTGGCGTCTGCGCGCTTCCTTGATCATTGAGCGTCACTAATTGCAGCCCAGCGCCGCGCTTGTCGCGACCGCGCGCACGCGCCATGTCGACCAGCACCTGGCGCATCGCGCGGCTTGCAAGATTCAGCAGGTGCGCCTCGTCAACGGCACGCACTTCGGCCAGTTTGAGATATGCCTCGTGCACCAATGCCGTCGTGGCCAAGGTATTGCCCCCGGACGCCAGATGGCGATGCGCGATTCGCTTCAACTCATCGTACAAGCTGCCGAACAGTCCGGCGGCGTCCTGCGGCGCACCCGATGGGCGGTCCATGTTTACTCTTGTCTGGGCAAAGCCAGGAAAAAGTATAGGCGCGCCCTGCTCGAGCGTCCAGCTGGAACCATCGCGGTAGAAACTCACCTCTCAGCGCCCCCGCAATGATCCTGGCCTTCGTGTCATCAACGCCGCACTGGTCCAGAGCTTGTTCATCGACTTCATCGCAACGCAGTCGTGGTCTGACTGCTCCGATCCGTGCGTCAGCCGCGCATGACTCGGGGACAACTAGGATCGCTCCACTTTTTCTGGCGAGGACATCCACCTCTGGCATTCCGCCGGTTTCGCCGGTGCACCTACTCGAAACCGTTGCCGAGCAGTTTCGGCCCGGCCTCATAGGCACCGGGATCGCACAGTGCGATCTGATCGTTGTTGCCATCGATGGGTCGCGTGACACCACGCGCATCTTGCGTCATGCCGGCACATTGCGAGGTGGTGTCAATCATCAGGCTGTTGTCTTGGAATATGGCCACTGGCACGTTGCCACCCAGATCACGCAGAAACAGTTGCTCGGGCACATCGAGAAACGCCAAGCCTTCGATGTCGTTCGGCTGCGCCCAAGCCGGCCGCAAACCGAAAAATGCATTGCCACCCTGAGAGGTTCTGGCAATGTTTCCGGTGGGCTCGCCGCCTTCAAAGATGCAATTGGCCACCGTCAATGTGCTTTGCCCCAGGCTATTGCCTAGGGTAAAAAAGTCCATACCCGACCGATTCGGCTCACGCGAAAATGTCGAATGGGTCAGAAAGATGTTGGTCACGGCATTCACGGCCTCCTCGATCCAGATTGAGCCGCCGCTATTTGAGTCGCTGCGAAATGTCGTGTTTTCCATACTCACAACCCGGGTTCCGCCAGCATCCAGGTTGACGTACCAAATATCCCGAAAGCCCGACGTGTCGCCAACACGGTTGGCGAAAAACAGCGACGAACGGATGAACAGATTCTGGCCCCGGACTTGAACCGCACCGCGGGTCTTGCTCAGGTTGTTCCGAACCTGAGTGCGTTCCATCTGCAAAGTCCCATTGCCAACGAAAATGGCACTGGCTGACGAGCCGGCGTTGGCGCCATTGTCTGCAATGATGCTGTTGAAGATCTGCAGGCTCCCTGAGCCGAGGTTGTTCGCGAGCACCGCCGTCGCAGCATCGGTCACGCCACTGGACTCACCACCGCGCAAATCGAGCCGATTCAAGGTCACGGTGGATGGACCGGTCACCGTCATCAACGGAAACTCCGGCGAGCCCGGCACACGGACGATTTTGGTCTGGGGCGAGTTGCCCCGAATTTCCAAGCTGTCCTCGATCGGTAGCGAACCAGAGGTCACGTTGACCTGGGCCACCGACGCCTCGAACACAATCAGATCGCCGGCACCGGCGTTGATCAAGGCGTCGCGCAGCGAACCCGAGCCCGAGTCATTGCCGTTGGTCACAGCTCTTGTAATGCCCCCGTTGGGCGCTGCAACTGCACAGCCCAGCGCCAGCCAGCAGAGTACTGCGGCTATCAGACTACGTTTCATGTCGCCCACCTGTTTGCCCGGAATCGATCCTAAAGACCAGCAAGAGATGTTCCGAAACCGACGTTGAGCCCAACGCCGAGACAGTCGTTTGCGCGAGCAAATCGGGGGCCCCATGGATCGGCCCACACGAATTCGGGATAGCCGGCCGACAGCGTTCGCGTGCGTCGGATCGCCCCCACTGCCGTGCGACGTTGGTCAGCGATAGAGTTTGTGCTGCTCGATATAGGCCAGCACGGGCTTTGGCAGCAGGCTCTCGACCGATTCGCCGGCCGCCAACTTGGCGCGGATATCGCTCGCCGAAACGAGCATCGGCGTGACGCCCAGGCTGGCGATCATGCCCGCAGCGCGTTGGCGCAGCATGGTAGCCCGGGCCACAATGCGCGGCCGCACGTAGCCTTCAAGATCGTTGGTCCAACTGCCGCGGCTCGGCGCGCGCGGTCGGGTCAGCACCAGCACATGCGCGACTTTGAAAATATCGCGCCAGCGGAACCAGGAATCGAAATGGGCGAACGCGTCGGCCCCCAGCACCAGCACGAGTGGGCTGGCGGCACCAACCTCTCGGCGCAACTCGCACAGCGTATCGAAACTGTAGCTGGGCCCGGAACGCTGGATTTCACGCTCGTCGACGCCCAGCCCAGGATGATCCGCCACGGCCAGCTTGAGCATCGCCAGACGTTGTTCGGGAGATGCCACCGGCTGATCACGATGGGGCGGCACTTGCGCCGGCACCATGCGCAGTTCGCCCCCCAGGGCTTTGTGCGCTTCACGGGCTACCGTGAGGTGGGCATTGTGGATGGGGTCAAATGTCCCCCCGAACATTGCAAGCATCAAACCGGTCCTTGTTCTTGATGAGCGTACCCGGCCGAGTCGATCAACCCGGCCCGGTCCCGTTCCAGCCGAGACTAGCCAGAAACTTTCCCCGACAGCAATGGGCAAACCCCTGCCGCAACGAATGCTGACCAATCTCAAATGAACGTCAAGCCGGCCAGAACTCGGGCCAAAGACCGCTGCCTGGGCAACCGCCTCCCGCCCGAGCGCATTCTGCCCGCCCGACGCCGCCCCATCAGGGCCGGCCCCTGGCGCTCAAAGTGCGCCGAACTTCCGTCTATCTGCGATTCTCAACAATAGCCGCTCAAACGCAAGATAGGCGTCGCCGGTTCCGCGCCCCTTGCCCAACCGGTCGACCTCCGCGGCCTCGCGCAACCGCTGCTCCCAGAACGCCCGATCGCCGCGCGCCAAGGCCTTGCGCACGATTTGTTGCCTGGGCCCGTAGATACGCTCTTGCGGCAGCGCTGCGGCTTGTTGGCTCGGCGCCAATTGGCTCAACCGAACCAAAGCTTGTAGCTGGGTCAGAAACCACCCCATCAGGCCCGGGACCATTTCGCCTTCGGCCTTGAGACCGCGCAACACGCGGACCACGCGCGCCGCGTCACCCACCAAGGCCGCATCAACCAGTGAAAACACATCATATCGGGCGCTGTCGGCCATCACCTGGACCACCGTCGGCGCATCGATGCGCGCATCGGGCATCAGCAGTTTGAGTTTGTCGATCTCTTGCGCGGCGGCCAGTAGATTGCCCTCGACCCGTTCAGCAATGGCAGCCACCGCATCGCCGCTGAGCTGGACACTCCGACTGCGGGCGCGCTCGGCGATCCAGCCATCGAGATCCTCGCGTCGCAACGGCCAGATCGGCAGGTAACCGCCCGCTCGCTCAATGGCCTGAACCCACTTGCCTTCGTGCGCCTTGCCCCAGGTCGTGCAGGTGATCAGGAGACACGTATCTGGGGGCGCTGTGGCACAGAACTGTTGAATGGCCTCGGAGCCATCATTGCCGGGTTTGCCGCCCGGCATGCGCAGATCAATCAGGCGCTGACTGGCAAACAGCGACAGACTGGCGCCTGCACGCGCCAACTCATCCCAATCAAAGCCGGACTCTGCGTCCAGCACCTGACGCTCGCTGAATCCCAACGCCTTGGCCCGTGCGCGCACGCGGTCAGCCGCTTCCAGCACCAGCAAATGTTCCTCGCCGGCAATCAGGTAAGCCGTCGCCAGCGCCTTGGCCTCGCGCAGATGGCGATCCAGCTGAGCCAGGTTCCAGGACATCAGCGAACCGCTTCGAGCGCCCGCAGCAACGCGTAGATCTGCTCGCGCCGGAGTTCGTCACGCACACGCTCGTCTTCCGAACTGGCGCCAAGCGCCTGGGTCTCATCGAAACGGTAATCGCGCTGACGTTCAATGGTTGTGCTGTCCAGCAAGACCTTGCCGTCGGCATCACGCAGTTCGAATGTGATACGCAGGATCACTCGGTATTCCTGCACGCGCGCCTGGCCGCCAATCGTCAGCGGTTCGGTGACGGCTTCATCGCGCGTGATCTTCAGTACCGACGCGCCTGCGCCCGGCCCGACCGCCGCACCGCGCTCGCGAAGTGCGCGTGCCAACGCCAGCGGCACCGTCGAGAACGGATCCGAGGCCTCGATCTGGACCCGACTCAGCGTGGGGCTCAAGGGCTTGGCTTCGCGCAGATGAAACCCGCATCCCGCCAGCGTCAATGCCGCCAACAACAGAACAAACCGAATGAGCAGTTTCATGCAGCCACCACGATGTTGACGATTCGACCCGGCACGATAATGATCTTCTTGATCGCCGCGCCATTGATAAAGCGCTGTACTTGCTCTTCAGCCAGCGCCGTCTGCTCGATCTCAGGCTGGGTCGCCGACGCCGGAACCTCAATGGTTGCGCGCAGCTTGCCATTGACCTGCACCGCCAATTGCAACGTGTCCTTGATCAGCGCCACCGGATCCGGTTTCGGATACGGCAAGTCTTCCAGCAACGTTTCGGCGTGACCAAGCGCTTGCCACAGACTGTGGCAGATGTGCGGTGTGATCGGATTCAGCAGCAGCACGACCGACGACCAGGCTTCTTGCAGAACGGCGCGCGCATCGGGGCTGCGATCGCCAAATTTGCCGATTGCGTTCATCAGCTCCATCACGGCCGCAATGGCAGTGTTGTAAGTATGGCGGCGACCCACATCGTCAGCCACTTTCTGAATGGTCTCGTGCACTTTGCGCCGCAGCGTTTTCTGGTCCGCCGTCAACGCGGTCGCATTCAGCGCCGCAACCGGACCGGCTTGCACATGGTCGCGCACTTCTCGCCACAAACGGCGCAGGAAGCGACTCATACCCTCGACGCCCTGCTCGTTCCAATCCAGCGACAACTCCGGCGGCGCGGCAAACATCGAGAACAGGCGCACGGTATCAGCACCAAACTGATTGACCATCACCGCCGGATCCACGCCGTTGTTTTTCGATTTCGACATCTTCTCGGTCGGGCCAATGCCCACCGGGCGACCGTCCGACTTCAGCTTGGCGCCAATGACTTTGCCACGCTCATCGGTTTCCACATCGACATCGGCCGGATTAAACCAGTCCTTGCCGCCATTCTCGGCGTCGCGGTAGAAGGTTTCGGCCACCACCATGCCCTGGCACAACAGATTCGTTGCCGGCTCGTTCGTGTGCACGAGACCGGTGTCACGCATCAGCTTGTGGAAGAAGCGGAAGTACAAGAGATGCAAGATCGCGTGCTCGATCCCACCAATGTACTGATCGACCGGAAGCCAGTAGTTCGCGCGCTCATCGACCAAGTCGGTTGCGCCGGGCGACGTGTAACGTGCGTAGTACCAACTCGACTCCATGAACGTGTCGAATGTGTCGGTTTCGCGTTCGGCAGGGCCGCCGCAAATCGGGCACACGCACTTCCGCCATTCCGGATCGGCCTTGATCGGCGACTGCACGCCGCTGAACGCCACATCTTCTGGCAGCACGACCGGCAGCTGATCTTCCGGCACCGGCACCGCATCGCACTTCGGGCAGTAGATGATCGGGATCGGGCAGCCCCAATAGCGTTGCCGCGACACGCCCCAATCACGCAGACGGAAGTTGACCTGGCGCGAGCCGCAACCGGCTTTCTCAAACCGTTCGGCAAGCGCATTGAACGCCTGGCTGTAAGTCATGCCATCGTAGGCACCGGAATTGATCAGCAAGCCGTGGTCGGTGTGCGCCGCTGCCTGCACGTCGATCTCGGCCCCGTCGTTCGGGCGGATCACTTGCACGATCGGCAGGCCATACTTGCGTGCGAACTCATGATCGCGCTCGTCGTGCCCCGGCACGGCCATCACCGCCCCCGTGCCGTAACCGAACAGCACGAAGTTGGCGACCCACACAGGCACCTTGGCGCCAGTGACCGGGTGCACGGCAAACAAGCCCGTGGCCATGCCGCGCTTTTCCATGGTTTCCATGGCCGCCTCATTGACGGCGGCGGTCTTGCACTCGGCCAGGAAGGTGGCCAAGTCGGCGTTCGACTCAGCAGCCTTCAGGGCGAGCGGGTGCTCGGCGGCAATGGACACAAAGGTCACGCCCATCAACGTGTCGGGGCGCGTCGTGTACACCGTCAGCGAGTCGGCGCTGCCATCAATGGCAAACCGGATGTTCAGACCCTCGGAACGTCCGATCCAGTTTTTCTGCATGATCTTGACCGCATCTGGCCAGCCCGGCAGGTTGTCCAGTTCGTTCAACAACTCGTCGGCATACGCCGTGATCTTGAAGAACCATTGCGGAATCTCGCGCCGCTCGACGATTGCGCCAGAACGCCAGCCGCGGCCATCGACGACCTGCTCGTTGGCCAACACCGTCTGATCAACCGGGTCCCAATTGACCATCGCGTTCTTTCGATACACGAGGCCCTTCTTGTAGAGCCGCGTGAAGAACAGTTGCTCCCAGCGATAATAGTCCGGCGAACAGGTCGCGAATTCGCGTGTCCAGTCAATCGCGTAGCCCATGGCCTTGAGCTGCTCGCGCATGTGGCCGATATTCGCGTAGGTCCACTTGGCGGGCGCAGTCTTGTTCTTGATCGCCGCGTTCTCGGCCGGCAATCCAAACGCATCCCAACCCATCGGCTGCAGCACGTTGAACCCCAACATGCGCTTGTGCCGGCTCATCACGTCGCCGATCGTGTAGTTGCGCACATGTCCCATGTGCAACGCACCAGACGGATACGGCAACATCGACAAGCAGAAGTACTTCGGCTTGCTCAAATCCTCGCGCACTTCAAAGGCACGATGGGTGGACCAGAATTGTTGCGCGGCCTGTTCGACCGACTTGGCATCGTATTGTTCTTGCATGGCATCCGGGCCCGCTCGGGCCGATCAAAATAAGCGATAAATCCGGCATGAAAGTCGTCGCACATCCTGTCCACCGACCGCCGTTTCGAGTCCGACGCATGTCCGGACACGATTTTGGCTTCGGAATCACTTCCGTGACCGCTCCGCCGTCACGCAAGTAATTGATTTTTTGGGGAGCACAGGCGCTTTTTGCCGCACAGGCCCCTAGCCTAGCCCGAAAGTTTCATCAGCCGCAATGTTCTAGCCGGGGCAACGTCGCTGCCGCCGCGTCAGGCCCTAGCTTTGAGTCTCAAGGAATGTGATAGGGCTTGAAGACAGGGAGCTTTTCAAGCAGCCCCACATCACTGCCGCGGCCATCGGAGACCGAATAGACCAGTCTGCCGTCGGGCGCCTCGGCGATTCCCGAAGCATCGGGATAGCTGAGCGGCGTGACCAACATGCGCTCGATCGACAAGTCCGACATGGGCCCGCGATACAAGTAAGCACCGCGCGAATCGGCGTCCATCGCCACGAACTCATCGTGCTGGGTGATCAGCCAGCGCCGGTAATACTTCGGCATGGGCAATGCGTCCAGAAGCATCGATTCCGTCGTGAATTTCAAGTCAGTGGCATACAGTCCAAAACGCCCGACCTTGGTGAATACGATGCGTTTGCGGAGGCTGTCGTACCATGCTGCGGCCACATCTGCGCGATGCGCGATCTCGCGCAGCCCGTCGCCCTCACGAACAAACAGTCCGAGTTCGCCTTCACGCTCGCCCACCCACCCGATCAGCAGTTGGTCGCCCACGTATTGACCAAACCGGTACTCATGGGTCGGCAGCGGCAATTTGGTGGCACGGCGGCGGGCAACATCGATTTCGTACAACCCAAACCCTTCCTGCCCGCTGCCGTTGATCAGGATACGCTGACCGTCTGCCGACCAGAACGGCGCGAATCGCGCCATCGGCATGACCGTGGGCACGGGCTCGGCACTTTCCGGACTGGCAAGCTGCACCAGCCAGACCAAAAACGCGCCGGATCGATCCGAGTAGAAGGCGGCTGATTTGCCGTCGGGTGAATAAGACAGGAGCAAATCGCCCGCATTCGACGCAAACGGCAACGGCTCCGGCGCGGCGCCCGGGGCGTCGGACAATGCCAGCATTTGGGTTCGATCGTCGGAGCGCTCATAAACCATGTTGCCGGCCGCTGAGATGTCCGGGAACACGGCTTCTTCCAAGCGCGTCAAGCCCAAATCGCCAGTGGCGATATCGACCCGGAACAAACCAAGCCCCTCCGGATAGATTGCCGAGAACACGATCCCCAATCCATCGGGTGTGAAGTCCAGACCGCGAATATCAGTAGACAGCCGAGTCAGGCGTCTCGGGGTGCCGCCCTTGGCCGGCACGACCCAGATGTCTCCTGCGCTCAGACCCCGTCGAAACGCCAGCCATTGGCCATCCGGGGAAAAGCGCGGCTCGAAATCGAGATCCCCTTCCTGCACGGGGTACTCGATCGGTGACCAACGTCCGGTGGCCAGATCCAGCACGTGCAGGCTGCTGAACTCGCGCCCCTGCGTCGATCGAATCGACATAACGAGCTGCCGATTGTCGGGCGACAAATCAAAAAATGGCAACGATGCCTGGCTGCAATCACCAAGCGCGCGCGGCACGCCACCCAATGCCGACACCATCATCAACGTGCAACCAGGGCCGTCACCCCGTCGAATGAACGCGATGTTCTGCCCATCTGTGGTCCAAATCGGTGCGTTGTCAGACAACGCGTCGTTGGAGTCGGTGAGTACGATCCGGCCGCCACCGACGTTTGCGGGCTGCAAGATCAACCTTGCGTGGTGAGCATCTGGCGCGAGACTCGAGTAGACCACACGCGTGCCGTCCGGACTGAGCCTTGGCATGTACTCGTGCGCGGGTGCGGATGCAATGATCACCGCGTTCTCGACCCAACCATCATTCCCAGCGTTACCAGCTGCCACTGGCGCGTCCCGGTCGCTGTCGGCTGCCCAAAACGCGGCGGCCATAGCAAGCCCCAGAACAAGCCACGCAGCCGCCCAAGCCACCGGCACGCGATAACGCGCCAGCCAACTGGATTCCGGCGTGGCCGCAATCGATGCGGCATGATCGGGTTGCATGCGGGCTTGCGAGTCGCCAACAGGCGCGGTCCCGGAAACGGCTGACGGCGTCACGACGCTCAAGCTCGGCAACGGCCGACTCGGCTTATCCAGGATGGTGACCTCAGCCAACAATCGATAGCCCATCTTGGCGATGGTCTCGATATAGCGCGGGTTTTCGGCATCGTCGCGAAACGCCTTGCGCAACGTCGTGATGGCCTGGGTGAGGACATCGCCCGTTGGCAGCGTGCCCGCCCACACTCGGTCCATCAACCACTCGCGCTTGACCACCTGGCCTTGGGCAAGAATCAGCTCGGCCAACACCGCACGCGCCTTGTCGGTAATGCGATGCACTTGCCCGTTGCTCGGGTCGATGACCTCACGCGCCGCCAAATCCACTTCAAACGCTCCAATCTGCAGGCGCTGATCAGCCAAAGACGCAGCACGTTGGAGGTTCGACAGCAACATGGTTAATCGGATCTCCACAAGTAGTTAGGGGCAGTCGCCTTCGTTGCAACCGAAACGTGGGACAGGGCGCGTTTCGCGCCTAGCCCCGGCAAGATTGATCTCATTGCGCGAAGAGTTGAACCGAACTCGGTCGGGGTGGATTCGGAATGCGCCAGGCATCCCGACCATTCAGACCATTCAGACCATTCAGACCAGCTTCGGCGTCTCTTCAACGATGCGTCGAATCATGGAACTGGTTTAGTCCAGCGCACCCCAAATGTCACTAGGCTCAAAGTCATCGGCATGGTGATTTCAATTCATGCCCAATTCATGGATCGCCGCGACGCGCACAAACTCGGCATGTTTCGGGCCAGAACAGTTCGTTCTGGCAAAAAAAATGGCGACCGCAGCAGCTGCGATCGCCAGTGCTATGCCAGACGCACACCGCGCCGAATCAATCCTCGTCAGCTTTCGGCTTGAAGGCTTCCGATAGCTGCTTCTGGACAAGCGGTGGCACCGCCTCGTAGTGGCTGAACTCGATCGAATAACGCCCCATGCCACCACTGACGGCTTTCAACTCATTGGAATAGTCAGCAATCTCGGCCAACGGCACCTGCGCCTTGACGATGATTTCGCCACCCCGCTGCGAATCGGTCCCATTGATGCGCGCGCGCTTGGTCGCGAGACCACCGGTGACATCGCCCATCGCCGTTTCAGGCACCACCACATCGAGGTTGACGATTGGCTCCAGAATGATCGGACGAGCTTTGGTGATGGCGTCGAGAAACGCCTTCTTGCCTGCCGAGACAAATGCCACTTCCTTCGAATCGACCGGATGGTGCTTGCCATCGTAGACAATCACGCGCACGTCCTGAAGCAAATAGCCGGCAATCGCGCCGTGATCCAACACCATCCGAACGCCCTTCTCGATGGCGGGCAGGAACTGCCCCGGAATCGAACCGCCGACGACTTCGTCAACGAACTCAAAACCCCCGCCACGCGGCAGTGGTTCAATGCGCAGAAACACCTCACCAAATTGACCCGCACCACCTGTCTGCTTCTTGTGCCGGTGATGCCCGTCGGCGTTGGACGACACGGTTTCGCGATAGGCAATCTTGGGCGGCCGCGATTTGACTTCCACCTGATAGCGCTCTTTCAGTCGCTCCAACATGACTCGCAAGTGCAACTCGCCGAGGCCGCGAATGACGGTCTCGTTGAGCTCTTTGTTGTGCTCAACCCGAAAGCAAGGATCTTCCTCCTCCAGCTTGTGCAACGCCGAGCCAAGCTTCTGCTCCTGACCGCGCGTTGCCGGCTCGATGGCCAGACCAAACATCGGCTGCGGGAAATCGATCGGCTTCAGGCGGATGTGATCCTCGTCATGGGAATCGTGCAGGATTGCATCGAAGTGGATTTCCTCCACCTTGGCCACCGCCGCGATGTCACCCGGAATCGCGTCGTCAATTTCCTGGTGATCCTTGCCACGGAG
Source organism: Ahniella affigens (assembly GCF_003015185.1). Classification (GTDB taxonomy): domain Bacteria; phylum Pseudomonadota; class Gammaproteobacteria; order Xanthomonadales; family Ahniellaceae; genus Ahniella; species Ahniella affigens. Next base: position 3,238,674 of record NZ_CP027860.1, read on the forward strand.
CTTGAATAAATGCCCGACTTTGAACGGCTTTTTGCCATCGTCGACAAACAACTGGGTATCGCGCTTGACCGTACCTTGATAGATCCGGAACACCCCGAGCTTGCCCACGAAAGGATCGTTGATGATCTTGAACACATCGGCAACCACATGCTTCTTCGGATCCGGCTCCGCCTGGAACGATTCGGCACTACTCGCCTCGCCTTTACTGAACAACGGCGGGTTGCCCTCCAACGGCGATGGCATCAACTTCTCGAACAAGTCCAAGAGCTCCGTGACACCAGCCCCAGTCCGGGCCGACACAAAACAAATCGGAACCAGATGCCCTTCGCGAAGACACTGCTCGAACGCATCATGCAGTTCCTCGCCACTGAGGCCTTCCTCGCCTTCTTCCAGGTAATGCCCCATCACCGATTCATTAATTTCAACGACTTGATCGATGATTCGTTGATGCGCCTCTTTGACCGACGAAAAGTCGGCCTCGCCATCTGGCTTGAAGAAGCAGTCGACCACCGCATTGCCCTGCTTCGCCGGCAGGTTGATGGGCAGACACTCCGAACCGAACGCTTCGCGCAACTGCTCGACCAGCATCTCCAGATCAGCCTCGGCGTGATCGATCTTGTTGACGATCAAGAGGCGACACAGACGCCGCGCCTTCGCGTACTCCATCATGCGCGCCGAACTGTGTTCGACGCCATTGACCGCATTGACGACGATGGCGCACGTCTCGACCGCCGCGAGTGCCGACAGTGTTGGCCCCCGAAAATCCGGATAGCCTGGGGTGTCGATCAGGTTGACGTGAATGCCCCCATGATCAATCGATGCAATGGCGCTGTTCAGCGAATGCTGACGATCTTTTTCCATCGGGTCGGAATCCGAGACGGTCGAACCGCGCTCGACCGAACCCATGGTCTGAATGGTGCCACCGGCCGCCAATAAGGCCTCGAACAGGGTGGTTTTCCCGGCACCGGAGTGCCCCGTCAAGGCAATGTTGCGGATCTGCTGCGTACTGTACTTCGGCATAGCAAACGTCCCTCCCGGTTCAGATTGGCGACCAGTCCCCATTGACTGGCTTTGGTCCGAATCTGTCAGCGAGCGGGGGTTTGGTCAAGCACCACCGTCAATGCATGTCGCAGTCAATTGTGCTACGCGGCAATCCCCGCACGGGTGCGATTGCTGAGCGAAACCAACAGCGGCCAACGCACACTGCGGCCGAGACCGTCGCGGCAAGCGCGCCGGATTCGAATCCCAATCATTCAAACAATCCTTGCGCACATTGACAAACCGCCTGCGGCGCGGCGACGCTCGGGCCGCCCTGGGCGCTGCCTGGACCCAAATTGCACGGAGCCCCCATGTCGATCCGCCTGCCGCACCCGTTGATCCTCTTGCTGGCCTGCGTGGTGCTCGCGGCGCTGGCAACCCATTGGCTGCCGGCCGGGCAGTTTGAGCGTCGCGCCGACCCCGAAACCGGCGCCGAGTTGGTAGTCCCCGGTTCGTATCATGCGGTGCCAGAAGCGCCGGTGTCGGTCATGCAAACGCTGGTCGCGGTTCCCAAGGGCATGGTGGCCGCTGGGCAAGTCATTGCTACGGTGTTTCTGGTTGGCGGTGCGTTCGTGGTGATCGACCGGACGGGCGCGCTGCGCCTGGCCTTGCTGGCGCTCGCGCGCGTGCTGAATCGGCGCCGCGCACTCGCGATTCCCGCTTGCTGTTTGTTTTTCGCAGCCGGCGGTGTGCTCGAAAACATGCAGGAAGAGATCATTGCTCTGGCACCGATTCTCGTACTGTTGGCAACGCAATTGGGGTTCGATCGAATCACCGCGGTGGCCATGAGTGCTGGCGCGGCGGCGGTGGGCGCGGCGATGAGTCCGATCAATCCATTTCAGGTCATGCTGGCGCAAAAGAGTGCGGAATTGGCGCCGTTCACGAACGTCGGCTTGCGACTGGTGCTGCTCGTGCTGGCCGTGGGCTTTTGGATCGCGTGGACGCTGAGGCATGCGCGCCGCCACCAGATCGAGCCGCCGGTCGAAGCCGGGATTCGCACCGCAGCCGACAGCAAACCGGGCCTGTCGGCCACGCGAACCGGATTGATTCTGGGATCAGTCGTGGCTGGCTTCGGGCTGTTTGTCTTTGGTCTCATTTACTGGAGTTACGGCTTCGACGAACTGTCCGCGATCTTTCTGGTGGTCGGACTGTTTGCCGGCATCGTGGGCGGGCTCGGCATCAGTGGCACGGCCGAAGCGTTCGGCGAAGGATTCCGCGAGATGGCGGTCGCCGGTCTGCTGATCGGATTTGCCCGAGCCATTTTTGTCGTGCTGGAGCAGGGGCATGTGATCGACACGATCGTCTACGGGCTGTCATCCCCGTTGCAGAATCAACCACCGGTATTGGCGGCGCTGGGCATGATGGGCGCGCAAACCTTGATCCATTTCCCCGTGCCAAGCGTCAGCGGCCAGGCCGTGTTGACGATGCCGGTCATGGCACCCGTTGCCGATGTCATCGGCTTTAGCAGACAAGTGGCCGTGTTGGCGTTCCAGAGCGGCGGTGGTCTGGCCGAACTGATCACCCCGACCAACGGCGCGATGATGGCGGTCTTGGCAGGCGCGGGTGTGCGCTTTGAGGCGTGGCTCCGTTTTGTCTTGCCCGCGTATCTGATTCTGATGGCGATGGCGGCTTTGGCGCTGGTTTATGCCGTCGCGACGAACTGGTGAGCCGGGTGGGGCAGTGAGGCAGCGGACTGGCCGGCGCTTTGTGGGAGGGCCTTCAGGCCCGAACCAATCTTGCCGCAGGCCCTATTCGCGGCTGAAGCCGCTCCCACAAACTCGCCTTTTTGTAGGAGGGCCTTCAGGCCCCAATCAAACTTGCCGCAAGCCCTATTCGCGGCTGAAGCCGCTCCCACAAACTCGCCTTTTTGTAGGAGGGCCTTCAGGCCCCAATCAAACTTGCCGCAAGCCCTATTCGCGGCTGAAGCCGCTCCCACAAATTCGCTTTTTGTAGGAGGGCCTTCAGGCCCGAACCAATCTTGCCGCAAGCCCTATTCACGGCTGAAGCCGCTCCCACAAACTCGCCTTTTGTGGGAGGGCCTTCAGGCCCGAACCAATCTTGCCGCAAGCCCTATTCGCGGCTGAAGCCGCTCCCACAAATTCGCCTTTTGTGGGAGGGCCTTTAGGCCCGAACCAATCTTGCGGCCAGCCGCCCCATCATCGACACAACGTGCCCGCCGTGATGCGCGACAATGGAATCACGCCGGTCCGGCGCTGACCGGCGACATCGAGTTCGTATTCCGCTTGCATCGCGGTACAAGAGGCGCTCGTCAATCGCAGCGTGCCAACCGGCGTATTCGTAATGCCGCCCGCCTGATCAATCCGGCCGCCGGTAGTCAAAATCACATTCAACGTTGCCGTATTGCCGGAAATCGGCCCGATCGCTGCCAACCACATCGGCGATTGCCGGCCATTGCCCAACACGTCGGCAAAATCATAGGTGAACCACGTCGCAATCATCTGATTCTGATTCGGCATCGTTTCCAGAATCAGCCCCTGCCCGGGCTTGCTCGCGTCATGCCACGCACCGGTGTGGCCATACTGGAATAAGTCGGGCGTTGCCGGTCTCGGCAGAATGCTGAAGGCACCCTCGCCACTGGTCCGGAACAAGTCGCAGACCGTATCCGGGCTCAGCCGCGTCAGCGGAATCTGCCCGACCGCCGCCGCACCATCAATCGTCAACGAATAGCTGGCCTGCGCCGACGCACAACTATTCATCGTCAACGTCACCGTTCCAACCGGAACTTGCGCGCTTGGATCGCCAGCATCGAACACGCCGTCAGCAGCGGCCGACACATTGAACGTGACCACACCATTGCTGACCGCCCCAAGACCAAGGAGCCACAGATTCTTGGTCCGCGTCGCACGGGCGCCGTCCGGCAAGAACGTGTACCAGGACATCAACATCTGATCCGTCTCAGGTAAGGCCAGCAGTTGCATGCCCTGCCCGTCCACGCCCTGCTCCACCCACAACCCACTCCAACCCGGGTTGACCTTCGGCAACGGTAAGGCACTCAAGCTCGTCCGGAAAATCCCGCGGCCATAGGTAAACGCAAACAGTTCATGCCCCGTCGGCGCCGACACCGCCTGCAGACGTTCGATCAGCACATTGCCAAGCCCCGAAGCATCGGCTTGCCAAGTCGCACCGTTGTTGAGCCCGACGAACAGACCAATATCCGTACCAAGCAAATAGCGTGACCCATCGCGCGGATCGACCAACAGACTGTGCGCCGGAACATCAGGCAGCTTGGTGGACGGATCCGTCCCATCGATTGCAACGAAGGTCTGCCCCCCATCGGTCGATCGAAACACCTTGTCGCCACCAAAATTGGAGTACACGACAAAAATCCGATTCTGATTCGCCGGATCGATGGTGATCGAAGCCACGAATCCCGTGCGGGGCCGCACGACGCGCCAGGTCGGCGTATTCGCATTGGCATTGTCTGTGATCGCAACCGCACCCGAATCGAAACCAACCGCCACGCGCAGGTTGTTGAACTCGGATACTTCGATTGCCGACACCTGACCCCGGCTCGGGTCCAGGCTGGTCGTCGAAATTGCCTGCCAGTTGTTGCCTCGATTGAGACTCCGATACACCACGCGTCCGCCGGTGTAGAGGGTATTAGGGTTTACCCGGTCGATCGCCATTGGGGTGATGAACTGATAGTCAGCGCTGTTGGCACCAATGCCATTGGCTATACCAACACTGGTCTGACCACCATCTTGACTGCGCTGCAAGTTCGCCCATTGCGATGCGTAATAGAGGACACTGGGCGTGCGCGGATCTACCAGCGTGTACGCGCCATCGCCACCGTAGATATCGCGCCACCGCTGCGAATCGTCACTCGGCCCCGCCATCGTGCCATTGTCCTGCATTCCGCCGGCAATCACCGAGAGGTCTTCGGCGACGCTCCCGTGATAGAACTGCATGACGTAGTAACCGTTGTTGCGATTCTGCCAAACCACCTCGATACCCGCCTCCGTACAGACACTGGTCCCGCCGAAGCCCATGGCGTTGTCGGTCGATTGGATTCCGCCATCGTTGCCGACAAACAACGTGGTCTTATCGACCTCATCGTAACCGGGCTCGAATGCGATCACATGCTGGTCGGCGTGCGCAAAGGCGGGTGCATTCTCATCCAGACTCCATCGGGAAATCGGCGCGAAATTGCCGCCGCCATCGCCCGATCGGTATAGATCCACCCCGCCCGTATAAATCACGTTTTCGTTCAAAGGATGGACGGCAATCGCATTGTGATACCAGCCGCCCCCGGCAATGCTGTTCAAGGTCCGGCAGTCCTCGCTCAAGTTGAAGTAATTGCTGAGCAGCAAGTTGCCATTCGTCGCCGCGGTCGTACGCTCGTAGCGCGTCGTCCAGGTGGCGCCGCCGTCACTGGAGCGGACCACCCGGCGCACACCGTAGTCAATCGGATCCGCCGACAGGCCATACACCACCGATGTATTACTCGGCGCCACCGCAAGCCCCGTGCGCCCCACGCCATTGTCGCCGTACACTTTCGTCCAGGTCTCGCCCCGGTTGCCCGACATCCACACGCCGCCCGCACTGTGCATGCCGCAAGACACCAGAACCCGTGATGTTGCGGCGCTGTAGGCGAGATCGCTACAGCCTTCAACAATTGGCACCTGCAGCACGCGCGTGAAACTCTGGCCGCGATTGTCACTGGCCCAAACACCGGTGCGAGTGGCCGCCAAGAGACGGCCGTCCGGCAACAGCAACAAGCGATTCACATAGTCGAAATCCGACTTGCCTGCCGTGGCTGAGAGCTGCAACCAACTCTGCCCACCATCGTCGGACGCAAAGATGCCATCACCCCGCACACCACGACTGCGCGACACCGGCCGATTGACGTAAAAGCCCTCGCCCGTCCCAACGTAGAGCCGACCCGAGTTCGGCTCCTGAACAATACTGGTGACCGCCAGATTCGCCATGTCGTCACTCGGCAAATTCCAGGAGTTGCCGGCATCGATGCTCTTCCAAACCCCGCCACTCGCAGCGCCCGCATACATGGTGCGTGAGTTGCCCGTATCAAACCAAATCGCCCGAGTCCGGCCCCCAACAAGATTCGGCCCGACCTGACGCCAAATCGGCGTACCTACTTTCGCCGAAGCGCCATCGATCCGGGTCTTGCCCATCCGGTCCCGCTGCGCGAGCGCCTCCCGATAGCGATGCGATGGCACTTCCTTCTGTCCGACCGGCGCCCGCTTCTGCACGAAATAGTCCACCGCTGCCGCGGCATCGGTGTAGGCGAGTTTGCGCGGCGACAAGTCCCGCGTCCGTGTCGGCTCTGAATTTGAGCCAATCAGCAACGCGGCAACGGCGAGCCCAAACACGATTCCTGCGACTACTTTGTACACGAAGCGACTCCCAGCGTTTGTGTGTCAACACCGTGGTCATAGCCGACTTCTTGGACAAGGGAAAGTGAAGCGAGTCATGGTTGACCTAAGACGCGGCGACCCAGAACGCGGCAGTGCGGCAGCCGCCTTGTCGACAGGCAAGATTAGTCCCTGCCCCCAGCGGGCACGATCAAACTTGCCAACACGCGACCTTGTTCTCTGAACCATGAAAACCGACCACCATGCAGGCTGGCCATCGTTCTGGCCACGGCCAAGCCCATACCGTAACCGTGGCTCGGCGCGTCTGCAGACTTTTCGGTGTTGCTAACAATGATCGCAAGCTCGCCGTCTTGATGCATCAGTTCAAGTTGAATGGGCTGGCTGCCGTGATCAAACGCATTTTTCAGGAGATTGGAGATCGCGCGTTCTAAGCAGAGTTCGCGGCCTTCGATGACGATCGGTGTGCTCGGCGCGTCGAAGGCGATTGGTCCGAGCATACGGAAGCGGATCGCGAGGCGGTCGCAGAGTGCGGCGAGGTCGATGCGGGTGATGGGTTCGTCGAGGCCGTGGCGTTGGAGGTCGAGGAACGCGGCGAGGAGGCGGTCCATTTCATCGAGGTTCGCGTCGATCTCTTGGCGGTTCTTCAATGGCGTGGGTTCGAGTTCGAGGGCGAACTTGAGGCGGGCGATCGGCGTTCGCAGATCGTGCGAGAAGCCGGTGAGCCAGGATTCGCGGGCGTGGTAGTGCTTGTGCACGGCAGCGGCAGCGGCGCTGAGTGCTTGCGCGAGTGCTTTGACCTCGTAGGAGCCCTGCCCCAGTTTGGCGACATCAATGCTGCCGTGGACCAGATTTGGTGCAGCGTCAGCGAGTGCCTGGAGTGAGCGCGTCAGGCGGTCGGAGAACCAGCCTCCAATCAGCAAAATCAACGCGGCTGATACGATCAGTATCCACCAGCTCGCACGCGCGATGTTGCCGCGCAACGTTTGCATCGGCACACCAATCCATTGCTCAGGATCACGCTGGCTTTGCAACCAGAAGGTGGGGCGGTCGCCGCCTTCCAGGCGCACGTGATCGCGGCCTCGCCAGTCGCGCAGATCATCAAGGACCGCAACCGCCAAAGGGCTTCGAGTCGTTTCATCTGGCGGCAGTCGGTTGCGCATCTCCAGCAAGGGCGTTCGACCGTCTTGATGCTGCCGATAGTCAAGGGCACGATCGCCATCGGCTTGACGCGCGGCAAAGTCAATCCACTCTGCGATCTGGCGACTGCCGCCGTCGAGCGTTTGGCGCGCCATGACGGCACCGGCAACCAAGAACGCGATTAGCACGACGGCCGCCAAGAGCAACCAGATTTGCACTCTTAAGCTCATCGTTTCTCTCCGCTCAAGACCAGCACATAGCCAACACCCCAAACAGTTTGCAGATAACGCGGATTGCGGGAGTCGTCTTCGATCAGCTTGCGCAGCCTCGAGACCATGACATCGATGGAGCGATCGGCGGAACTGTAGTCTTCGCCGCGTGCCAGATTCATCAGGTGATCGCGGGTGAGTGGTCGGCCGGCATGTTCGGCGAGTGCGGCAAGAATGGCGAACTCACCGCTGGTCAAGCGGAGTTGCTCGTCGCCCTGAAACAACAGGCGCTGTTCCAGATCCAGGCGAAAATTACCGAATCGAATCGGCTCGGCAGCGAGTCTCGGCGCGGCACCCACGGGCTGCGCGCGGCGCAGGCGGGCACGAATGCGTGCCAGAAGTTCGCGCGGGCTGACGGGTTTGGACAGGTAATCATCGGCGCCGAATTCGAGTCCGAGCACGCGGTCGATCTCGTCGCCTCTGGCAGTCAACAGCACAATTGGCGTCTCGATACCTTCGCCGCGGAGCTGCTGACACGCGCGAATGCCATCGCCGTCAGGCAGGCCGGCATCGAGCAGGATCAGATCGAAGTGTTTTTCGGATAGCGCGCGTCGCATGCCGGCCAGATTGGCAACCTCGCGTACGCGATAGCCATGTTCTTTCAGATAGCGCGAGACCAAGTCGGTCAGGCGCGCGTCGTCGTCCACCAGCAATAGGGAATGGGTCTCGTCCATGGCTGCACTATCGCCGCAGACCGGGGTTTCGACAAGCCGGCCCGGTCGCGGGCTGCAAGCAAGTGTTGCCGACCGGGGACTTGTTCATAACTGCTTACAAATTGGCCGAGTGCCGACATTCTTGGTTGTTGTTTCGGACGCAATCTGGTCCTGCCACCAAGCCGGTGGTCCTTGAAACGGAGTTCTCATGAAAACCCGAAGTCTTGTCCTGGTTGGCCTGTCCGCGCTGGCGCTGGCCGTGACCGGGGTCAGCCTGGCCCAGCAGCAATCCTTCGGCGCGCGCTGGCTGGAACGGCAGGAAGCCGCGCTGAGTCGTCTGGATCTGGATGCCGCGCAACGTACTCAGCTGGATCAATTGCTCGCTGATCAACGCGCTTTTCGGCTCGCTGCGCATTCCGAAATCGGCACGCTGATCGATCAGACGCAATCGGACCTTCGTGCACCAGACGCTGATCTGCATCAGATCGCGGCCAATGCTGATCGTGCGCTGTTTGCATTGCTGGCCGAGGGCCGCGGACTCCGCAATCAGCGGATGGCGTTCTACGACAGCCTGAGTCCGGAGCAGCAAGCGGAAGTCCGGAGCATGCTCGCAAATCGCCTGGATCGCGCGAAGCGGCTGCATGCCTTCGTCGGCGATCTGATTGATCAGGCGCCGTAAGTCGGCCATTTGCCCCACCACGTTCCTGCGCTCGCACCTGACCCGGTGACAACTCCCCCGATGCGCTGGGTCAGGCTGCGAGTGTCTTGGAACGTCCTGTTTGTCCGTCGCAAATCATCTTTCATCACCCAATTCATCAGGAACACTTATGAGCAAGATTTTGTTGTGCGTTGCTGCAATCGCTTTTCTGTCGCTGACCATGGATGCTGATGCTGGCGGTCGGGCTCGCGCCGCGGGTGCCAAGCCAAATGCCGCTGGCGGTACCACTGCCGGCGCGGCCGCTGCGGGTTCGGGACCAAACGGCGGTCGCTTTGCCCGTGGTGGTACGGTCGCCACCGACGGTCAGGGCAATGCCGTAGGTGCCAGCGGCGGCGCGGTGCAAACGGCCAATGGCGGCACCGCAGGCCGCGCCGGAGCATTTGAACGGAATGCGGATGGCTCAGGCACCCGCACTGGCGGCTTTGCGGCGAGCGGCAGTCAGGGCAATGTGCAATCTCAAGGCAGCACCGCGGTCAATGCCGATGGCACGTTTGCCGGATCGCGCAACACGCAGGCGACCAATGCGCAGACCGGAAATAGCTATGACGGCAACACGACGTATTCGAACGAAGGCGTGAGCCATTCGGGCACGTGCACGAACGCGGCTGGTGAGGTCGTGACCTGCCCGAAGCGTTAAGTTGGCAATGCCCTATCGAGACAGGGTCACGATCGTGATGGGGTCCTCACTCGCAAGATGCCGCGCGCGATCAATGGTCGCGTTGCGGCTATCGCGTTTGTTAGTTGGATTGCGGCCGGCTTAAGCTGCTCCCTCTGAATGCCACGCAACCTGGCCACTCACTCCAGAACGGCGCGACGCTCGGCAATCGCTGCAGTCAGCAGCGTCGTCATCGATGGCTGCTGCAACGTCGCAGCGCTAGCTACTTTTACATGGCGCAGATACTTGCCGGTGCCTTCCAGCAACGACTCGGGATCCGGCAACGTTGCGCCGTAGTAGAAACCGGCATTGATGTGTTTGGACTGAATGCCGATGTAGCAATAATGCTCCGACATCTTCTTTGGACCAAAGCCAAAACTGATGATGCGTTGCTTGGGCCAAGCCACGATGCAGGGTTCGGGATGCAAACGCAGGACCTGTTGCATCAGCGCCTCAGCCAGCGCGCGCATGGGGGGTGACGCCGATTCGAGCACAGCGTCGACTTCAGGCATCACCAGCCGACCCATCACGGTCTTGGCCATTCACTGTTCCCTCTAGCATCGTTGCCTAAGAATCTGAGTTGATATGCTGGCGATGACCGAACTGGTGAAACCAACCCAGCCAATCCGCGCGCCTTATAAATTCGACACAAAAAAATTGGGCTCGATCGCTCGAGCCCACACTTGAATCTAAGCCCTGGATAGAAGTGTCAAAAATCAAATCGCCAAGTCGCCTCGACCTCAACCTGCGGGCCGGTGGCGTCTTTGTTCGTAGCGGAAACATTGCCGAGGAACGCCTGCGAGTCGGCGTACGTCGCATTCAGCGCAAAGCGGCCGAGATTGCGGGTGTTCTGCTCATAGCCCAGCGCGACATAGCCGCTGCTGATGGCGTCGGAAAGCGCGTTGCGAAGAATGGACTCAGTAGGCTCCGGCTGCTGATGCGTGCCGTAGCGCGCAACCAAGCCAGCCTGCGGGTTGATCGCGTAGCTCAGCTCAGCGCCGAACACGTCCAGATCTTCCCACACAAACTCAGGTGAACCAGAGTCGCCGAGCAATGACAGGAATCGCGTTGGCAACGCGGTGCTGGAGAACGCCGTCAACTCGCTATAGCGGATGCGATCAGCCGACACCGACATCTGCCACTTCGGCGCAAACTGGTAACGAACCGTGACACCCGCCTGTGACGGCACATCGAAGTCGCCCGGATCGGAGAACACGCCGCGATAGGCATGCAGCGCTTCCATATTGATCCGCGACTGCACAAACGTATCCATGGCCACAGCTTGGCTCAGCGGCACGCTGTAACCCACGCGCACGCCCGTACCGGCGACCTTTTCGATCGGCAATGTACGGTCGGTCAAATCTTCTGAACGCTGCGCCACCGTGGCGCCCATGCCCAGCGACGCAAAGCGCTGTTCGGCAATGATCACGCCCGCAGAAAACGTACCGGCGCCCGTATCGGTGCTGAATGTTGGCGCGACGATATCGCGCACCAGCGCATTGCGGCCCAGGTTGAGCATGGAGCGATCATTGCCCGCATCATGAGCGACCGGCAGATCGGTCAGCGCACTGCGACCAACGCTCAGGCTCAACGTTTGCTCGGTGTTGCGCACCGGAATCGAGAAGCGCTCTTTGAGAGTGGTCTGTGCACCACGATCGAGAACCGTTGGCACGAGTGTCGCGGATTCTGCCCAATCGAAATTGGGCGTGACTGCTGCGCGCGCATACGACTGCCATTCACCCAGATCATTCGCACACGCATGCCCGGCGCCGATAGCGGCGACGATGGCGATGCTCAATGTTGTGCGAGACTTCAACACGGTAATGGCTCGGTGTGGCTTGTTGCGAATGAGCGACATGGTGTCAAAAAAACAACAGCACGTCAACCGCCGTTCATCCGATTTTTTTGCCCAAAATGTGCCAAATGCTTGATCTGTACCCCAAATTCTGGGGATAGGAGCTTCCCAAAGTGTCTCAGAAAAACAACAAACCAATGTGTTTGGCCATTTCGGGTCTCGATCCGAGTGGCGGTGCGGGCTTGATCGCCGATGTCCGGACATTTGCAGCGCTGGGTGTCCATGGACTCGGCGTGGTGTCCGCAGAAACCGTTCAGAACGCCAGCCGCGTGGACGCCGTTGTGCCTAAATCGGCCACTACGCTGAAATTGCAACTCGATTGTCTGCTGGAGGAATTGCGGCCAAACGCCTGCAAGATCGGCCTCTGTGGCGGTGCCGCCCAATTGCGGCTCCTGAAGCGCTACATCGACGCCGGCAAACTAGGCGCCGTTGTCCTGGATCCGGTGTTGGTGGCGTCCCGTGGCCAGCCTCTGGTGCCGGCCAGCACGCCGATCACGATGCTGCAACTGTTGCCGGCATTGGCGCTGCTGACCCCTAACCTGCCCGAACTCGCGACGCTGAGTGGTTTGCCGACGAATTCCCCGGCGCAAGCGCAACGCGCTGCTGAGCATCTATTGGAGCGTGGCTTGTCCGCCATCCTGGTCAAGGGCGGGCATGGCCGGGGCCGATCCCTGGTCGATCGGTTGCTACTCGCCGAAGGTGATGCGTACGAATTTGCGCATCAGCGCCAAGCCGTCGGGAAGACTCACGGCACTGGCTGCCATTTGTCGTCAGCCATTGCCGCCCAACTCGCGTTGGGCCGCGATCTGCCCGACGCGTGTGCGCACGCGATTGTCTGGACACAACGGGCCATCAGCCATGGCGGCGAGTTTGGACCAGAGCGCGTGCGGTTTCTTGATGATACCGCGCCAGCGCGATAGCCCCGCGCTGCCCCAATCAGGCCCCGGCAAAAAACTGCCGCGCGGTCTCGGCAAAGCGCCAGCAATCACTGAAACGGTTGTAGAGCGGCGTTGGTGACATTCGGATCACATCGGGCTCACGCCAATCACCCACGACGCCTTGTGCACCGAGGAACTCGAACAATGCGCGACCGGTATCGCGGCCCATCTTGACACGCAGACTGAGTTGGCAGCCGCGCTGCTCTGCGTCTGCGGGCGTGACGATGTCAATGTGATCACCGAGTTGGTGCTGCACCAATTGCTCCAAGTATGCGGTCAGTCGCACCGACTTTGCGCGCAGTCGCGCCAAGCCTGCGCGATGAAACACATCGAGCGATGCCTTCAATGGCGCCAGTGCAAATATCGGTGGGTTCGACAGTTGCCAGCCTTCTGCGCCTGGGGTCGGCACAAAATCGGGCCCCATCTTGAAACGGGTCGCCTGATCATGCCCCCACCAGCCCGCAAAGCGCGGCAGTTTGGCCTCGGCATGGCGCGCATGAACAAATGCGCCTGCGATCGAGCCCGGCCCGGAGTTCAGATATTTGTAGCTGCACCAGGCCGCAAAGTCGGCACCACTCTGGCTCAAGTCGACGGGGACATTGCCAACCGCGTGGGCCAAATCGAACCCCACCATGGCGCCCGCGCGATGCGCCAAGTCGGCAATCTGCTTCAGGTCAAAGCGCTGGCCGGTGCGGTATTGCACGCCTGGCCACAGAACAAGCGCGATGCGATGCCCTTGTTGAATCAGCACGCGCTTGATCGCCGCCATCGAGATGGTGCCGTTCTCGCCATCGGGATGCAATTCGATCAGATCGTTGACCGGATCGAAGCCATGAAACGCGATCTGCGACGCGACGGCATGTCGGTCCGACGGAAACGCGCCTGCCTCGATCAGAATCGCCGGGCGTTGTTTGGTGGGCTGATAGAAGCTGACCATCAACAAGTGCAGGTTGACTGTCAGCGAGTTCATCGCGACGACTTCAGACTCACTCGCACCCACGAGTTCGGCCAGATGCTGTCGAACAAAACTGTGGTACGGCATCCAAGGATTGCGCCCGCGAAAATGCCCCTCCACGCCCAGATCACGCCAATCCTCGAGCTCGGTCTGCATGGCGGCCCAAGTCGCCCGCGGCTGCAGACCCAGTGAGTTACCGCAGAAATACGCTTGCTCGCGACCGTCGTGCTTCGGAATCAAGAACTCATCACGGAACGAGGCCAACTCATCGCTCGCATCCTGCGCCAAGGCGTAGGCTTCGGAGATCGGGTTCATGCGGCCTCCTTGGCCTGAAAGCGCGACAGTGGCAATTTCAGCCATTCGAGCGCGGAGCCGTGAAAGAGCCGGGCCTCGCCAATCGGGTCGAGCTTCAGATGATTGATGCCGCTACCCGGTTCCTGCTCGCCCAGCGGAAACGGGTAATCGGTCCCCAACATGACGCGGTCTTGGCCCACGACATCGAGCAAGTAGCGCAGGGCTTGCGGATCATGCACGCAAGAATCAAAAAAGACGCGCTTCAGATATTCGCGCGGGTTGCGCGGGTTATCGAGCGCGACCAAGTCGGGGCGCATCCGGAATCCATGCTCGATGCGCCCAATCGTAAACGGAAACGAGCCACCGCCATGCGCGAAGCACACGCGAAGCTTGGGGAGTCGCTCTAACACTCCGCCAAAAATCAGGCTGCAGGCGGCGCGCGATTGCTCTGCCGGCATGCCGACGAGCCACGGCAGCCAGTACTTCGGCATGGTGTCGGTGCCCATCATGTCCCAGGGGTGAATCAGGAGCGCACAATCCAAGTCCTGAGCCGCCGCAAAAAAGTCGAACAGCTCGGCCGCATCCAGATTCCAGTCGTTGACATGTGAGCCGATCTGCACGCCAGACAAACCGAGTTGCTCCACACAGCGTTCCATTTCCTGAATCGCGAGGCGCGGCGACTGCAGCGGCACCGTGCCCAGGCCCGCGAAGTGGCGCGGATAGACGCGACAAATCTCGGCCTTGTGGTTGTTCAAGTGCTCATGCAGGTCGAGCGCCTGATTCGGCTTGGCCCAATAAGAAAACAACACGGGCACGGTGGAAATGACTTGCGCCTGCACCCCAAACCGGGCGTATTCCTGGATCCGGAGTTCCGGGTCCCACGTATTCGGCCAAATTTCCCGAAAAAACTTGCCGTCCTTGTAGATGCGGTGCCGGCCTTCACTGTGATGAATCACGGCAAAGCGGTCGTCCCCGTACTTTTCGGCCAAATTTGGCCAGTCGCGCGGCAGAATGTGAGCGTGCGTATCGATCTTGAGCATGACGAGATCGCCGGAAATGGAAGGCGCAAGGTTAGCATTTCCGATTCCAGACGCGAGACAGATTGGACCGGGCGTCACTCGGTCGACCCCACTTGGCCGGCCAAACGCTCGTTTGAAGCGTCAGCAATCGCGCAACTCGAACGCGTCCGCATCCATCCATGCCGGAAAGCGATCACGGTGGCCCTGCAACTTGGACCAAGACAACGTCTGCGTGACCACGATTGGCTCGGAACCACAATCCACCAGGGCCTCGCCCACCATGTCGATCACGGCACTGTCGCCAGCATAGTCGAGTTCATTGCCATCGCGACCGACGCGATTCACGCCGACCACGTAGCAGAGATTCTCGATCGCCCGAGCGCGTAGCAACGTCCGCCATGGATGTCGGCGCGGCGCGGGCCAGTTCGCGACGAACAGCAGCAGATCGTAGTGCATGCCGCCGGCCTGATCGGCATCGCGACCGTTGCGCATGAACACGGGGAAGCGCAGGTCGTAACACACCAGCGGACAAATGCGCCAACCATGCAGACTGACGATAAGTCGTTCCTTGCCCGCGGCGTAGCGCTCGTGCTCTTTCGCCATGCGAAACAGGTGGCGCTTGTCGTAATGCTGGACATCGCCATCGGGGCTGGCCCATAGCAGGCGATTGAATACCGACTCGCCGTCACGCATCACCACGCTGCCTGTGATCACTGCACCGACTTCAGCGGCTTTTTGCCGGAGCCAAGCAACAGTCTCGCCCTGCATCGATTCGGCGCGGTGGATCGCGTCGTTCGAGAAGCCACTCGTGAAGGTCTCGGGGAGCACGATCAAGTCGGTTTGGCCCTTGAGCCCGCGAATCAATTTGCCATAGAGCGCGCGATTGGCATCGGCGTCGTGCCAGACGGTTGCGGCTTGAATCAGGGAAACGCGGAGATCGTGCATACGGTGGTCCAGTTGCGGGCGTTGATTCGGATTTGAATCGCAACCTTACCACTTTGCAACGGCCAGAAACTGTCAACGCGGGGTGGTGGGCGATGGGCAATTTGTATGCCGCGGCCTGCATTGCTGGATTTGTCTCGGATGGCTCGTCTCGACTCGTGGGATGGCCTGCATGCACAAAATAGACGTGCGGCGAGGTCTGTTGGCCCTTTGTGGGAGGGCCTTCAGGCCCGAAACAATCTTGCGGCAAGCTTGGTTCGCGGCTGAAGCCGCTCCCACAAAAACCACGCGTTGTAGGAGAACCATCAGGCCTGAAACATCCTTGCGGCAAGCCCGGTTCGCCTTTTTGTAGGAGGGCCTTCAGGCCCGAAACAATCTTGCGGCAAGCTTGGTTCGCGGCCGAAGCCGCTCCTACAAAACCACTCGTTGTAGGAGGCGCAGTCTCAACCTGTCACACTTCGCGTCGAGCGGCAGATCGCCCTGCCACTGCGTCGTTGAAACGGAACCCCCTGATGAGCGATGTCACTGAAAACCACTGGCAGCAAGTCTACGAGAAGCCGTTGGACGCGCTCAGCTGGACGCGCCCGCACCTCGATCTGTCGCTGCGGCTCTTGACGAAGCATGGTCTGCAGCCCGCACATCACCTTATCGACGTCGGTGCCGGGGCATCGACGCTGGTCGATGATTTGATTGCTGCGGGCGTTCGAACTGTCACTTGTATGGACCTTTCAGGCACCGCACTGAATGTCGCCCGCGACCGGCTTGGCGCGCACGCTCGCGACGTCCATTTCTTGGTCGGGTCGATCATCGAGATTGACTTGCCAACTACTCACTTCGACTTCTGGCACGACCGCGCGGTTTCACATTTTCTGACTGACACAGCAGCGCAGGCAGCCTATGCGCGGCAGGTCCGCAAGACCTTGAAACCCGGCGGCATTGTTGTACTCGCCGGCTTCGCACCCGATGGCCCAGAGCGCTGCAGTGGATTGCCGGTTTGTCGTCGTGACGCGCAAGATCAGTGGGACCTGCTCGGTCGCGAAGCCTTCGAACTCCTCGATACCGCCCGTGAAATCCATCTGACACCTACCGGCCGCGAGCAGCGCTTCTGCTATGGCGTGTTTCGGAGACGTTGAGCATGTGTGGCCGCTACTTTCTCAACACCCTGCCCGAGCAACTCGCTGCGTACTTCGACATCAAGGGCCACAAATACCCCATCTACCAAGCCAGTTACAACATTGCGCCGACTCAGTTGGCGCCGGTCGTGCGACTTGATGCAAATGGTGAGTTTCAGATCGATCTGTTGCGATGGGGTTTAATACCAGGCTGGGCCAAGGATGCGCGTATCGCGAGCCAGACGATCAATGCCCGTGCTGAGTCGGTCGCCGAGAAGCCCTCATTTCGGCAGGCCTATCGCAAACGCCGTTGCCTGGTGCTGTTGAGTGGCTACTTCGAGTGGATTGGGGAGGCCAAAGCCAAGCAACCCTTCGCCGTGGTTCCGAAAAGCGGCCCGTTGTTTGTGGCGGCGGGCCTTTGGGAACAATGGCGGGACCCAACTGGTCGAGACTCAGAAAGCGCGACCGAGCCGCCGCCCATTGAGACATTTACGATTCTGACTTGCCAAGCCAGCGACGAAATCGCGCCACTGCACGACCGCATGCCAGTGCTGCTGGGGCTCAATGATTGGCGTTTCTGGCTGGAAGCACCGGCTCAGGCCCTGGATCCACTGCTGTGCCCGGCGCCATCTGGCACCGCGGTGTATTACCCGGTTGCCAAGGCGATCGGCAGCCCCAAGAACAACCGGCCGGAATTGATCGAGCCAGTCGTCGCGACACTACCCCAGCGCGTTGGATCGCTGTTCGGCGATTCCGAATAGCAAGACTGCGGGCGAACCGGATCAGCCAGCCTCAACCGCCTGCACGTTCATGCCTGCCCCAAGCACCAAATCTCGATAGCCAGGGAACGACGTGTCGACGTTGCGGCAATCGCGAATCGTGCTGACCTCGTCGGCAAACTGCGCAGCGATCGACAAGCTCATCGCACAACGATGGTCGCCGTGACTGTCGACGCTTGCCGCCTGCCAGCGCGTCCCGCCCTGAATGACCGCACCATCAGGCCGCTCGTCCAAGTGAACGCCCATGGCCTTAAGCGCCGTCGCCATCACCGCGATGCGGTCGCTCTCTTTCACGCGCAACTCAGCCGCGCCGCGCACCACCGTCGCGCCTTCGGCCGCAGCAGCCGCGACAAACAAGGCTGGGAACTCGTCGATCATGTCGGGCACACGCGCCAGAGGCACGTCGATGCCATGCAATGTCGCAGCGCGAACATGCAAGTCAGCCAATTCGTCGGCACCCACTTGGCGCACATTGAGGCGTTCGATCGATGCCCCCATATCGAGCAACGTATCAAGGAGACCGGTGCGGCGAGGATTCAGCCCCACGTCTTCAATGATCAAATCAGAGCCCTCGATGACGCTCGCCGCAACGAGAAAGAACGCCGCCGACGAGAAATCAGTTGGCACATCGATGTCTCGCGCGACCAAGCGGCCACCCCCGCGCACACCCACAGAGTCGCCATCACGCAGAATCTCCAAACCTAGCGCCGACAGCATCGATTCCGTGTAGTCGCGCGTTGGATGCACCTCGCTGACCCAGGTCTCACCTTCCGCATACAGACCAGCCAACAGCAATGCGGACTTGACCTGGGCGCTGGCTACCGGCGGACGGAAGCGGCGACCATGCAACTTCGACACCGGCAACACACGCAACGGTGGCCGTTTGCCTTCAGCCGATTCGATCTGTGCGCCCATCTCGGAAAGCGGATCGATCACGCGTGCCATCGGGCGACGCGTCAGCGATTCATCGCCAATCAGCGTGCTCTCGAATCGTTGCGCTGACAACAGGCCAACGAGCAACCGCATTGCCGTGCCGGCATTGCCGCAATCGAGCGGTGCGCTCGATGCCTTCAGCCCATGCAGACCCACACCATGAACGATGCGCTCGCCGGCACTCGGTGCATCAATCCGCACGCCCATCTGCGCGAAACAGCGCGCGGTCGCGCGCGTGTCCTCGCCTTCCAGGAAGCCGCGAACGCGCGTCACGCCTTCGGCCAGACTCCCGAGCATGATGGCGCGATGCGACACGGATTTGTCACCCGGCACCCGAATGCGCCCGCGCAAGGGCTGCCCGCGACCTGCCAACCAATCAAGCCGCATCTTTGGCCTCGATCAGCGACGCAATCAGACGATCGGTTTCGGCTGGATTGCCAACCGTGATTCGGAGGCAGTTCGGCAAACCGTAGGGCACCATCGGACGGACAATGACGGCGCGCTCGAACAGCGCATCTTCAATCGGCTGAGCGCGCCGGTGAAAATCAACCAGCAGGAAGTTGGTCTGACTTGGGAACACGAAGAAACCGAGCTGGGTCAGAGCCTCGGCGATACGCGCTCGTTGCGTGAGCACGCCTTCGCGCACGCGGGCGAGGTGCTCGTGGTCATCCAACGCCGCTTCTGCCGCGGCTAGACCGAGCAAATTGACGTTGAAGGACTCGCGCAGACGATTGATTAGTTCGCAGACTTCCCGGTGCGCGACGAGATAACCCACGCGCAACCCGGCGAGACCATAGGCCTTCGAGAAGGTCCGGCTCACCACGAGGTTCGCAAACTCGCGGCGCAGGCTGATCGCTGACTCTAGTCCTTCCGCATTCGCGAACTCGGTGTACGCCTCGTCCACGACCACCGGAATGTGTTTGGGCACCTGCTGCAGCAACGCTTTGAGGTCTTCGATCCGGAAGTGGGTACCGGTCGGATTGTTCGGGTTCGCAACGAAGATGATCTTGGTGCGCTCGGTGATTGCCTTCGGAATCTGGCTGAGGTCGGTGCCAAGCGGCATCGCGTGATCCCGTGGAAACGGATCTACGGCAATGCCGGTCGCGCCGACCGCACGGGTGCCAATCGGATACACGGCAAAGCCATAGCGCGAGTAGATGACCTCATCACCCGGTTCGGCAAACACTTGCGCAAGCTGCATCAGCAGTTCATGCGAGCCATTGCCGAGCACGATCTCCTCTTCCGAGCAATCATGTTTGTCCGCAAGTCGCGCCCGGAGACCAAGCCCCAGCGGATCGGGATAACGGAAGCTGTCGCGCGCGGCCTTGACCACGGCTTCGACCGCCTTCGGAGAGGTGCCCCAGCCGTTCTCGTTCGAGCCCAGTTCGACAATGATGTCGCCAAAGCGCTCTCGCAGCCGCGGCAGATCGTGACCCGGGTCGTAGGCCACGAGCTTCTGGATGGGTCGTGCCGCGCGATTCAGAAAGATGTCGTTCATTCGCTCAGGATCGCCTTTGGATAGGAGCCGAGAATTTTCACAAAACTGCTGAGAGGACCAAGATCGGCCAAAGCCGCCTTGACCGGTTCGTCTTCAACGTGACCTTCGATATCGATGAAGAACGCATACTCCCACTTGCCGCGTCGCGTTGGCCGCGATTCGATCCGAGTCATCGACACATTGCGCTTCGCGAGTGGTTCGAGCAGATGAAACAACAGGCCAGGCTGGTCCTGTCCGGATACGAGCAGTGACGTCTTGTCCTGACCTGACGGCGAAAACAGATCGCGGCCCAGCACAATGAAGCGGGTGTTATTGTCGGGCCGGTCTTCGATCGGACCCGCAACGATCTTCAGGTCGTAGACGCGCGCCGCTGACTCACCGGCAATTGCCGCCGACTCGTCCGAATTCCGCGCGCGCCTGGCCGCTTCAGCGTTGCTCGACACGGGCACTTTCTCGACCTTGCTCAAGTTCGCGCGCAACCAGTTGCGGGTTTGGCCCAGCGACTGCGGATGCGAAAACACGCGCTCGATCTTGCCGATTTCGCCAGATTTGCTGAGGAGAAACTGGTGAATCGCCAACTCCACTTCGCCGCAAATCTTGAGGCTTGAATCATGGAACATGTCGAGCGTCGAATGCACCGAGCCTTCCGTTGAATTCTCAACCGGCACCACGCCGAAGTCGGCGCGCTCGGCCTCGACTTCTTGAAACACTTCCTCAATGGTTGCCACCGGCAAGCCATGTACGGAATGCCCGAAGTGCTTGTGTACCGCGGTTTGTGAGAAGGTCCCCTCAGGCCCCAGGAACGCAATCTTCAGCGGCTCTTGTTGCGCCAGACACGCCGACATGATCTCCCGAAACAGGCGGATCATTTCTTCGTTGGACAAAGGGCCCTGATTGCGGTCCTTGACCATCCGCAGCACCTGCGCCTCGCGCTCGGGGCGATAGTAGTCAACCGCTGCCTTCAGTGGCCCTTTGACCTGACCCACCAAGCGCGCGAATTCCGCACGCTCAGCGATCAGCTTCTGGATGTCGCGATCGATCGCATCGATCCGCGCTCGCACTTCACCCAGGTTGGTTGGTTTGAAGCTGTCACTCATGCGGGCAAGCCTTTCTCATCAAGCACACCATAACCCATTATTCTTGCAAGATCAGCGATCTGCGTGTGATGGCCATTCTAATCGCAAGTAGCCCTCTCCCCGAGCCCTCTCCCGCGCTCGCGGGGGAGGGAGTAGGCACCCTCTCCCACGCAAGTGGGAGAGGGCTGGGGAGAGGGCTACTTGCGACCCAGTTGTGTCGACTGCATTCCAAACCCGCCGCACCAGCGAAACGTTGCTGCGCAGGCCAATGCTTCATAAAACCAAAGAACTGGCCTGATTTCTGCAGTGTGACTCAGGTCACGCTCAGACCAAGCGAACCGACAACACCCCATCAATGCCGCGCAGCTCGGTCAGCAGTTCAATGCCCACCTCATCATCAACGTCGACCAAGTTGTATGCATTCTCGCCCTTCGACGCGTTGTGCATCTGCGCGATGTTGATGCCATGCACGCCGAGCACGTGGGTCAGCTGACCGATCATGTTTGGTTTGTTCAAGTTGGCGACACAGATGCGCGACCGCGCGCCGCGGGCCATGCGCGTGGATGGGAAGTTCACCGAGTTCGCAATGTTGCCGTTCTCCAGATAGTCGCGGACTTGATCGGCGACCATCACAGCACAGTTCTCTTCTGCCTCATGCGTTGACGCGCCGAGATGCGGCAGCGCAATCACGCGCGGATGCTTGATCAGATCGGCCTTCGGGAAATCCGATACATAGCGACCGATGCGGCCATCGTTCAGCCCTTGCTTCAGCGCTTCCGGATCGATGATGCCATCGCGCGAGAAGTTCATCAGCGTCACGCCGGACTTGACGACCGACAACGCCGCGGTATTGAACAAGCCGCGCGTGCCTTCCAGCAACGGCACATGGAAGCTGATGAAATCGCTGGACGCGAACAGTTCATTGAGCCCGCTTGCCTTGATCACATCGGACGACAGCGCCCAGGCGCCCTCGACCGTCATATGTGGATCAAAGCCGATGACGCGCATACCGAGCGCGCGCGCGGCATTCGCGACGCGGACACCAATCGCGCCGAGGCCCACGACCCCGAGTGTGCGGCCAGAAAGCTCATTGCCAACGAAGCGTTTCTTCTGGGCTTCGATCGTTTCTTCCATATGGTCCGCAGTCAGGCCCGACACAAAGCTCAACGCATCGTGCAGATTCCGGGCGCTGATCAGCATGCTGGCGAGCACGAGTTCCTTGACCGCATTCGCATTGGCGCCAGGGGCGTTAAACACCACGACGCCCTGCTTCGACAGCTTGGCCACCGGAATGTTGTTCGTGCCAGCGCCCGCGCGACCCACAGCAATGACGGACTTTGGCAACTCGATAGGGTGCATGTCGGCCGAACGGACGAGCACGGCATCGGCCTGCTCCAGTTCGTCGACGATTTCGTAGCGTTCGCTCGGCAGGCGCGACAGGCCCGAAGCCGAGATGTTGTTCAAGGTCTTGATTTTGTACATGGTGCCCACTTTTGGTTGTGCCGGCGGCGTTGTCGCACGCCGGCTCTGAATCGATGTTGCAGCGAACGTCTGGACTCAGCCATTCTTGGCAGCGAAGTCCTGCATGAAGCTGATCAACGCTTCGACGCCTTCGATCGGCATCGCGTTGTAAATGCTGGCGCGCATCCCGCCGACGGAGCGGTGCCCCTTCAGCGCGAGCAAACCAGCCGCCTCGGATTCCTTGACGAATTTCTCGTCCAGCGTTTCATTGGGCGAGCGGAATGGCACGTTCATCAACGAGCGGGCGCTCTTTTCAATCGGATTCGAGTAGAAGCCGGAGCCATCGATGTAGCGATACAGTCGCTCAGCCTTTGCGCGATTGCGCTCGCCCATCGCGGCCACACCACCGTGCCGGGCGACCCACTTGAACACGCGACCCGCCATGTACCATGAGAACGTGGCCGGCGTGTTCAGCATCGAGCCGTCAGCCGCTTGTGCGCTGTATTTGAAGATGTTCGCCATTGGCGCGGTTGGACGACCGAGCAGATCGTCGCGGATGATCATGACAACCAAGCCACTGGGGCCGATGTTCTTCTGCGCACCGGCATAGATGATGCCGAACTTCGATACATCGAGCGTGTCGGCCAGAATGTTCGACGACATGTCGGCCACGAGTGGCACATTGCCAACATCCGGAATGTCGTGGATCGCGATGCCGCCGATGGTTTCGTTCGGCGTGTAATGCACGTATGCGGCGTTCGAGTCCAACTGCCACGTGTCGCGCGGCGGAAGCTTCAGAAACCCATCGGCCTCGCCCGTCGCGGCAACGCGCGCGTTCGTGTAGGGCTTGGCTTCCTTGACTGCTTTTTGGCCCCACTGGCCGGTGACGATGTAGTCCGCACTGCCGCCGAAACCGATGTTCATCGGAATCTGGGCGAAGTGCTGCGTGGCGCCGCCTTGCAGAAACAGCACCTTGTAGTTGGCGGGAATGCTCATCAGCGCGCGCAGATCGCGCTCAGACTCCTCGGCCATGGCGATGAACGCCTTGCCGCGGTGACTCACTTCCATCACCGATGCGCGTGCGTTGGACCATTCCAGAAGCTCGGCTTGCGCTTCTTTCAGAACTTCTTCCGGCAGTACAGCCGGACCCGACGAGAAATTGAAACCGCGACTCACGAACGACTCCTCAAAGGACATGCGAAACCAGCTGGCGTGGCATGCTGTCGTGCGTCAACAGTCGGACTTTCAGGGCACCTCTGGACGCACCTGCCACCACGCAGGATTTCCCGAAGTTAGCACGGCTTTCGAGAGTGAACGGTCGGGCGTTTGGGCAGCCCCGGAAATGTCATAAGCTGCAAACGATTGCGAATACGACGCGCTCAGGTGGCCGGTACCACACCGAGCGCGACATCGCCTTCGCCCGATTCAAGCCAGCGCTTTTTGCCGGGCCTGACGGGCGCGTTTGCTGACTTTGTTCCCGGCTGTTTTCGACGCTTTGGTGGCGGGCGCGGTCGCAGTCTTGGCGCGTCGTTTGGACGGTGCTGGCGCGGAAGTCTCGACTGCCGGTTTATCAGACTTGGCCGCGCGCTTGCCCACTGGCTTCGCCCCGGCATTTTCGGCTGGCGCTGGTGCCGCGTAGTGCGCAAGTGTGGCAGCGGCGTCGGCGGGCGTCACCGCATCGCTCCAGTCTTCCATGCAGGCGATCAGAATCAACTTTTCCAGTTCGGCGCTGAAGCGAAGGATGATGTTTTCCGGATCGGGCACCAATTTGGCATCGGTAATGAGCCCAAAGTGCACGCGGCCGTTATAGGACAGAATGCTGATGCCCATACCGATCGAGCCCGTCTGCGGTACCCAGAACATCTGGTCGCTGATCTTGGCGCCCGCAAAATACAACGGCATTTGCGGACCAGGCACATTGGTGGCAACCGTTGTTGCTTTGCGTGAGAACATTTCAAGCGCCGGCCCCTGCAGGACGGAGGGGCCCATGCCGAGCGCCGCCAGCAGTCCGAACGCCACGATGGCCTGACGCGAGCGTTTCAACTCGCGCATATTTTCGGCGACGATTTCGAGGCGACGCAGTGGATTCGCTTCACCGATCGGCAGATTCAAGAAGACGAGCCCGAAATGATTGCCAAGCTTCTTGGCATGTTCAAGCGGCCGCAGATTGACCGGTACGGTTGCCCGAATCGTCAATCCATCCGGATTCTCGCCTTTTTCGATCAAGTAGCCGCGCAGCGCGCCCGCGGCGCAGGCCAACAGGATGTCGTTGACCGTGCAGCGCATGGCTTTGCCCAATTGCTTGGCATCGTAAAGCGGCATCGGCTCGGCCCAGGCACAGCGTTTGCTCACGCCAAGTTGGCCGCGGAACCGGGTCTGCGGGTCGTCCGGCAAGCTGACTGCAATCGCCAGTTCGCGGGCAATCTCGCTGCCCTCGTGGGCGAGCTTGGCCAATTGTTCCGGGTCGTCAAACAGCTCTTTGCCCTTTTCAACGGCCCTCTCGCCAACATGCAACGCCTGCGACAAGCCTTTGCGTGCGGGCGCCAGCAGGCGCTCCACCACGTTGCCCTTGTCTTCCTTGAACCACACTTTGGCCAGCGCGGCCTTGTCTTCGTCGGTCGGCTGCACATCGGTCAATGACAGCAGCACCTGGATCAGCGCAATGCCGTCGGCGTAGCAGTGATGAATACGCGTAATCAGTGCGCTGCCCTGGCCATATCGCTCGACCACATGGAACTGCCAGCGTGGTTTGGAGTAGTCGAGCGGTGTCGACGCCAACTGTGACGCGAGACGCTGCAATTCGGGCTGACCCGCAGTGCCCGGCAGCGCGGTGATCCGCACGTGCCAGTCCAGGTCGAAATCGTGGTCAATTTCCCAGTAGGCACCGCTCGAGGTGTCCACCGCCTTTTGGCGGAACCGTCGGAATGCCAGGAAGCGATCGTTCAACATACGCTTGAAACGATCGACATCGAGCGGCGTCTCGAACATCATGACGCCGGTGATCATCATCAGGTTGGTCGGCTTTTCCATGCGCAACCAAGCGGTGTCGACCTTGGACATGGGTTCGCGCCCCGACCGCAGCATGTTCATTACCGGCATTACCCATCTCCTGTCGATCGATCACGAGCGGGCTGAACGCAATGATGTCGCGCCCAACCAAGGAAGCCACTGAACAAGTTCAGTAGCGAAGCGGGTCTGAAAGTCCAGGATGGACTGATTCCGACCCTGCCAAAACGATTAATAGCCGCGCCCGGGCACCCGGTCAATCGTGGCGTTGCTTGTAGGCGTCCAGCGCATCGGCGCGGCTGCCCGACAGATCGATCAATGGCCGCGCGTAGGGCGTGCCAGCCAGGCCCAATCGGGCCAATTCAGTTGCCGGCAGGCTCCAGGGCTGATGCACGAATTTGTTCGGAACGCGCGCCAGCTCCGGCACAAACTGGCGCACATAGCGCCCTTCCGGGTCAAAGCGCTCACCCTGGGTCACTGGGTTGAAAATGCGGAAATAGGGGGCGGCATCGGCGCCGGTGCCCGCGCTCCACTGCCAACCTTGTGTGTTGTTGGCCAGATCAGCATCGACCAACGTGTCCCAGAACCAGCGGGCGCCATGCAGCCAGTGATAGCGCAAGTTCTTCGTCAGCACGCTGGCAACCAGCATGCGCACGCGATTGTGCATGTAGCCCGTGGTCCAAAGCTCGCGCATCCCGGCATCGATGATCGGCAGGCCGGTACGACCCATGTGCCAGGCCCGAAGCAACGTCGCGTCCGGTTCGCGCCAGGCGAATTGGTCGAACTCGTCGCTGAGGTTCTCGGTCGGTGTTTTCGGGAAATGAAACAGCAGGTGATACGAGAACTCGCGCCAGAACAGCTCGCGCACAAAGAAGTCGGCGTCGGGCGGCAACCCCATGCCGGAGTTCCAATGAGCATGCACCATCGCCAGAATCTGTCGGGGCGAGATCTCACCGAACGCCAAGTGTGGCGACAGTCTGGACGTGATGCGCTCGGCCGGATAGTCCCGACCTTGCCGATATGACTGCACGTCGCTGCTCAAGAACTGCGTTAGTCGCTCCTGCGCGCCGTGCTCGCCCGGGTGCCAGATTGCTGAGAACCCGTCCGCCCAAGGCAGTTTCGGCAGCAGGTTCAGTTCGGACAGTGTTTTCAGCGGCAAAGTCGCCTTCGCACCATCGAGGACCTGGTTCAGATCATTTGACCACGCCTGAACGTGCGGCTCCGGCAACGGTGCCTCCGCCCGGACCGTGGCGGTGGCCTTGCGCCAGAACGGCGTAAAGACCCGATACGGCGTACCGACGCCGGTGGCGATCTCCCAAGGCTCCAGCAACAAATGGGCCTTGTGCGAATGCGCGCCAACGCCGTCCGCCTGGAGACCGTCCTTGACCGCCATATCGACTTCGATCAGGGCTGGGTCATAGCGACGGTTCCAATGCACCGAAGCCACGGGCAGCGCGGCGATCACGCGCCGCAGCATTGGCAATGAGCCTCCGCGCAAGGTCAGCAACGGGATCGACAAGCGCTCCAAATCTCGCGCCAGCGCTGTCAGCGAATGGTGGAGCCACCAGCGCGATGCTGCCCCAAGGGCAAAGTCACCGCCCTCCTGCCGCGAGTGAATGAATACTGCGATCACCGGCTGCCCCGTGGCGACCGCCGCCATCAAGGCGGGATTGTCGGCGACCCGAAGGTCCCGACGGAACCAGATCAGGTTGAATGGCGTCTGCATGGTGATACTCCGGTTTGCCCCTGGTGCATGCCTCTGCATGACCGCCAAACCACTGAGCGGCCTAAACGGCGGCACCAGCGGTCATTGCCCTCCCATATTGATGGGAGCGCCAAGCGAATCCCACAAGATCATGGGATGGCGCTGTCAAACGTGTGAATGAGACTGATTTTGCGCGAACTGCGCCCCCGGACTCAACCATCGAATGCCAATATGACACTCAGATTCCCAATGCAATGGCTGTTTGCCGGCAGTTTTCTGCTGGCCGGGGCCGTTTCGGCCCAAACCGCCAAGACCATCGCCACCAGTTCCATCGATCAAACACTGAGCACTTCAGTTCAATTGAACGGCGACTACGGCCGTTCGATCGCCTTTGTCGGTGATGTCAACGGTGACGGCTTCGGCGATTTGCTGGTCGGCCAGCCCCTGTTTGACAACGGTGCCAGCGCCGACGCTGGCGCAGCATACCTCTACTCGGGCAATGCCACAGGCTTCTCGACCAGCCCACTCGTCAGCTTGCTGCCCGTACAGGCCGGTGCTCGCTTCGGCAGTGCGGTCACCGGAATTGGCGATGCCAATGGTGATGGCTACATGGACTTCGCGGTCGCCGCCGAATTTCAGGATGGCAGCAACACCGACGAAGGTGCGGTCTGGGTATTCTTTGGTGGCAGCACCGTTTCTCAGAATCAGGCCGGGCTCTTGTTCGGTGCCCAGGCTTCGGCCTACTTGGGCACGTCGCTCGCTGGCGTTGGCGACGTCAATGGAGACGGTTTCGCCGATCTGGCGGTCGGCGCACCCGGCTTCGACGGATCCGCCACCAATACGGGCGTCGTCCGCATTTTCTTTGGCGGCTCGGGCACGACTTTCAATGCCGTGGTCGATGTGACTTTGTCGGGGGCCGCCACGGACTATCGTCTGGGTTCGAGTGTTGCCGGTGCCGGCGACGTCAATGCCGATGGCTTTGCCGATGTGCTGGCGGGCGCGGCGACCGCGTCGTCGCCCGAGACCAACGAAGGCCTCGGATTCTTGTACTTGGGCGGGTCGACGATGAACAACGTCGTCGATGTGACCTACCAGATCAACCAGGCCAGTGCCGATTTTGGTCGCAGTGTCAGCGGCGGTGGCGACTTGAATGGCGATGGCTACAGCGACATTCTGATCGGCGCACCGCTTTATGACGACGGTCAGACTGACGAAGGCGGCGCCTTTGTCTACTTTGGCGGTGCCACGCCCGACAATGTCTCGGACCTGACAATCACCTCGAACCAAGCCGCGGCGCAGTTGGGCTTTCGCGTCGCGAGTATTGGCGATGCCGACGGCGATAGTTATGCCGAATTCTCCGTTTCGGCGCCGTTGCTGGATGCTGGCGCCACGGTCGATTCGGGACGGGCCTGGATCTTCCGAGGCCGGCCCGGTGGCTTGAGTGCTGCGGCCGATGCGGCCTTCTCAATCAATCAAGGCGGCGAACAGATGGGGCGTGCTTTGGCGGGCGGCGACTTCAACGGCGACGGCTATTCAGATTTCTTTATCGGCGCGCCACTCAATACCGAAGGCGCTAGCACGGGCGCAGGCACTGCCTTTATCGTGCGCGGCAGCATGTTGACCTTTGACGCAACCTCCGACCTGACCATTGAAGGCGCGGCGCCCGGTGTTGGCTTTGGCACAACCACCGCGACTGGCGACATCAATGGTGATGGGTTCGTCGATCTCGTCGTCGGTAAGCCGAAAAAGAATGTCAGTAGCGCGGAGGATGGCTCGTTCAGCGCGTATCTCGGCAGCAACCTCGGTCTACAACTCGCAAGCCAAGTCACCGTTGATGCCACCGCCGCAGGCGGTAATCTGGGTTCGGCTGTGGCCACGTGCGACGTCAATGGCGACGGATTCGCCGATGTCATTGTCGGTGCGGAAAAGCAAGCCAATGGCCAGGCCAATGAGGGATTTGCCTACATCTACTATGGCGGTCAAGGCGCCTTCAACACGACCGCAGACAAGACATTCGAGATGAATGTTCTGAACGCCCAGTTCGGCCATAGCGTGGCCTGTGGCGGCGATGTCAATGGCGATGGATTCGGCGATGTGGTGATCGGCGCGCCGTTCGCCGAAAACGGCACTCCGAACGATGAGGGTTTGGTCTATGTCTTCTTAGGCAGTACCGACATGGATACCAACGCAGATGCCATTTTGGAGGTTAACCAAGGCTCGGCGTTTCTGGGTCAAAGCGTCGCCGGAATTGGTGACTACAATGGCGATGGCTTCGCTGACATTGCCGCTGGTTCGACGGGCTATGACATTGCCGGCTCCGCCAATGGCGGCGTCATCTGGATCTGGTATGGCGGGTCCACTTTCAACGCCACGAGCGATGGCTTTGTCGGCGGCACGCAGAATAACTCGCGAATGGGTTTCGCGGTCACGGGGCTTGGTGATGTCAACGGCGACGGCTTTGACGACTTCGCTGCGTCCGCGAATGAGCATGATCAACCGCAAGTCGACTCCGGTGCCACCTACATCTTTCTCGGCGCAGCCAGCCCCACGAATATCGCGAACGGCACCTTGTCGCCACAGCAGGCGACGGCGTTTGGCGGTCAGAGCGTTGGCAGTGCCGGCGATCTCAATGGCGACGGCTTCGCTGATGTCATCGTCGGTGCGCACCGATGGGACAATGGCGCCAGCGCGGACACGGGCGCAGCTTTCGTCTACTTTGGCGGCGTGACCGCATTCGACACGACCGCTGATATCACGTTGACCAGCACCACCGCTGGCGACGCCATCGGGACAAGCGTGAGCAGCGGCGATTTCGATGGAGACGGCGATGTCGATCTGGTCGTCGGCGCGAGCGGCTTCACGAATGGCGACGCGGGCGAAGGCGCGGTGTTCATCTATCGCAACCGTGACATCGGCCGTTTGTCAGGGCCGCAGGCCTTCAGCGTCACCCCTCTCGCGCCAGTCGAGCAATGGGGTCGCTCCCGAGTCAGTGACGGCTTTTTTGTTGGCATGGAAGGCATCAGTCCGCGCGGTCGCGACAAGGGCAAGTTGGAGCTCGAAGCCTGCCCGCCGACCCGGCCGTTTGATGCACCGCAATGCACGCGTTTCCTGTCGCCAAGCTGGAGCGACGTCAACAACACGGCCAGCGTTGCCGGGCTCGCCGCGCAAGCCACCGGCCTCAATGGGGAAACGGTCTACCATTGGCGTGCGCGCGCCGTGTTCGCGCCGTTCTCGGTCGGCTTGGGTGGCGCCGCAGACCCAATCACCCCAGCAGTTGGGCCATGGCGTCGAATGAACGCAGAAACCGGTCTCGGCGATGTCCGGGTGAGCAGCCGCATCTTCGCGGATGGGTTTGAGTAAACGGGTTTGAGTAGACAATCACCGGTCGCGATCCGGGGTGGCGCGAATGCCACCTCGGATTGGGTCAGTGCTCAGATCGGCAATCGTTCGCATTCAGCAACTGCCGGAAGTCAGCATGCCAATGCGGCCGCAGCCAAGCAAATTTGCAATTCCCTTGCTCCCTGATAGGCGCATAATCGGGATTCCCGCAACTCGCGGGCGACATTGGGAGGCAAGACATGAACGTTGTCGGAAAACGCTCGGATCGAAAGATCCTGGCTCTCGCTGGATTGGCGATCGCCATCAGTGCACAACTCGCTTCTGCTCAAAATATCTCTGCGCCCGGCATGCGGGCATCCGGCAGTATTGGCTATGACGCCAACGGCGTCCCGCTGATTCAGGCGCAAAACGACTACGACGCCGCTTACTTGTTGGGCTATGTCCACGCCCGCGATCGCTTCTTCCAGATGGATACGCTGCGCCGAACGGCCAGTGGCACGTTGGCGGAGCTTGTTGGCAGCGCCGCGCTGCCAAGTGACATTCAACTCCGCACCTTGGGCTTGCGCCGCGCCGCGCAAACCACCTGGTCCGCGATGAATGACGACATGCGCGGCACGCTGAAGGCTTACGCCGATGGCGTGAACCTGTACTTGCGCACCAATCCCCTGCCGCCCGAGTACGGCGCACTGGAACTCACCCGCGCCGAATCGTGGTCACCCGTCGACTCGATCGTCGTCGGCAAGATCCTGGCCTTCCAGTTGAGCTTCGACCTCGACATCGACTACACGATCCGACTCGGGGCCTATCAGCAAGCGGGCGCTGCGGCCGGCTTCAATGGCACGGCCTTGTTCTTCGAGGACACCCATCGCGTGCAGCCGTTCGACAATCGCATATCGATCCCGGGCTTTCGCCCTGCCGATGACGCGAAGTCCGCCGGCGAGCCGTTCTGGCAGTCCGTGCCGACGGTGCCGCCCGAAACGCTGCTCATGGCACAGGCACTGAAAGACGCTGTGATCGACAACCCAGTACTCGCGCCGCACCTTCGCCCACGCGAAAATCGCGCCGGCTCCAACTGGTGGGTCGTGTCGGGCAGCAAGACCCAAAGTGGCGCACCGATTCTGGCGAATGATCCGCATCTCGCCTTAGACATGCCGGCGATCATGCATGAAGCGCACATTGTCTCGACGGATTCGCGCTACGCGACGCCTATGAACGTGTCGGGCCTGACGCCACCCGGCGCGCCCAATATCCTGCTCGGCTGCACCCAAGAATTCTGCTGGGGCTTGACCACGAATCCGCTGGACGTCGCCGACACCTATCAAGAGCAGTTCCGCCTGAACACATTTGGCCTGCCAACGCATACGATCTACAAAGGCGTCGCCGAGCCGGTGAACTGGACCTTCCAGAGCTACTTTGTCAACAGCCTGGACGGTGTCAACGATAACGTCGCACGCAACAACAGCATTGGCTACACCAATGGTGGGGTGACGATCACCGTGCCACGTCGCAACAACGGCCCCGTATTGTCGATCACCAACGATACCGGTATTTCTGTGGCTTACACCGGCTGGGGCGCGACGTTTGAGCTCGATGCCATCCGTCGAATCAATCGCGCAACGAATTTGACCGAATTCCGCGGCGCACTCGATTTCTTCGACGTCGGTTCGCAGAACTTCGCATACGCCGGCCGCGATGGAACGATTGCGTACTACACGACGGCCGAAGCACCGATCCGCGAAGACTTGCAAGGAGGCACGGTAGATGGCGCGCCACCCTTCATCATCCGCGACGGGACCGGTGGCAAGAAAAACGAGTGGCTGCCCGTCACGAATCGTCAGCCGAATCAAGCGGTGCCTTACGAAATCCTGAAGGCCTCGGAAATGCCATTTGTGGTCAATCCGGCGCAGGGCTATATCGCCAACGCCAACAACGATCCTGTCGGCAATACGCTCGATAACAACGCGTTCAATCAGTTGCGTCCGGGCGGCGGCTTGTACTACCTGAACTTTGGCTACTCGTCGCTCCGAATGGGTCGCGTTGATCGCATGATGCAATCGCTCTTGGCGCGCGAGCAGAAAGTCACGGTCAACGACATCAAGACCACCCAGGCCAACAACCAGTTGCTCGACGCCGAATTGGTCGTGCCCTATATCATCGCCGCCTACGACAACGCGCATACGTCGAATTGGGCCGACTTGCGTGCTCTGGCCGACAACCCGAAGGTCAAGGAAGCCATTGACCGTCTTGCAGTTTGGGATTTCTCGTCGCCAACCGGCATTCAGCAGGGCTTCGACCCTGGTGATAACCCGATGGCCTTGGCAGCACCATCAGATATGGAGATCGCCAACTCAGTCGCCGCAACCTTGTTTTCGGTGTGGCGTGGCCAGGCGGTGCGTTCAACGATTGACTCGACCTTGTCGCGCGTTGGCCTGAGCTCGCAATTGCCCGGCAGTACCGAGTCTTACGTTGCCTTCAAACGGCTGCTGGACACTTACAGCACGCAGCAAGGAAAAGGCATTTCCGGCCTGAACTTCTTCTCGGTCACTGGCGCGCCAAATGCCAACGCTGCCCGCGATTTCGTGCTGCTGAAGGCCATGGCCGATTCGTTGACCTTGCTCGCCAGCAATGAGTTCGCACCGGCGTTCGCCAACTCGACGAACCTCAACGACTACCGCTGGGGCAAGCTCCATCGCATCGTGTTCGACCATCCACTCGGCGGCCCATTCAACATCCCGGGTCAAGGGCTGTACGGCCTGACGAATCTGGCTCCGAATTTGCCCGGCGTGGCGCGCGCGGGTGGCTATGAGGCTGTGGACGCGTCAGCGCACAGCACCCGAGCCAATACCCTGAATGGCTTCATGTTCGGATCTGGCCCGGCGCGGCGATTTGTCGGTGAAATGACAACGCCAATCAGTGCCCAACAGGCCTATCCAGGCGGCCAGAGTGGCGTCCTTGGCAATCCGTTGTACATCTCGCAACTCCCCTTGTGGCTGGTCAATGCCTACAAGCCGTTGCCAATCGACAAGGATGCGCATGCAGCGACGGTAGTCACGACGCTGACATTTACGCCGTGATGTAACGCAAGTGTTGGACTCAGGAGACTCTGAACGAGTTCAGAGTCTCCTTGAGCGAGACAGATTCCGGTTGATCGGCGCAACATTGTCTCCGTCCACGCTGGCACGCCGCGTGACGGGATCAATCGCCTTGCTGAGCGGATGCCGACTCTGGGATCTGGCTACCACCCTCAAAACCATTCGTAAAGAGTTCGAATCCGATGAACGCGAACGTCGCGGTGACCGCACAGTGCGCGCTCACGGCCCCTGTCGTATAAGTCGTTGTGGTTGATGGTGTGCCGGCGCAGCCACTGACGGACTGCAGTACCCAACCTGGGTTCGTACTCACGTTACAGCTGCTGGTGCCATTGTTTTGCACTATTTCAGGCGCGCATGCAACGACGCCAGCCTCGGGCGGACTCGCTGTTTCCGAAATCAGGTTGCCGCCTTCGTAGAGAATCTCCACCCGCGAAAGACTGGCGCCCGCTGCTTCTTGCCAGACATTTGCTGGCGCCGTCGTTTGCAGGTGTCCTTGAAAGCCCAGGCGCACCAACGTTGCTGAGCCGCCGTTGATGGACGTGTCGAAGTTGCTGTTGCCGTAGGAGTTCACGCTGGCGCCTCTGGCCCCAAGCACGCCGATGATGTCGCCGCCGTTCACGGCGATCCGAGTCGGCACCATACCGTCTGTTGTATCACCCTGGATCAAAAAGAGCGTCTCGAACGCGTTCGTCGTCTGTGGAAACTCGCCAGGCGTGGCCGCAAATCGCAGCACCGCCATGCTCTGTGCACCATTGCCCGCTACCGTTGGTACCTGCATCCCGGTAATGACAAAGTTGTTGGGCGCCACAAACCAAAAGCCGCGCGTGTTGCCTGTGAAGTTGCCAGTGTGACTTGGCAGCGGCATTTGAACTGCAGCCGCAGTTGCCAAACTCAGTGCGAGACCGCCCAAGACTACCAAGGTCTTGGCAGCGCTTAGGTTCGCGCTCGCGTCTCGCCCATATCGATGCGTTAGCCAAGAAGCATTCATAAGCCTATCTTCAGTGATGGTGATGGTTCGGGAGCCTCTGAACAGGTTCAGAGACAACGCAGGCCACGGAAGGACTGCCCAGATACAGCGCTTAACCGCCAGATTCTTGGGCGCCGAGCCCGGACTCGGCGCGGGTCTGAACGGCCAAGACCGACGTGTTCAGACCCTCGGTCGTTGACGTTAGTCGTTTGGAACTACCCGAGCATCACATGGCGTATCCCATGGCAGGCAGTCCGAAGCGCGTGACTGCCTAAGGAGCCTCTGAACAAGTTCAGAGGCGATTCGGGCCATGGATGGCCCGCCCAGAATCAAGCACGCAAGTGTTTGATTCTGGGGCACTGAGTCCGGACACGTGCCGGACTCAGTGCGGGTCTGAAAGTCCAGGATGGACTTATTCAGACCCTCCCTAGCCGCGAAAAGCATCCAAAGCAGGCCACAAGGTCTTTCAGTCAACTCGCGAACTGCTTTGAAGCCATCTTTCGCGCCACCACTGTGGCAAGCACCGAACAACAGGATCCTGACCACCAAGGATCAGCAGCTCAGTTTGATAAGCCTGCGCTGCATCGCCACTGCCACAGCCTCGCCGCGCGACCTGACGCCAAGTCTCCGATAAAGATTCTTGACGTGGTGAGAAAGCGTGTTAGGGGTCATTTGTAGTGATTCCGCCGCAGCCCGGTACGTTGCTCCGCGAGCGAAAGCTTGCAGCACATCGCGCTGACGGCGCGTGAGCTGAATCTCGTCGTCCGGTTCTCTCCGGCGCAATCTCGCACACAAGTGACCCACGACGGAAGGTGAAACTGGCGACTCCCCTTGCCTCACACGGTCCATTGCATGCGTGACCACGATCGACTCCGAGGACTGCAACACATAGCCGTCCACACCGGATTCGATTGCGTCCAATACGGTGTCTGTATCGTCTGCCGTGGCAAACGCCAGCACCAAGGCTTGCGGATAAAGGCCTCGAACTAGTGGCAGCAGACTGGTGCCTCGACCATCCGGCAGTTTTGGGTTGAGCAGCAGCAGATCAAAAGGTTGCTTCACCATGATTCGCGCCGTGACAAGATCTGGTGCCGTCCACGCAAGGTAGTAGGCCTTGTCGTCCGCCAGCATGTCAGAAATGCGTTGCCGCACCTCTGACTGATGGTCGACGATCGCTACGGAGCAACGGAAAGACGCTTGGATCGGCTTCATGGACCTTGCTTGATGCCAACGATCATCGGTAGGCACCGCGGGCGGGCGGCACCGCCACACGTCTGTGCCCCAGCGCTATTCAAAGCTATCTGAGAATAGTGTGTTTGACTGGGTGCGCAGATCACCCAAGCCCGCGCGAGCGCGCATGCGTTTCCAGGGACCGAGTTGGGCGGGCTCCGTCGGTGCCGTGATGCCTGCTGCGGTGATGCCCATCGGCGCATAGATCATCCGCGCACGCCAGTGATAGGGCGTGTCTGCGTTGAGTGCATCCGGCATCACGAGTACCAGAGCCCCAGCACTAGAGCTCGTCAGATCGGTCCACTCGGGCGTCGTCGTGGTCAAACAACTGTTGTTGCCAAACGCCGTACCATTGGGACACAGCTCGACGCGCATTTTGACGCGCTGGCGGCCAATCGGTGACTGCGCCAATGCTGCGATCAGCGTCCCGCTCGGGGAGGTCGTGTCGCCTTCGAAGTCGAATGGTGCCACCGCACTTCGGAACTGTTGCGGGCTGCCGTCCCGGCCAGCCCCATTGGGAATGGCAACATGGATGGCGCCAGACGCGGACGCCGTCGACACGGCACCGACCACCACTTCGGCAAAGCCATCGCCATTGAGGTCGGCCAGGGCTCCGGTCTGCCCGAAGCGGGTGTCCGGATCAGCGGACAGGACGGTCTCTGAATTGGTCAGGAGGCCGGTGGCACTGCCGCGATACCAACGCGCTGAATCGCTCGAACCGACCGGCGAACCGACCAACACATCGGCGAAGCCGTCGGCGTCGATGTCGCCACCGCCGGCCACAAAGAAGCCGTACTCCAAGCTAGTGTTCCCAAAGATGGTCTGAACGTCACCCGGCCCATCCATCAATCCAGAGCTTGAACCGCGATAGAGGCGGATGGCTCCCGATTGACTGCCGTTCACCTCATTGGGGCAACCTACGACCAAGTCAGAGTAGCCATCGCCATTGATGTCGCCGGCAGAGGCCAGACCAACCGAGCAGCGTGCGCCATTTATGGTCGACGGCGCAATCTGCTTATCGCTGGTCGTGTCAAAGTTCTCCCCGCCGTGGTAGATCATGACGCGCCCTCGACCCGTGCTTGGGTCGTCGCGCATGCCCACCGCAAGATCTGCAAATCCATCGCCATTGACATCGCCAGCGCCAGCGATGCGCCAGCCGAACAGCCCCGCCGTCGTGTTCATGAGAATCTGCCGATCGGCGGTACCAGACACGCCTGATGCCTTGCCGAACCAGATGAATGCCGCGCCACTCTCGGTGACGCCGGCGTTGAGATCATAGTTGAGTGCACCGACACCTAAGTCGACAATCCCGTCGCCGTTCAGGTCACCGACATTCGCAACCGCCAACCCAAACCCGGCACCGATCTGCGCAACGCTGACCACATGATCAGCGGTGGTGTTGAACGCACCGGTACCGCCATTGAAGATGCGCACTTGTCCGCCACTGCCAACCATGTTCGGTGCGCCAACTGCGACATCGCCATAACCATCGCCATTGAAGTCACCCACGGCGACCGAGGCACCAAACGCCTCGCCGACACCACTGTTGCTCACGACACCATCAGCAGTGGTATTGAAACCGCCGGCCGCGCCGTAATAGAGATCGATTCGGCCGCTATCAGCCGTTGCTCCGTTCAGATCATAACCGGGACTGCCCACGGCCAAGTCGGCGAGCCCATCGCCATTGATGTCGCCAGTCGCCATGTTGTGACCGAACTGCCCATTGGCTTGAGGTCCGTTGATCGAGCTGGTCAAGTTGGGCGACAGACGACGATCGGACTGCACCATGTAGAGCGCACCCTGGCGAGCACGTCCACCTACCGTTTCTTCCGGCGCACCGACAAACAGCTCAGGAAAACCATTGCCGTTGAAGTCGACAAAAGCCAACGAGCTGCCAAGTCTGCCGCCTGTCGTGGTGCTGGATAGACCGCGAATTTGATACCTGTCCGTGGTCAAACCTGTGCCAGAACCACGCACCACATGCACTGTGCCGAACTCGTTGATTGCATAGTCCGTGGCATTCGGCGAACCAATCGCCAGATCGGCGTAGCCATCACCGTTGCTGTCACCGATGGCGAGCGACGCTCCAAACAGGCTACCTGCGACATCGGACTGGAGGATCGTATCGACCACCGCATTGGCAGTGGCCGTGGTCGCGCCATGAAACACAAATACAGCGCCTTCGTTGGTTTGCCCATTGTCGTACAAGGGTGCGCCGATGCTGACGTCTGAGAAACCATCGCCGTTTACATCGCCCAAACCAGCAAACGCTCGACCCAGGTTGAGATCGGCGACATTGCCTTCGAACGTCAGATCAGCCGTGGTATCGAAACTGCCTGCACCGCCGTAGTAGAGCAAGGCCGCGCCTTCAAGACTCTGACCCGCCGTGAATCTCGGTACGCCC
The DNA here is from genome assembly GCF_003015185.1 of Ahniella affigens. GTDB lineage: Bacteria > Pseudomonadota > Gammaproteobacteria > Xanthomonadales > Ahniellaceae > Ahniella > Ahniella affigens. The sequence goes on from NZ_CP027860.1 coordinate 3,277,103, forward strand.
ACCACAAAATCAGACCGACCATCGCCATTGAAATCGCCACCGCCGGAAATCATTGATCCGTATTGGCTGTCAGGCGCAGTCGGAGACATCGTGGCATCGGCCGTCGTGTCGAACGTTGTACCGCTGCCGCCAAAATAGACTCGAACCTGGCCGGCATCCACGCGCGCCGCGCCATCATCATGCAGCGGCGCGCCGACAGCGAGGTCAGCGTAGCCATCGCCGTTAACATCCCCGATACCGGCCACCGCCATGCCGAACTGACTTCCCGCTTGACCGGCACCAGTCAACTGCGCCGCGAGTGTCCAAGGCGTCGGCACAACGGATGATTTTCCGAAGTAGACATATGCACGACCAACGTCCTGAGTCGCCCCGTTGTCCCAGAGCGGCGCACCCACGATGAAGTCGTCAAAACCATCGCCGTTCAAGTCCCCCGCACCCGACACACTGGTACCAAATCGTTCGCTGGCCGAGGTCCCGTATTCAACGAAGATCGGACCTGGACTATTCGAGGTACCAGTACCGAAATACACCGCCACGGCGCCGCGATTGACTGCGGTGCCCCCGGCACTCTCCCCTGGCAGGCCCAGCGCAAAATCGAGGAAACCATCACCGTTGACATCGCCCAGCGGCGTCATGGAATAGCCGTGCTCCGCATTCGCCAGCGGCAAAGTTGTCTGACGCGAATCGGCAATGCCAGTCGCATAGCTGGCATGCGTATCCCATGACATCCCGACGGTCAGCACACCCGTGATCAGGGCCGATGAGAGAAGTAGTAAACGACTAGTCTGAGTGTTGTGCACCGCTTTGGCCCTCTAGCACCCGGCTGGGCGCGTATAGGACCGTATTGTTCAAGAGCTTCTTCGTCACCGAATCACAGACACCAAGTCACAGCGGGGTCACATGCACGTGTGATGAGCAACTCGTGTCATGTCCCGTAAACAACTCGAATAGATGTCTCGACTTTCAAGTTATCTGCAGGACACAACGCGGCGTCATCACGTATTCACGGTTTCACATCGCGCCCGGCAGCGGTTGATCGCAAGCCTGCCAAGGAACCTCTGAACAAGTTCAGAGGCACTGCGGGCCAGGGATGGCCCGCCCAGAATCGAGCACGGAAGTGCTTGATTCTGGAGCACTGAGTCCGGACATGTGCCGGACTCAATGCGGGTCTGAAAGTCCAGGATGGACTGATTCAAACCCTTCCCAGGCGCGTAGAACCTCAGTACTGCCAGGTCACATTGACATTGCCGACACCCGAGGCTGGCGTGGTCACGACATGATTCGCACCGGCCTCCCAGGTCACCGTGCCATCCGCCTTGATCCGAATGAACTTGAACTCGATCGATTTGCCTGCAGGCACGCCGACCGTCAGCCACCAATTCGGATACGTGGTCGGCGTCGTCAGCATCGCGCCCACCGCAACCGCCTTGTTCGTCGACCAATTACCAAGCTCAATCGTATTACCCGTGAGGTAGATGTTGTCGCCCGGGTTGGTCGGCGCCGCGTTGTTGATGGTGAACGTGACGGGCACCAGCTTCGCCTGATAGACATTGAAATTGAACGCGTTCGACGCGGTGCCGCTGCCACTGCGTGTTACGGTCACTGCGTAAGTGCCCTGAGTGACCGCGGGCACGGTCGCAATGATCTCCTGGTCCGACCAGGACGTGATGGTCGCGACCGTCGTACCAAACTTGACGCTGCCCGTCGCCGCACCAAAGCCCTGGCCGGTGATCGACACCTTCACGCCAGGTTGGGCATGCGTCGGCGTAACATTGCCCAGTTGCGCCGAACTGGTGCTGGGATCCGTCTGCCACACTGAAATGCTGTTGGCAGGCAAGGTCAGACTGGCCGCCTGAAAGCCGCCCGCAACCGCCGTTGACGATACGAGACTCTGGCCGCTGACAAGACCGGTCAGATAGTCGCTGTAAGTCCCAATTGGCAATGACGTCACGAGTCCACTCACCGCCTGACTGGCGTTGGCCTTGTTGATCGCCACCACGACGACACTGTTGTAGAACTTGCGCTCGAAGATGTACGTGTTGGCATTGATCCAGCGCTGCTGCGTCGAACCATAGGCCAAAGCTTCGTTCGCCCCGCGGAGGGTCGACAGTTTCTTGATCAGGTTGAACGCCGTCGTGGTTTCGTTGAAGGCCGGCATCTTGCGCCGGTTATCCGGATCGTCGCCACCTTGCAGATACTGCTCCGTTCCGTAATAGATGCACGGAATGCCGCGTGCGGTCAGCACGAACGCCAGGGCCGCATGCAGATGCTGCTGATCCTGCGCGCTGGTATCAACGGTCAGGAACCGCTTTCGATCATGGTTATCGACAAAGTTGACCAGATCGTTCTGATACGCAAAGTCAGTCTGCTGCTGATTGATCACGCCATCGAGCGCCGTGAACGAACCACCTTGGCCGAACACACTGTTGATGGTCGTGAATAGTGGGAAATTCAGTTCGGCAATGCCGCTCTTGTTGGTGAATTTCAACAAGTCGCCATACAGCGGGTTGCCGGAGTCGTCCGCCACCCACTCGCCAAAGATGAAGCTCTTCTTGTTCGTATAGATGTGATTGGCCAGCGTGTATTGCCAACCCCAGTTCACATGCTTGGTCGCGTCAATCCGAAACCCATCGACGCCATGCGTCTGCAAATTCTGGACCGACAACTTCAACAGATTGTCGACGGTCGCATTGGTTTGATTCAGGTCGGACAGATCATAGATCGTGTAGTACTGCGTCTCGTAAGGCGAGTCCCATTGCGCGCCGCCCATGTTCGGACCAGTCTGAAAGAAGTTGGCCGGATTGGTCGTGTAGTTCGCCTGGAACACGCCATTCTTGTTCAGCGTGCCGTTGTCGCCCGAGCCGCGCACGTTCGAGTGGTTCGGCGCGAAGTCAACGATGACCTTGATGCCGTTGCTGTGCGCCGTCGTGACGAAGTTGTCGAACGGCGTCCAGGATTGCGCGGCATCGGTGAAGTGCTCGTCTGGTCGCTCGGTGTCGCGCATCTCATAGCCGTGGTACGGCGCGGTCGAACCAGCAAGCGCGAGCAGATTGCGATTGTCCAGCGGCGAGGTCACCCAGATCGCGGTGACGCCCATGTTCTTCAGGTACGGGATCTTGGCCTGCAAGCCTTGGAAGTCACCACCCAAGTATTTCTGCAGATTGGTGCCCGTACTGTCGAACAACGGGTCGCTGGCATAGTTATTCGCGGTGCTGCCATCGAAGAACCGATCGACAAATACTTGATAGATCACGTCGCGGTTGTAGCCAGGCCGCAGCGCCTGCGCATCCACCGCACCCGTTCCGATAACTACCAAGGCAGCAGCCAAGCCAATCGCAGACAAACGACAGCCATTCACGCGCTCTGTCGGCGCGCGTTCTTTAGTGTTTAACATGAGTCCTCCCAATGAATCTGGTATGCGTAGGTCGCTTTTCTGTGCGCGACTTGGTCATCGCTCCCGACGATGGCCGCATTTCACGGCGAACGAAGCCTAGGTTTTGTCACACGGATTCACAATGGCTCTGCAAACGTATTCAACTTCCTGCACGTGATCCGCCGCACGATTCAAAAACGGATTGAACACCAAACGCGGCACACTATCGCTCATGCTGAATCCGAATCCACGCATCCGGGCCGTCCCGTTGTTCGATGACCAGTATTGCTGGGTCATCGACGACGCGTTGCTCGAACCCGAGCGTTGGCGCGACAAAGCGATCCAACACGAACGCGATTTTCAGCGACTGGGTGTGAACGCCTACCCCGGGCTTGAGCTCAGAATGCCCGACGCAATTGGTGCCGCGTTTTGTGACTACTTTCTGCAACATTTCCGATCCGGGCTCGGCGCACGTCGCTTGATCCGTGGCTACGCCCGACTGGCGCTCGTGACGGATCCACCCGAACGCCTGAGCCCGGTGCAATGGCTGCCGCATCGTGATCGATTTGATCTGCCCGCACACGAACTGGCGGCAGCCTCTGTCCTATATCTGTTTCCTGACGGGCACTTTGGCGGCACCAGTTTCTATCGCCCGAAGCAAGACTTGATCGCGACGCAGCGTCTGCTCATGGACGCCGCGCGACTGCCCGTGTCGGATTTTCAGCAGCGCTATGGGCTGTCTGCCGGCTATATCGGCGATGGCAATGATTGGTTTGAACGGATCGCGGTGATTCCGCCCCGTTTCAACCGGATGATTTGCTACGACGGGGGCTTGTTCCACTGTAGTGACATGCGCCCCACTGACGTTTTGAGCCCCGATCCGACCGTCGGCAGGCTGACCCTGAACGGGTTCTACCTTTGCACGAAACGCCATTCAGTCTAAGGAGGGTCTGAAGAAGTCCATCCTGGACTTTCAGACCCGCAATGAGTCCGGCACGTGTCCGGACTCATTGCCCCAGAACCAAGCACTTGCGTGCTTGATTCTGGGCGGGCCATCCATGGCCCGCATCGCCTCTGAACTTGTTCAGAGCCTCCCTAACGCGATCAGGCGGCCATTATCCGCGCAGATATCTCCAAACGTTCTGTGATCGATCGTAAACGGGCCCTTGACTTGCCAATCGGACCTCCGATAGCTTCGAACCCATGATGAACTTTCAAGCCACCTCAATGAAGTCGATCCGCACTGCAAGCGCAGTGGCGGCTTCCATTGAGCTGGCTGTCAACGCTGCCCTCAACGCAGCGCTTATTATTGTAGTAGTACTTATTACGCCCTCCACGGTGCGGGATGAGTGCTTGACCTGATTTAGCAACAAGAAACCAGGAATCCACGAAAACCCCCGCACCGGCAACGGTAGCGGGGGTTTCGGTTTTCTGGGTTCTGAAAAACCTTAAGGACCGATTGAATGCGTAGTGACACGATCAAAAAGGGACCAGACCGGGCACCTGCTCGCGCGATGTTGCGAGCCACCGGCCGGGACGATGCCGCGATGGCCAAGCCGTTCGTGGCCATCGTGCATCCATGGTCCGACGTGTCGCCGTGCAATTTCACCCTGCGCGCCCTGGCGCAGCATGTGCGCAAAGGCGTCGAGGCCAACGGTGGCACGGCGTTCGAGTTCAATACGATCGCGGTGACCGACGGCATCAGCATGGGCACGCCGGGCATGCGCGCGTCGTTGATCTCGCGGGAATGGATCACCGATTCGATCGAATTGGCGGTGAATGGTCACCATCTCGATGCGATGGTGGTGCTGTGTGGCTGCGACAAGACGATCCCGGCTGCAGCCATGGCGGCGGCGCGCCTGAACATCCCGACCGTGGTGCTGTATGGCGGCACGATCGATCATGGCTTGCATCACGGCAAGCCCATCACGATTCAGGAAGTGTTTGAAGCGGTGGGCGCGCACGCTGCCGGCAAGATCGATGAGAACGAATTGCACGCGGTCGAGAAGGATGCCTGCCCAGGTGCCGGCGCCTGCGGTGGCCAGTTCACCGCGAACACGATGGCGATGATCCTGACCGCGCTCGGTCTGTCGCCGCTCGAAGTGAATGATCTGCCAGCCTTGCACCAAGACAAGAACCAAGCCGCGTTCGATTGCGGCAAGCTGGTCATGGATTGCTATCAACGCGGATTCACGGCTCGCCAAGCATTGACACCAGCAGCGTTCCGCAACGCGATGCGCATGCTGGCGGCGACCGCAGGCTCCACGAACGGCGTGCTGCATCTGCTCGCCATCGCGCACGAAGCGGGTGTGACGCTGGATCTCGCCGACTTTGATCCGATCTCGGCATCCACACCGGTGATCGCCGATCTGAAACCCGGTGGGCGCTATACCGCGGTGGAATTGAGCGCTGCGGGCGGCACGGCACGCGTGGCCAAAGTGTTGAAGGACGGTGGTCTGCTTGAAGATCACCCGACGGTCGAGAACGCGTCGATCTTTGCCGCACTGGATGCCACCGAGTTGGGCGAACAACCAGAGCCCGTCGTGCATCCAATCGCGAGCCCGGTGAAACCGCGCGGCGGATTCGCGATCCTGAGTGGCAACCTCGCGCCGGAAGGTTGCGTCGTGAAACTGGCTGGTCATGGCCGCATGCGCCACGAAGGCCCGGCGCGTGTGTTCAATGGCGAACCCGCCGCATTTGCCGCACTGCAGGCCGGCAAGATTCAAGCTGGCGATGTGGTCGTGATCCGTTATGAAGGCCCCGCCGGCGCGCCCGGCATGCCAGAAATGCTGGGCGTGACCGCCGCGCTGATTGGTCGGGGTCTGGGCAGCGATGTCGCGCTGATCACCGATGGTCGTTTCAGTGGCGCAACGCATGGCCTGATGGTCGGCCATATCTCACCCGAAGCCGCCCGCGGCGGTCCGCTCGGGCAATTGCTGGACGGCGACACCGTGATCATCGATGTCGAGAACCGCCGTCTGGACACAACGGCTGATCTTGGCCCGCGCCCCACCACGCCATTCAACCCGCGCGCCCAGAGTGGCGTGCTTGCCAAATACGCCCGTCTGGTCAGTTCGGCCAGTCGTGGTGCCATCACCGAAGCCTGATCGACCCATCCACCGGAGAACCCCCATGACGTCGCAAAACACCCCACTCAAACAACAGCGCATCGCCGTCATCGGATACGGCAGCCAAGGTCGCGCGCATGCGCTCAACCTGCGTGACTCCGGCTTCAACGTGATCATCGGCGCCCGCCCGAATGGTCCGAGCTTCCAGAAGGCCCGCGCCGATGGCTTCACCGTGACCGATCCGGCGAATGCTGCTGCCGAGGCCGATCTCGTCGCGCTGCTGACGCCCGATATGCAACAGCCACAAGTGTTTGAGGAAGCGATCAAGCCGAATCTGCGTCCCGGCGCGGCCCTGCTGTTTGCCCATGGCTTCAACGTGCACTTCGGGCAGATCAAACCCGAGGCAGTGTGGGACATCATCCTCGTCGCGCCGAAAGGCCCGGGCGCTTTGGTTCGCCGCGAATATGAAGCCGGCCACGGTGTGCCTTGTCTTGTTGCCGTCCACCAAGACGTGTCCGGCCAAGCCCTGTCGCGCGCTCAGGATTACGCGCACGGCATCGGCGGTGCGCGCGGTGGCTTGATCACCACGAGCTTCGCGGAAGAAACCGAAACCGATCTGTTTGGTGAACAAGCCGTGCTCTGCGGCGGTGTCACTGAGCTGGTCGTGCGTGGTTTCGAAACGCTGGTCGAGGCCGGTTATCAGCCGGAAGTCGCCTATTTTGAATGCATGCATGAGCTGAAGCTCATTGTCGACCTGCTGCACGAAGGCGGCATGGCCAAGATGCATCAGTTCATCTCCGAAACTGCGCAGTACGGCGATCTGACCCGCGGCCCGCGCATTGTCGATGCCGACACGAAGGCGCGCATGAAAACGATTCTGGAGGAGATCAAGACGGGCCAGTTTGCCCGCGAATGGGTCGGCGAATACAAGTCCGGCAATCAGCAGTATCAGGCCCTGAAGGAAGCCGATCTGAAGCATCCGATCGAGCAGGTCGGCGAGAAGCTGCGTGCCCGCATGCCGTGGCTGAACCCGGCCCAGCGTGCGAAGGCCGCTGCCGATGCCGCCCAGAAGAAAGCCGCCGCGACGGCCTGAGCAGGAGCAGACATGAGCGAGTCGACTGACATGATCAAGACCGGTGCCGAATGGTTGATCCACGCCCTCGAACGTGAGGGCGTAGACACCCTGTTCGGCTACCCGGGTGGCGCCATCATGCCGGTGTACGATGCGCTCGTAGGCAGCAACCTGAAGCACATCCTGGTTCGCCATGAACAAGGCGCCGCCCTCGCTGCGGTGGGCTATGCCCGCGCCAGTGGCAAGGTCGGCGTGTGCATGGCCACAAGCGGTCCCGGCGCCACCAACCTGGTGACCGGGATCGCCGATGCGTTCATGGATTCGGTGCCGGTGGTTGCGATCACCGGCCAAGTGCCATCCCATTTGATGGGCACCGATGCGTTTCAAGAAGTGGATGTGTTTGGCATCACGCTGCCGATCGTCAAACACAGCTTTATCGTGCGCCGCCCGGAAGACGTCTGCGCCATTGTGCGTGAGGCGTTTGCGATTGCGTTGGAAGGTCGCCCAGGCCCCGTGCTGATCGATCTGCCGAAAGATGTGGCCGTGGGCCGTGGCCCGGAGAAACCCTGTCAGCGCGAATCCAAGCGCCCGGTGCCACCACGTTTAGATGCGATCCAGAAAGCCCGCACGCTGATCCGCGACGCGAAGCGCCCCGTGCTGTATATCGGCGGCGGCGTCGGGATGGCGAATGCCGAAGCATCGATGAAAAAAATGTTCGAGGCGACCCGCATTCCGGCCGTCTGCACGCTGAAAGGTCTGGGTGCGATGGATGCCCGCGACCGTCTGTACCTGGGCATGCTCGGCATGCACGGCAACCCGGCGGCAAACTTCGCAGTGCAGGAAGCCGATCTGCTGATCGTCGTTGGTGCGCGCTTTGACGACCGCGCGACCGGCAAGCTCGACACGTTCGCACCGCGCGCCAAGATCATCCATCTGGATGCCGATACCGCCGAGATCGACAAGCTGCGTCACGCCGATGTGGCCCTCCTCGGCGATCTGAACAAGAGCCTCGAAGCCCTCTCAGACAGCACAACAATTGCCGACTGGCAGACGCGTTGCCAATGGCTGAAGTCGCAGCATCAGTGGCGCTATGACGCCCCCGGTGGGGACATCTACGCGCCTTTGCTATTGAAGCAATTGTCCGACCTCGGCGGTCCCGGCATGATCGTCAGCTGCGATGTCGGCCAGCACCAAATGTGGGTCGCGCAACACTGCACGTTCTCGCACATTGCCAATCACCTGACCAGTGGCGGCCTCGGCACCATGGGCTTTGGCCTGCCCGCAGCGATCGGCGCGAAGCTGGCCCGGCCTGACGCGCAAGTCGTCTGCGTCAGTGGTGACGGCTCGATCATGATGAACATCCAAGAACTCGCCACGCTGTATCGGTACGGCATTCCGGTCAAGGTCATCGTCATCGACAACGCTGGCCTCGGCATGGTCCGGCAGTGGCAGGAACTCTTTTTCAACCAACGCTTCAGCGAAGTGGATTTGTCGGACAACCCGGACTTCTCTGAGCTCGCGCGCGCGTTCCGGATTCCGGCACGCACCATCGACCGGCGCGAACAAGTGCTGCCGGCACTGAAAGAACTGTTGGAAGACCAAGGCAGCCGCCTGCTGCATGTGCGCATCGACGCCAAGCGCAACGTCTGGCCTTTGGTTCCACCTGGCAAATCCAACGCTGACATGATCGAGGAGCACGCCCCATGATCCGCCAACAATCCATGAGAGTCCTGCTGCGTCGAAGCGAAGGCGCCTTGCTGCGCCTGATCGGCACGGTGCAGCGCCGTGGCTTTGAAGTCACCGACATCGCCACACACGCGCAGGATCATGATTCCTGGCTCGTGATGTTGAAAGTCGAATCAAATCGCGAGCTCAGACTCTTGGAACGCCAAGTCGAGAAGCTCTACGACGTGATCGAACTGATCGAAGAAGCACCCCGCTTCGAACACCCTGCCCTGGCTGCGTATGCCTAAGTTGGGTCTGAATCAGTCCATTCTGGACTTTCAGACCCGCATCGCCTCTGAACTTGTTCAGAGGCTCCCTAAGCCCCGAATACGAAAATCAAGAGAGAACCCATCATGGCCCACAAACCCTCACAACTGATCTGGCACAACGGTCACTTCGTGCCTTGGTGGGAAGCCAAAGTGCATGTGCTGACTCACGGTCTGCACTATGGCTCCTCGGTGTTCGAAGGCATTCGCGCCTACGCGACCGACAAAGGCGCGGCGATCTTCCGCTTGCGCGATCATGTGGAGCGGCTGTTCGAATCCGCGCGCATTCATCGCATGCAGATTCCCTATAGCCAGGACGATCTGTTCGACGCATGCAAGCAGATCATCCGCGTCAATCGCTTGACCAATGGTGCCTACCTGCGTCCGATCGTGTTCCGCGGCTATGGCGAGTATGCGCTGGCACCGTCGCCACAGTTGCCGATCGAAGTGGCGATTGCCGCCACGGAAATGGGCGCGTACCTCGGTGCCGAAGGCTTGGAGCGCGGCGTTGATGCGTGCATTTCATCGTGGCAGCGCCCGGCCGCCAATACCTTTCCGACGATGGCCAAGGCGGGCGGAAACTACCTGAACTCCTCGCAGATCAGCATGGAGGCGCAACGGCACGGTTACCAGGAAGGCATCGCGCTGGGTACCGATGGCATGTTGAGCGAAGGTGGCGGCGAGAACGTGTTCCTGGTGAAAAAGGGCGTGCTGTACACACCGCCGACCAGCGCTGCGATCCTGACCGGCATCACCCGTGACACCGTCATGACGCTCGCGCAGGAACTCGGCTATGAAGTGCGCCAGCAAACCATGCCGCGCGAAGCGCTGTATGTCTGCGATGAAGCCTTCTTCACCGGTACTGCCTGCGAAATCACCCCGATTCGTTCGATCGATGGCCTGACGATTGGCAATGGCAGCCGCGGGCCGATCACGCACGAGCTGCAGGATCTGTTCTTTGGCCTCGTCAAAGGCAAGTTGGCTGATCGCTTTGGCTGGCTCGATTATGTCGGCGGTGGCGAGATCGAAGTCGAGCACGATCTGCATTCGGCCCTGGCCTGATCAGCCCGCTCATGAGCGAACTTCGCCACGCCGAACCAAGACCGCATGCCAGCAGCGAGCCCTATCTGCATCGGGTGCTGCGCGCACAGGTTTACGACGTGGCCGAAGAAACCCCATTGGAGCGCGCGCCACGCCTGTCCAAGCGACTCGGCACGCTGGTGATGCTGAAGCGCGAGGATCTGCAACCGGTCTTCTCTTTCAAGCTCCGCGGCGCCTACAACAAGATGCGGCAACTCAGCACTGCGGAGCGGGCGCGCGGCGTGATCTGCGCGTCGGCGGGCAATCACGCGCAAGGTGTGGCACTCGCGGGCCGCAGGTTGGGTGTACGCGCGGTCATCGTGATGCCGCAGACGACTCCGCGCATCAAGGTGCAAGCCGTGGCCGACTTGGGTGGCGATATCGTATTGTTTGGCGATGATTTTGACGCGGCGTATGCGCATGCGCGCGAGCTTGCCGAGCAACAGGGCCTGAGCTTTGTGCATCCGTTCGACGACCCGGATGTCATAGCGGGCCAGGGCACAATCGGCATGGAAATCGTCCGCCAGCGGCCGGGGGACGAGGTCGATGCGATCTTCCTGCCCATTGGTGGCGGTGGCCTTGCTGCCGGCGTTGCCGCCTACGTCAAGGCGCTGTATCCGCACATCCAGATTATCGGCGTCGAGCCTCGCGATGCCGCCTGCATGAAAGCTGCGCTGGAGCATGGCGGACCGGTGCGTCTGCCGCGAGTCGGTGCATTTGCCGACGGCGCTGCGGTGCGCGAGGCCGGGTCGGAGACGTATCGCTTGCTCGCGCAGCATCTGGATGATCTCGTGTTGGTGGATACGGACGAAATCTGTGCCGCCATCCAAGATGGTTTTGAGGACACTCGCGTGCTGCTTGAGCCCGCTGGCGCGTTGGCGCTCGCAGGCCTGAAGCGTTATGTGCACGAACACGGACCCTTCGAGCATGCAGCAGTAGCGGTGCTGAGCGGCGCCAACATGAATTTCGATCGGCTGCGGCATGTTGCCGAGCGGGCTGACCTGGGCGCCGAACGTGAGATGCTGCTCGCCGTCAGCATTCCAGAACGACCGGGCAGCTTCCGCGAATTCTGCGCGCTGCTCGGGCAGCGCTCGGTCACTGAGTTCAACTATCGCTATTCGGAGTCCGAACGCGCGCAGATTTTTGTTGGCTTGGGGATCGAGCCCAATAGCTCGGACCGCCGGCAGCTATTGGAGAACCTCCGCCAGGCAGGCTTCCCCGTTACGGACATGAGCCAGAACGAGATGGCCAAATTGCATGTCCGTTACATGGTGGGTGGACGCGCGCCGAACCTGGGTGATGAGCGACTGTTCCGTTTCGAGTTCCCCGAACGCAAAGGCGCCCTGCTCCGCTTCCTGGATGCGATTGGCAGTCGCTGGAATATCAGCCTGTTTCACTATCGCAATCACGGTTCGGACTACGGCCGCGTGCTTGCTGGCATACAAGTTCCTGATGCCACAGCGACCGAGTTTGCGGAACACTTGCAGGCGCTTGGCTACGCCTGGACGGAAGAGACGGACAATCCGGCGTATCGGGCATTTTTGTAGGGTGCCGATCAGCGATTTTCGCAACGATGCAGTCTGGCAAGTAACCCTCTCCCCGGCCCTCTTCCACTTGCGTGGGAGTCCAGCCGCCCCTTTGGTGCGCTTATTCGTGCATCAAACTATCAGCGACAATGCGCAATTCTTACAACGGCGCAGTTTCGCAAGTAGCCCTCTCCCCAGCCCGCTTCCACTCGCGTGGGAGCGGGAGTTGGCTCCCGCACGCTCGGCACGGCGCTATCACCGCAAATTGCGGGCATTGGCCCACCAGGACACGATCAGCAAGTCAGCACCAGCCAAGAGCACCGCGGCAATCAGCGTTGCGAACCAGGCATTAGCGAGAAACGCCGCCAGGGTCACCGCTGCCACGACAAAAGCCACCCAGAAGCCATGCAGCGCTGGCACTGGGAGCGCGATGAGTCGACGCGTCCACGCGTGAAACGGCGTGTTCGGATGCCAGAACGCCAGAACGAGGTTCAACGCGAGCAAGGGCGCCAACCAAGCCATACCCAGATTGATGCGCACGCGGAAATCAGGTCGATAGGATGCGCACTGCGCCGCGGCCTCCTGCCACTCCTGGTCGTAGTGCCATTCCCCCGCATAGATGTTGCGCGCCACAGGCATGCGCTCATTGCCCCAATTCACCAGAATCGGCTCGGGGCCGAAATCAGAAACTTGCTTCTCCCCAATATAGGTCACTGCTTGCGCCGGCACGTAAAACCAAGCCACGCGCACCCAGTCATCGTGTCCGTAGTAGACCCCGGGCTCGCCCGCGCGCTCGACAAATCCCTGCTCGGTCAGCAGCGCCTGTGCTGGGGCAGTCAAGCGCATGGGCAATTCCTGCAATGCCAGCTGATCACTGTCGTACATCACAAGGTCGCCAAACTGTTTCGGCAGATCTCCAACGATTTCCGACTGTAATGGCGCGCCGCCAAGGCGTGGCGCCAAAGGCGAGTCTGCCAGTGGCCACCAGGTGTCATACGCGATGGTGGTGGATTGGGGTGTGGTGCGCCGCCCGCCCTGGTAGCTCGGCGTGGTCGTTCGAAACTCAGTCTTTCGAGTCTCTACCAGTCGACGCCACCGAAAGCCGCGCTCAGGGATGACAAAGTCGTGGTCGCTGAGCTCGGGCGCATCTTGGGGTGGTGCCAACCAACCGTTGACTTGCAGCAGGCTGCCGTTCGGTTGCTCGGCCACTTGATTGGCTGCCACGATTTTGAGTGCCTGACGCGCAACATCAAAGCGCCCACAATCCTCAAGCGTGGGTTGCGCCTGATACAAGACGGCCGCAACCGCAACCACAATCGCGCCAATCGCTAGCGCACTGACGATCTGCTGGGACGTACCGCCTGTCTGTTGCATGCCGGCCAAGGCCGCCCTCCTCTATGGACACCTTGCCACCTGAACATAGCGGCAACGTTCCAACCAGGCAATTGCAGCAGCGACTCTTGGCTAAGGAGGGTCTGAATCAGTCCATCCTGGACTTTCAGACCCGCAATGAGTCCGGCACATATCCGGACTCATTTCCCCAGAATCAAGCAATTGCGTGCTTGATTCTGAGCGGGCCATCCCTGGCCCGCATCGCCTCTGAACTTATTCAGAGGCTCCCTAAAAGCCCACTATTCGTCGGCGCGTGACTCAGCCGTGTGATCCGCCTTCTCGCGCCCGCCGCTCAACATTTCGCCGTTAACGAGGAACCACACCGACTCGCAGATGTTGGTGCTGTGGTCACCAATCCGCTCGATGTCCTTGCCGAGGAACATCAGCTGCGTGCATGCCGTGATCTTCCGCGTGTCTTCTGCCATATAGGTCAGCAGACCGCGAAACAACGTGGTGTACAGCGCATCGATTTCGGCATCGCGGGCGCGAATATGCATGGCCTGCTGATCGTTGCGCTCGCGATACGCGCGCATGGCTGCTTCCAGCGAGTCGAGCGCCATTTGCGCCAGTGGCAGCATGCCAGCGGTGATCCGCATCGGCTCGGCTGCGCTGATCACTTTCGAGCGCTTGGCAACGTTGGCCGCATAGTCGCCAATCCGCTCAATGTCGGCCGACACGCGCAGCGCGGCGTAGACCTCGCGCAAATCTCGCGCCATGGGTTGGCGCAACACCAGCAGCTTGAGCGCATCGTGTGCAACGATCCGTTCCAGCTGATCAATCTCGTGGTCACGGGCAATGACCTGGTCGGCGGCCGGTTCATCACGATGCTGCAGCGCGTGCATCGCGGCGCGCAGTTGCTCGGCTGCCAACTGTCCCATGCGGGCGATTTCGGCATTCAGACGAGCGAGTTCGCTGTCGAAACTCTTGACGATGTGGTCGTGGGTCTGATTCATGACGCGCTCCTCAGCCAAAGCGGCCGGTGATGTAGTCTTCGGTCTGCTGCTTGGTGGGCTTGGTAAAAATCGTCTCGGTCGTACCAAACTCGACCAACTCACCCAGATACATGAACGCCGTGTAGTCCGAGCAGCGGGCCGCCTGCTGCATATTATGCGTCACGATGAGAATCGTGAATTGCTGTTTGAGTTCGGCGAACAACTGCTCGATCTTGCCAGTGGCAATCGGATCCAGCGCCGAAGTCGGCTCGTCGAACAGAATGACTTCTGGCTTCAGCGCCACGGCGCGGGCAATGCACAGGCGCTGCTGCTGACCACCAGACAAACCAAGAGCACTATGTTTCAGCTTGTCCTTGACCTCTTCCCAGAGCGCGGCCTGGTGCAGGGCTTGCTCGACGCGAACGGCCATGTCGGACCGGCTCAGTTTCTCGTAGTGACCGATGCCGTAGGCGATGTTGTCGTAGATCGACATGGGAAACGGTACCGGCTTCTGAAACACCATGCCGATCTTGCTGCGCAGACGGTTCATCGAGTAACCCGGCGCGAGAATGTTCTCGCCATCGAGCGTGACCTCGCCTTCGGCCCGGAGCCCTGGATAGATCGAGTAGATCCGGTTGAACACACGCAGCAAGGTGCTCTTGCCGCAGCCAGACGGGCCAATCAGCGCCGTGACCTTTTTCTCGGCGACGTCAAGATTGATGCCATCCAGCGCGCGCGCCTGCTGGTAGTAGAAGCTTAAGTTGCGGGCCGCGAGTTTGGCCGGCACTGCGGGGTTGGTCTCAGTCATGGCTGGTCTTGTTTTTCAGAATCAGGAGGCGTGCGGTCACGCTGATCAGGAGCACAAATGCGGTCACCAGGAGAGCGCCCGCCCATGCCAGCTGCTGCCAGTCCTCAAACGGACTCTTGGCATACTCATAGATCGTCATCGGCAGATTGCTCATCGGCGCAAACGGCGACGTGCTCCAATACTGGTTATTGGTATTGGTGAAAATCAATGGTGCCGTCTCGCCGCTGATACGCGCCAAGCCGAGCAGCACACCGGTCGTGATGCCAGAGCGCGCAGCGCGATACAGCACTTGCGTGGTCACCTTCCACTGCGGAATGCCGAGCGACAGCGCGGCCTCGCGCATTTGTGTCGGCACCATGCGCAACATTTCATCGGTCGTCCGGACCACAACGGGCAGCACAATGAAGCCGAGCGCGAGGACACCGGCGAACATCGAGAACTGCTCCATGGGGCGTACCACCAGGGTGTAGACGAACAAACCCAGCACAATCGATGGGGCCGACAGCAGAATGTCGTTGACGAACCGGATGGTCGCGCCACGGCGCGTGTAGTTAGCATATTCAGCCAGGTACGTGCCGGCCAGAATGCCAAGCGGCGTCGCCCAAGCGACCGCGCTCAGACAAATGAGCACCGTGCCAACCAGGGCGTTCGCCAGGCCACCCGGCTCGCCGGGCGGCGCAGTGGGCAAGAGAAACAGATGCGGGCTCAGCGCCGCTGCGCCCTTGCTGATCGTGGTCCACAAGATCCAACAGAGCATGGCGAGACCGAACAGCGCTGCAGTCCCCGACAGCACCAGCGCCACGACGTTGACCAGGCGCCGCCGTCGATAGATACGTTCCGCTTGCCGACTCATTTCTTGCCCTCCCAGCGCGACATGCCGCGCAGCAGCAGTTTGGCGAAGCTCAGCACGACAAAACTCACGACAAACAACAGGAAGCCCAAACCGAGGAGCGCCGAGCGATGCTCGTCGGCAAAGGCTTCGGCAAATTCATTGGCGATGGTCGCCGAGATCGAGCTACCCGGTTCCATCAGCGAGCCGAGACGGTTGGCATTGCCGATCACGAACGTCACCGCCATCGTTTCGCCAAGCGCGCGCCCGAGCCCGAGAAATACGCCGCCAATCACCGCCGAACGGGTGTAGGGCAGCACGATGTCCCAGACGACTTCCCAGCGCGTGGACCCGAGCGCGTAGGCGGATTCCTTCAGTCGGTTTGGAACCGTCTGAAAGACCTCGCGCATGATCGAGCTGATGAATGGAATGATCATGATGGCGAGCACGAAGCCGGCGGTCAGCAAACCAATGCCAATCGGGATGCCCTGAAACCAACTGCCGATGATCGGCCAGGTACCGACTTCATCGATGAGCCAGGGATACACGTACTCGCCGAGCCACGGCACGAGCACAAACAATCCCCACATGCCGTAGATGATCGACGGAATCCCCGCAAGCAACTCGATCGCCGTTGCAACTGGCGTACGAAGCCAGGTTGGCGCGACTTCGGTGAGGAACAAGGCAATTCCAAAGCTGACCGGCACCGCAAACACCAGCGCAATCAGCGACGTCAGCAAGGTCCCGACAATCGGCGCCAGACCGTGGAAGATCAGATTCGCCGGATCCCAGAAGTCGGTGGTGATGAACTTCAGCCCCTGGGCCTTCAGTGCGGAACTGCCACCGAGGAACATCACCGTCAAGGCGCCGGCCAGCGCAATCAACACGAACCACGCGGCACCGCCGGTGACGGACTTGAATAACCAGTCGTGCCGCTGGTCGCGCCGGGCCCGGTCAGCCGGGGGGGCGCGTTCGCTTGGAGTTGCAGATCCCTGTTCAGTCATGGCTCGTGCTCGTCAACAACGGTCGGATTCGGATGCACACAAATTCAGTAAGCCGAAATCGGGAGGGCGTTTCCGCCCCCCCGATCGAAGATCGACGTTCCCAGAGTCGCGCTTCCGAACCTGTGTCTAACCTCAGTACTTCAGATTGGTTGCCCAGTATTGTTCGATCTGCGCTACCAACGTGTCTGGCAGGGGCACGTAGCCAAGCGCCTTGGCCGACTCGTCACCCGACGCGTAGACCCACTTGAAGAACTCGATCGCCGCTTTGGCGTCGTCGACCTTCTTGGGCGATTCCGACATGAGGATGAAGTTGGTTGCCGCGATCGGCCAGGACGCCTTGCCCGGAGCGTTCGTGATCACCAGGTAGAAGTCCTTGGCATTAGCCCAGTCGGCGCTTTCAGCAGCGGCCACGAAGCTGTCGAAGCTCGGCTGCACAAACTCACCGTCGGCATTCTTCATCGATGTGTACGTGAGCTTGTTGGTCAGCGCGTAGCTCAGTTCCACGTAACCGATCGAGCCTTGAATCTGCTTGACGTAAGCCGCGACGCCTTCGTTGCCCTTGCCACCGAAGCCACCCGGCCAGCGCACGGCCGTGCCCTCGCCCACCTTGGTCTTCCATTCCGGCGACAGCTTGCTCAAATAGTTGACGAAGTTGAACGTGGTGCCCGAGCCATCCGAGCGGTAGATCAGTCGGATCGGTTTGGCCGGCAGGGTCACGCCCGGGTTCAGTGCCTTGATGTCGGCGTGATCCCACGTGGCCACCTTGCCGAGGTACATGTTGGCAAGCAGCTCACCCGTCAATTTGAGTTGGCCGGCGTTCACGCCCGGCAGATTGACTACGGGCACCACGCCGCCAATTACCGATGGGAACTGACGAAGCTTATGGGCGGCTAAGTCTTCCGGCGTCAGGGGGGCGTCGGACGAACCAAAGGCGACCGTATTGGCCTTGGCCTGGGCGATGCCACCACCCGAGCCGATGCTCTGGTAATTGATCTGGTTGTTCGTGGCCTTCTTGTATTCCGAGGACCATTTTGTCATCGCCGGAAACACAAACGACGCGCCAGCGCCCGTGATGCTGTTGGCGGCATGTGCCGGGGCATTGAGGGCGATCGCCGTTAGGGCGGCAAACAGCCATTGCTTTGCAAACATGTGATTGCTCCATTTCAGAATGAGGGCATTCTGCGCCGCCGATATGACAGCGATATGACACGAGCAAGTCTGTGTCGACGAAGCTGTGGCGGCACTTCGCTTGGCGGCTGCTGCTCGGCAGCATTGGCGCCCAACGACGACACGGAACGGGTCTGGCTTTACTAGGCGACCACAATGACGGCCCGCCGCAGGCAAAGCGTTGGAAATGCGTGGGCAGGTGGCAGTCGCGGCCAATCGTGCGCGCTGCCACCTGCATACCTCACCCATATCGGTCTATCTGCCGATGACGAGGCCGGCCACGCCCCGAGAGTGTGTTGTTGCCGAATGACACAATCGTGACGCTCACATGACATGTTTCGCACGATTCGGGTCAGCCTTTGGCATAGGAGCGGTGGTTTGCCTGCGGATATGCTTTCGTACTTTGGCGGCAAAGTCGTTCTGTCCTGGAATCCAACCCAGCGTATTCACACTGGGAGCAACCTGCACAGCCCGAACTCGTCCCATTCCCCACGCCATGCATGCTGCACGAGGTCCGTCCGATGTTGAAGAACACCACCCTGAGTCTGCTCCTTTGCCTGCCTGGTTTTGCGCTTGCGGCAGAAGGCATGTGGACTCTGGACAACTTGCCACGCGCCGACCTTGAGCAGGCGTACCAGTTCAAGCCCGACCAAAAGTGGCTGGATCATGCCCGCCTTGCGTCGGCACGCCTCGCCGGCGGCTGTTCGGGCTCTTTTGTGTCGCCCGAGGGGCTGGTGCTGACCAACCAGCACTGCGTGATTGGCTGCGTGTCCGATTTGTCATCGCCCGAGCATGACTACGTCAACAACGGGTTTCTGGCCAACAAGCGCCAGGACGAAAAGCAATGTCCGGGTGCCGAAATCAATCGCCTCGAGTCCGTCTCAGACGTCACCGGGCGCATTCTGAAGGTCACGAACGGCTTGACCGGCAAGGCATACAATGATGCCAAGAAAGCGGAACAAAGCCGGATCGAGTCAGAGTGTGTCGCAGGCGCTGCGAACACCGTGCGCTGCGACCTCGTGGAGTTGTACCAAGGCGGCGTGCAACACCTGTATCGCTACACCCGGTTCCAGGATGTGCGCCTGGTGTTTGCACCGGAGTACCAGGCGGGCTTCTTCGGTGGTGACCCCGATAATTTCAACTTCCCGCGATTCAACCTCGACATGGGGCTGTTGCGGGTCTACGAAAACGGCAAGCCGGCTCGGATCAAGCATTACCTGCCGATCAAGTCGGCGGGCGCGGAACCGGGCGAACTGGTGATGACCTTGGGTCACCCAGGCTCCACGCAGCGTTTGCTGACCGCAGCGCAGTTGGAAACACTCCGGGATGTGATGCTGCCGTTTCGCCTGATGATTGGCTATGAGTATCGCGGTCTAGTGACCCAATTCGCGTCAGAAAGCGCCGAGAACGCCCGGATCGTGCGCTCGGACTTGACCAATATCGAAAACGGTTTGAAGGTACGCAGCGGTCAGTTCAAAGCGTTACTGAATACTGAAGTGTTGACCAAGAAACGCGCCGACGAAGCATCGCTGCAAGCCTATGTCCAGAGCGACGCGGCCCGCGCGGCGCAATTTGGCAACCCTTGGGCCGACATTGCGGCAGCGCAGGCAATCGCGCGCCAGAGCGTCGTGCGGTACCAAATGATCGAAGGCGGCCTGGGCTTTGCCTCGACTCATTTGAACTACGCCAAGTCCTTGATGCGCGCAGCCGACGAACGCCAGAAGCCTGACGGCGAGCGCCTGCGTGAGTTCGCTGAGGCGGGTCTGCCTGCTGTAGAAGCACGCTTGCTCGCCGACGTACCGGTGTATCCGAACTACGAAAAGCTAAAGCTCGGGTGGTCGCTGACCAAATTGCGCGAACGCCTGGGCACGGATCATCCGTTCGTGCAGCAGATTCTTGGCAAGAAGTCGCCGCAAAAGCTCGCCGCCGAGATCATCGAAGGCAGTCATCTGGCCGACCCGAAAGTGCGCAAGGCCTTATGGGAAGGCGGTCAGGCTGCCGTAGCGGCGAGTCAAGACCCAGCCATCATGTTGATGCGTGAGATCGATCCGGTCGCCCGCCGCTTGCGTGCCGAGTACGAGACCGAAGTGGAGTCGGTGGAGAAGCGTGCCGCCGAGCGCCTCGCCGCAGCACGTTTTGCCCAAAAAGGCACCACTGTTTATCCCGATGCCACCTTCAGCCTGCGCCTGAGCCATGGCGTTGTCCGCGGCTTTGATGAAGACGGCGACACGATCGCCCCGTTCACAGATTTCAACGGCCTGTACCGGCGCGCCACGGCCGACGAGCCATTCAATTTGGCGCCACGCTGG
Source organism: Ahniella affigens (assembly GCF_003015185.1). GTDB lineage: Bacteria > Pseudomonadota > Gammaproteobacteria > Xanthomonadales > Ahniellaceae > Ahniella > Ahniella affigens. The sequence continues at coordinate 3,297,654 of NZ_CP027860.1, forward strand.
ACGGCTGCACAGTCCAAACTCAACTTGGCAACGCGATTCAATCAGGTCACCACGAATGACATCATCGGCGGCAATTCTGGCAGCCCGTTGTTGAACGCGAACGGCGAGATCGTAGGCTTGGCGTTCGACGGCAATATCCACTCACTGGGCGGTGCGTATTTCTACGACGAAACCCAGAATCGCACCGTCTCGGTTCACCCGGCCGCAATTCTTGCCGCGTTGAAGACGGTGTATGGGGCTGACAAGGTGGTCAAGGAACTGACCGTTCGGTGATGGGTTGATGAGGCAGAAGCCACGCCGGCAGCGCGTCAAACTATTTTCCCGAGTCGGAGGTAGCGCTCAGCCTACTCGCCGTCGTGCCAACGAAAGCTGGCATCCATTTCGACTGTCGCACACTGGTCACCTCAAAAAATCGATTCCAGCTTTCCAGGTTGTGTGAAAACGGCTTTGGCGGCCGCATTCATGGCGCCTGACGCCATCGCAAGGGGCTTACTCTGTTGTCGTCATCCCGACGAAAGTCGGGACCCAGAATACTTGCGGCACCGCGGCCAGATTGCCCTGGGTCCCGACTTTCGTCGGGATGACGGCAATGAGGTGGCGCCGCAAACTCCAACCGTTTTCACACAGCTTGTTTCGCTGGAATAACGATAAGGACAGTGCCTTGGGTGATGTTTGATTAGAGTCCAGCCGCCCCTTTGGTGCGCTTATTCGCGCATCAAACTGTCAGCGGCGATGCGCGATTTTCGCGACGGCACAGTGTGGCAAGTAGCCCTCTCCCCAGCCCTCTCCCACTCGCGTGGGAGAGGGAGCCGGCTCCCTCCCCCGCGATCGCGGGGGAGGGCTGGGGAGGGGGCTACTTGCGGTCAGAATCGTTACCATCCGAAATTTATTGGTTCGCAAAACCAATGGGTTACGTCGTGTTTGATGAGAGAGCGCTGGGGAGCGCGCTGCAAGTGATCAGCAAGATCAGTTGGCTCGAATTGCCAGTTTCTGAGAAAACAATGGGTTATCTTGTGTGTGATGACCGGGGCGGTAGGCCCAAATCAATCGTGCAACAGCACCGGCTTGCATCGAACAGCCCTGCCAAACAACCGGTCACCGCCCTGCCCCGTTACTCCGACCTGAGACGGAGACACTTGGACTCGGAAACGCCGGGGCAACTGCTCAATTCGGCCTCCCAAAACGCTGCCCCACATCGCCAATTTGCACGGAAGTAGCTGATTCCAAAGCTTTCGGGCGAAAGCCCAACCGCCGCCGCACAACGACACCACGTGCTGAATGGCAGCCCCCCGATCCACGCAAACCATGGGTTCTATGGCCCGAAAGTTGGCCTTATTTCGGCACTGATTTTGAGCCACAATGGCCGGGTCTTGATTTCCTGGGGCGCGTAACCAGATTTGCCCCAAGACTTTCCAAGCCCAGTGCCGCTTCACCCCGGTCTGGTCTTTTTCCGGCGCCCGTTGCGCCATCAGTTGTCTACAAGCTGGAGCATAAAAATGTCGAAAGGCCAATCGTTGCAAGACCCTTTCCTGAATGCCCTGCGCCGCGAACGCGTGCCAGTGTCGATCTACCTGGTCAACGGCATCAAACTGCAGGGCACGGTCGAATCTTTCGACCAATTTGTCGTGCTGCTTCGCAATACGGTCAGCCAGATGGTCTACAAGCATGCCATTTCGACCGTTGTGCCATCCCGCAATGTGCGCGTAGGCGGGCCAGACCACGGCGATGGCGGGCCGGAGTCCGGCGAGGGTTAATTCGCCTTGGATTTCTTTCATCGCGCTCGCGGTGGCGAGCGGGCCCTCCTGGTTCAGCCCGTGGGCGCCCATACAGACGACTCGGCCGCTGCCGAGTTCGAGGAGCTTGCGCGCTCCGCTGGCGCGTCGGTGCTGGGTGTCATCACTGGCCGCCTGGATCGACCGAATCCCCGGTTTCTGATCGGCACTGGCAAGGCGGACGAAATCCGCGACCGGGTTGAAGCCGAAGGCGCCGACCTCGTCTTGATCAACGCCACGCTGTCACCCGTTCAGGAGCGCAATCTCGAAAGCCATTGCAAATGCCGCGTGGTCGACCGCACTGGACTGATCCTGGACATCTTTGCGCAGCGCGCGCGCTCGCACGAAGGCAAGCTGCAGGTGGAACTGGCCCAGCTGAAGCACTTGGCCACGCGCTTGGCCGGCGGCTGGACCCATCTGGAGCGCCAGCGAGGCGGCGCGATCGGGCTGCGTGGCCCAGGCGAGACCCAACTTGAGCTGGACCGCCGACTGCTGTCCGAGCGCGTCAAGATGCTGGAGTCCCGACTTGAAAAGGTTGAGGTGCAGCGCCAACAGGCGAAACGGCGTCGTGAGCGGCAGGCCGTCCCGGTCGTCACGCTCGCGGGCTATACCAATGCCGGCAAGTCAACCTTGTTCAATGCGCTGACCGAAGCCGACGTGTATGCGGCTGATCAATTGTTCGCGACGCTGGATCCAACCCTTCGCAAGTTGGAAGGACTCAATGCCGGTGACGTCTTGTTGGCCGACACGGTCGGCTTTGTTCGCGATCTGCCCCATGATCTGGTGGTGGCGTTCCGGTCCACCCTGTCGGAAGTCCGCGATGCCGATCTGATCCTGCACGTCATCGATGCCTCCGACCCCGAGCGCGACGCCAGAATCGAGCAGGTCAACGCCGTACTCGCCGAAATCGGCGCTGCTGACGTGCCGCAGATCCTCGTGTTCAACAAGATCGATCTGGTCGATGGCCTTCGCGCCAAGCGTCATCGTGCGAGCGATGATTTGCCTGAGCGCGTGTTGGTCAGTGCAATGGGGAATCAGGGCTTGCCGCTGTTGCGAGCGGCGATCGATGACTTTCTCAGCGGCGAGCGAATCAAGAAGCAGCTCAAACTCACCCACAGTCAGGCCCGTCTGCGTGCGCGTCTGTTCGATGCGGGCGTCGTTGCTCACGAAACCATCACAGAAACGGGCTGGACCTTGAAGATCGAAGCCCCGAAAGCGCGACTGACGCCGCTGCTCGGCCTTGCCGACGGCGACGGCATTTGGCTTGGCAAAGCCTTGAAATTGGACTGAGCCGCCCGCATAGCTGCAACGAATGCGGGCGCCGCGGTTCAGATTCACGCACTGACGAACGTGTGTTTGCCGAGACTTTCGTTTTCATTGCATCACGAAGCCAATAGAATGGCGGACTTTTGACGGCACCGCCGTCAAACCCTGGAGATACCGATGGCCTGGAATCAACCCGGCAACAACAACAAGAAGCGTGACCCCTGGCAGGACGGCGATCCACCGGATCTGGAGGAAGCACTGAAGAACATGAAAGATCGGCTTGGCCGCATCTTTAATGGTGGCGGTGGCGGCGGTTCCAGCAGCGGGCGGAGCAACAATGGTGGCACCGCATTTGTCGTCGGCTCCATCGTGGCGATTGCAGTGGCCATTTGGCTGCTGACCACCACTTGGGTCACGATCGACGAATCCGAGCGCGGCGTCGTGTTGCGCTTCGGCAAGTTCAATCGCATTCTGGAGCCGGGCCTAGGTCTCAAGCTGCCGAGCCCGATCGAAACCGTGACCAAGGTCGAATCGTTGCGCGTTCGCTCGATTTCTGAAGAACGCCGCATGCTGACTTCGGACGAGAACTTCGTCATCGTCGACTACAACGTGCAATACCAGGCCACGACGCCGAAGGACTTCCTGTACAACGTCCGAAGCCCGGAGGAAACCCTGCAGCAAGTCGCAAACAGCGCCGTGCGTCAGGTGGTGGGTGGTAACACGCTGGATTCCGTATTGTCTGGCGAGCGCACCAAAATGGCCGCCGATGCCAAGGAGATCATGCAAGGTTTACTGGGGCAGGAGGGCTATGCCACCGGTATGGTCGTCACCGAAATGAACTTCCAGAACGTTCGCCCGCCAGACGAAGTCAAGAAAGCATTCGACGATGCGATCGCCGCCCGCGAAGACAATCAGCGCATCAAGAACGAGGCCGAGGCGTATCGGAGCAAGGTCGAACCCGAAGCCCGCGGTGTGGCGCAGCGTCTGCGCACCGAAGCCGAAGGTTACAAGACGGCACTGATTGCCACCGCTACGGGTGAGGCAAAGCGCTTCGATTTGCTGGTGGAACAGTATCAGCAGGCGCCGCAGGTGACCCGGAAGCGTCTGTTCCTGGAGACCATGCAAGAGGTGCTGTCGAAGAACCCGAAGGTCATGGTCGATGTCGGTGGTGGCAATCAGGTCATGTATCTGCCGCTCGACAAACTGATGCGCAGTTCAGTGGTGCCCAACTTCGTCGATCCGAAGCGCGACACGTCCCAGGCCTTGCCTGAGCGCACGGCGAGCCCTGACTTGCTGGATCCCCTTGGCGCCAACCGGGAGCCGCGTCAATGAAATTTGCCATTTCGATTATCGTTTTCATCGTGTTGGCGATTGCTGCCAGCGGCATGTTCGTGGTCAACGAAGGCGAGCGCGCCGTCGTGCTGCAGTTCGGCAAGGTGGTCAGTGCTGACTTCGCACCAGGCCTGCACTATCGCTATCCGTTCATCCAGGATGTCAAGAAGTACGAAGGCCGAATCGTCACGCTGGACAAGGAACCACAACGTTACCTGACCAGCGAGAAGAAAGACGTGTTAGTCGACTTCTTCGTCAAATGGCGCATTGCCGACGTGGCGCGCTTCTACACCAGCACCGGTGGCGATGAAATATTGGCTGAAACGCGCCTGGAATCCACCGTGCGCAATGCGCTCGGCAAGGAGATCATCACGCGCAAAGTGCGCGATGTGGTGTCCGATCAGCGCGCCGGGGTCATGAAAGCAATGCGGGATCAGTTGAACGCGGCGGTCGACGAACTGGGCATCCAGGTCATCGACATGCGCGTCATGAGTATCGATCTCCCGACCGAGGTCAGCCAGCCGGTGTTCGACCGCATGTCGGCAGAACGGAAGAGCGTGGCGAATCGCCTCCGTTCGGAGGGCACGGAAGCGTCGCTTGGTATTCGCGCCCAGGCCGATCAGACTCAGAAGATCACGATTGCAGAAGCCGATCGCGATGCGTCGCTGATTCGTGGTGAGGGCGATGCCGAAGCCGCCAAAATCTATGCGCGGGCCTACCAGAAGGATCCCGAGTTCTACGCGTTCTACCGGAGCTTGGAGGCTTACCGATCCAGCTTCGCAAACGGCGACTCGGTTCTGGTGCTGGATCCGAAATCGGAGTTCTTCCAGTACTTTAGCGAAGGCGCCAAGAAGTAACTGCCAGATCGAAACGAAGGCCCGGCGCGTCCGGGCCTTCTTTTTTGGCCACGACCATGCCCAAAGACCTCGCCGCTGCGCTGTGCCTCGTGTTTGTCATTGAAGGCCTGCTGCTCTTTGCCGTGCCGCGGTTTTGGCGGGAAATGATGCTGCGTGCCACCGAAATGACCGATCGGCAAATCCGGATCAGTGGCGCAGCCGCTATCATTGCCGGCGTATTGGCGCTGATGCTTGTGCGTGGCGTCCTAGGGAGCCTCTGAACAAGTTCAGAGGCGATGCGGGCGATGGATGGCCCGCCCAGAATCGAGCACGCAAGTGCTTGATTCTGGAGCACTGAGTCCGGACATGCGCCGGACTCATTGTGGGTCTGAAAGTCCAGGATGGACTTATTCAGACCCTCCTTAGACTGATTTCTTTTTCATTGTGTAGGGAGCCGTCATGGGCCAATCCGTCGTTATTCTTGGTGCCCAATGGGGCGATGAAGGCAAAGGCAAGATCGTCGATCTGCTGACTGAAAACGTGGGCGCCGTGGTGCGCTTTCAGGGCGGTCACAACGCCGGCCATACTTTGGTGATCAACGGTCAGAAAACCGTGCTGCACCTGATCCCATCGGGCATTTTGCGCGACGGCGCGCTGTGCCTGATCGGCAACGGTGTGGTGCTCTCGCCTGCCGCGCTTAAGCACGAAATCGAAGAACTCGAAGCCAAGGGCGTGGACGTGCGCTCCCGCCTTCGGATCAGCCCGGCCACGCCGCTGATCATGCCTTACCACATTGCCGTCGACCAGGCGCGCGAACGCGCCTCGGGCGACAAGAAAATCGGCACGACGGGCCGCGGCATCGGCCCGGCTTATGAAGACAAAGTGGCTCGGCGCGGGATCCGTGTGTCCGACCTCGCCTACCCAGATCAGTTGGCCGAGAAGCTCCGTGCCGCGATGGATTACCACAACTTCGTGCTCACTGGCTGGTTGCAGGCGCCAGCGCTCGATTTCCAGCAAGTGCTCGACGAAACGCTGGGCTTTGCCGATTACGTCCGGCCGATGGTTGAAGACGTCAGCACGCTGCTCTACGAGGCCCGCAAGTCGGGCCAGCGGATTCTGTTTGAAGGCGCGCAGGGTTCGCTCTTGGATATCGATCACGGCACGTATCCGTACGTCACGTCGTCGAATACGACGACCGGTGGGGCGCTCGCCGGCTGCGGCGTTGGCGCTGATGCGATCGACTACGTGCTCGGCATCTGCAAAGCCTACGCAACGCGTGTGGGCGGCGGTCCGTTCCCAACGGAACTGCACGACGACATGGGCGAGTTGCTTCGTAAGCGCGGCAACGAGTTTGGCGCGACCACCGGCCGCCCGCGCCGCTGCGGTTGGATCGATTTGGTGGCTTTGAAGCGTGCGGTTCAGATCAATGGCATTGACGGTTTGGCGATCACCAAGCTCGATGTCCTCGATGGGCTGCCCTCGATCAAGGTTTGCATCGCGTACGAATACCGCGGCAAGCGACGCGAATGGGCACCGCTGGACGCTGCTGGCTGGGAAGAATGCAAGCCAGTGTATCTGGAGTTTCCAGGCTGGGATGAGCCGACCAGTGGTGTCCGCGAATTCGGCAAATTGCCCGCCGCGGCACGTGCATATCTGCGCGCCGTGGAAGAACTCTCAGGTTGCCATTTGGCGATGGTCGCCACTGGCGCCGACCGCCTCGACACCATTGTGTTGCGCGATCCCTTCGCCTAATTCGGGCGCGCGCCGATGCAGTGATTCTGTGTCGGCGCGTCGAAGTGGTTGGCGTTACCGGATTGGTCGGTGCCCTCTTGACTCAAATCAGACTTCCCGCTTTAATGTGCGGCTCTTGCGCGGGGTATGCAGCGCACGGTTGGCCAGGTAGCTCAGTTGGTAGAGCAGGGGACTGAAAATCCCCGTGTCGGGGGTTCGATTCCCTCCCTGGCCACCATCTTTCCGATAGCCCTATTTCTTGAAGCAGATCCGCTTGTAATCCGTTTTGTAGGCACGGCATTTGACGCTGTGGCTTCAGCCGCGAATCAATCTCGCCGCAAGTTTGTTCGGGCCTGAAGGCCCTCCTACAAAAATCTGGCTCGAAAGACTTCAGGTGATTGCATGAGCGTCCGGAAAATCTGCGCCGTCACCCAATGCCTCCGGCACGCAATCAGATTCGATGGTCCTTGCCCGGTGCGTCGCTCAACACCCACGGCAACTCAGCATTGAGATCTGCAGTATTGAAGTCCGATGTCGTGAAGCGCTGCGTCGCGATGAGCGACTTCCGCTGTACCAGTGCGCGCAGCAGATAGTCCGGCGGCACCTGCAGGCACACCAACAGATACGCATTAAAGCCCTCCGAATCAAACAGGGCCATGATGCGATCTCGCACCGCCTGCCCGATCTGCCCCCAAAGCAGACCTCCAATTTGATTGCGCACTGGGCTGAACAAATGCTCGCAACGGCCAGGCTCAAAACCTCGCTCAGCCAATGCCTCATCCAACACCTGCGGCAACGACGCCTGCGCTCGCAACACGCGCTGGGTCCAGAAGCCACCTGGCAATGGCTCAAACACGTCGAAACCAAACCAGAGCGGCGCGCGCCCAGGCTTGGTAAAGCTCGCATCCAGCCGGAGTGGCATCGCGCTCGCAATGAACTGGAAGTACCGCGTGATCTGAACGAGCCGCCCCGTCTCGGTCTGTTCGCAAACGATCCCGCTGCGCAGCTCGTTCAGAAACGCGTGCCAGGCGAGCCGCAACGTCGCATGCAGAATTGAATCCAGATTCAGGTGCGACCAGGCAACCGGCGCTTGCTGGGCGGCGATCCAACGCTCGGTGGCATCGCAATCCAGCACAGCCGGATCAAGAAACGCAGACCATTCGCGCAGTTCGCGCATGTCAGTGACGGGTGCAAACATGGCAACCTCAACGCAACGCTAGGGAGGGTCTGAATCAGTCCTTCTTGGACTTTCAGGGGCTACCTGAGCATCATGCCCAAACGCTTTCGCACAGGCTGAGACGGACGGCACGACTGGCCCCTATCCGGCATTGGACGCGCTTTCGCTGCGGTCTGACTTGGCCGCGGCGCAACCTCGCGTTACCCTGGGTGTATGACACGTACCCGCCCTTTTCTGATCAACGGCCAGACACAGTATTTGGCCCCCCAGGACGACCCGCGCGAATCGCTGTTGCGCTGGCTCAAACGACAGCGCTTTCATGGCACCAAGGAAGGCTGCGGTGATGGCGACTGCGGCGCCTGCACCGTGGCCGAAGTCGTCACCGAGCAAGGCGAACGGCAGTTGCGCGCCCTCAACAGCTGTTTGCTGCCCATGGGTCAGGTGCTCGGCCGGGAGTTCGTCACCGTCGAAGGGCTTGCCCAAGGCCAACGGCTGCACCCGGTGCAGGAGGCCATGGTCCAAACCGCCGGCTCGCAATGTGGCTACTGCACGCCCGGATTCGTCATGAGCCTCTTCGTGGGCTATCACGAGGGCAAGCTCGATGATCATGCCATCGATGGCAACCTGTGCCGCTGCACCGGCTATGTGCCGATCCGAAATGCGATGGCCAAAGTCGAGCACGACGCCGAATCCGTGCGTACGTCCGCCCTGCCTGCCGCCGTTCGCGAGCGCTCCGCCAATCTGGACGGGCCACCACATTCTGCGTTTCTCCTGCCAACCAGTATCGACGAAGCGATCGCATTCAAGCAGCAGTTTCCGGAGTTTCAGTGGCTCGCGGGCGCGACCGATTCTGGCGTGGCGCTCAGTCGTGGCCAGACGCTGGCACCGGGATTCGTGTGCCTGGATCGCATCCCGTCGTTGACCACGCTCAGCACACACGATGACGGTTACCGCATCGGCGCCGGCGTCAGCCTCGTGCAATTGGAGCGCTCGCTCGCCGACGCGTTGCCAATGCTTGCCGACATGTTGCCGTGGTTTGCCGCGCGCCAGGTCAAAAATCGCGCAACAGTTGGCGGCAACATTGGCTCGGCATCGCCGATCGGCGATTTGCTGCCGTGCTTCCTGGCCCTGGACGCCAGCTTCGAATTGCACGGACCAGACGGCGTCCGCCACGTCCCGGCGCATGCGTACTTTCTCGACTACCGCAAGACCGCCCGCCACCCGGGCGAACTGATTGCGGCCGTCACCATTCCAAAGCCATCGGGCCGCCAACGGTTCTATAAAGTCGCCAAGCGGCAGACCGACGACATCAGCATTGTGGCGGGTGCGTTCCGCATCGATATCGATGAACAGGGCACGGTGCGGGATTTGCGCCTTGCCTACGGTGGCGTCGCCGCGATTCCGAAACGCGCCACAGCGACCGAGCAGTGGCTGCGCGGGCGTGTCATGGATGCGGCCACGATCGCCGAAGCGACGAAACGCGTCACCGAGGAATTCGCGCCATTGAGTGATCATCGGGCAAGCCGGGAGTACCGAACGGCGCTGATCGGCAACCTGCTCCACCAGTTCCTGACAGGTGTCGCATGATGACGCACCATGAAAGTGCCGTCGGCCATGTCACCGGCACGGCTCGCTACAGTGACGAGATTCCGGAAACGCATGGCACCTTGAGTGCGTGGCCCGTGCAGGCGCCGCATGCGCATGCAAGACTGCTTGGCATCGACATCAGCGCCGCGGCAAAGATGCCGGGCGTGCACGCCGTGCTGACGGCTACCGATATTCCCGGCGCCAATCAAACCGGGCCGATCATTCCGGATGAACCACTCCTGCCAGACGCGGAAATTTCGTACTTCGGTCAAGCGATCGCCTGGGTGCTTGCCGACTCGGAATCGCAAGCGCGCCAAGCCGCTGCTTTAGTGACCGCGCAGTACGAGCCGTTGCCCGCGGTGCTGACCTACGACGCCGCCGAAGCGGCACAAAGCTATCATTTGAAACCATCAGTCATCGAACGGGGCGACCCGGTCGCGGCGCTAGCAGCTGCCGCGCACAGCGCCAAAGGCCGGCTCGATGTGGGTGGCCAAGATCATTTCTATTTGGAGACACACAGTTGCCGCGCTGAGTTCGATGCCGATGGGCAACTGATTCTGCACGCCTCCACGCAGCACCCGACCGAGACGCAGCACATTGTCGCTCATGTTTTGAACCTGCCCGCGCACCGGGTCACATGCCGCTGCATACGCATGGGTGGCGGTTTCGGTGGCAAAGAGACGCAGGCGAACGGGTTTGCGGCAATCTGCGCGATTGGCGCGCAGAAAACCGGACGCCCAGTCCGGCTGAAGTTGCATCGTAGCCAGGACATGCAGTTGACGGGCAAGCGCCATCCGTTCCGGGCCGACTACGACGTTGGTTTCGATGCTGATGGCCGGATCGAGGCCGCCATCATTGATCTGGTAGCCGATGCCGGTTGGAGCGTCGATCTGTCGCCACCGGTGCTGATGCGCGCGATGGTGCACGTCGACAACGCCTACTTCCTGCCGAATGTGCGCGTGCAGGGGCGCATGGCGAAGACGAATCTGCCCTCAAATACGGCGTTCCGAGGATTCGGTGGCCCGCAGGGCATGATTGTCGCCGAGGAGATGATTGCAGCGATCGCCGCAACGCTGAATCTACCGGCCGACGTGGTCCGCGAGCGGAACTTCTATCGCGGCGCCAACGACGCACCCCGCAATCAGACACACTATGGTCAGGCGGTCATCGACAACGAGTTGCCCGAGCTCTGGGCAGCCCTGAAAGACAGCGCGGATTTCAGCACCCGGCGAGCTGCCATCGAGTCGTTCAACGCCGCGCATCCGCACCAGAAACGCGGTCTCGCCATCACGCCCGTCAAGTTCGGCATTTCGTTCAACAAGACCATCTACAACCAGGCCGGCGCGCTCGTGCAGGTCTACCACGACGGCAGCATCCAGCTGAATCACGGCGGCACCGAAATGGGCCAGGGTCTGCACAGCAAGATGATCGTCGTGGCAAGCCGCGTGTTGGGCGTCAATCCGGAACGCATCAGAGTGATGGTGACGAGCACCGAGAAAGTGCCCAACACGTCTGCCACCGCCGCGAGTTCCGGTTCGGACTTGAATGGCCATGCCGTTGCCGACGCCTGTAATACCTTGCTATCGCGTTTGCGCCCGGTGGCCGCAGCGGCGCTGCAAGTGCATCCCGAACACGTCGAATTTGCGGCCGACGGCGCCCAGGTCCGCGGTGAACCCGAACGTCGTCTGAGCTTTGAAAAGCTGATCCATCTTGCCTACGACGCGCGCATCAGTCTGTCGGCGGCAGGCTACTATTTCACCCCCGAGATTCACTGGGACCCGATCAGATTGACGGGTCGCCCGTTCTACTACTACGCGTTCGGTGCAGCGGTCGCCGAGGTGGAGGTCTGCGGCCATACCGGCATCCATCAACTCCGCCGGGTCGATCTGCTGCACGATGTCGGCAACAGCCTGCATGAGCTCATTGATCGTGGTCAGATCGAAGGCGGATTTGTGCAAGGCATGGGTTGGCTGACCAGCGAGGAACTCTGTACCAACGCCCAGGGCCGACTGCTGACCGATGCGCCCAGCACGTACAAGATTCCGAGCCTTGGCGAGGTTCCAACGGATTTCCGCGTTCAGCTTTATGCCCGTCGGCAACCCGCGACTACCGCGACGATCTTCGGCAGCAAAGGCGTCGGCGAACCGCCCTTCATGTTGGCGCTGTCGGTACGCGAAGCATTGCGCGATGCGGTGTCGGCGTTCGCGCCAATCGAGCGCCGGCGTTTCGTCGACCTGGCCGCACCGGCAACACCGGAAGCGATTTGGCGTGCGGTGACTCGGGTGCGACCGGACCTTGCCGAGACTTGATCCACGTTGAATCAGGCCCGATCAGTGCGTCCCGATTGATCGCAAGCGTCATACGATCGCCCGCCCGGTCGCAAGTCGCGAAGCCTTCTCACTTTTCTCACTTGCGAATGGTTGGCAGTCCGCGTAGAACATCGGCGTACTTTGCCCAACTTGGGCGGCATTGAGGCCACTGATCATGGTTCACGAGCAACAACGGCGCAATCCGATTCAAAAACCGGTTCAGCTGGTGCTGCTCGCCATCGGCATGTTCGGCGCATTGGGTGACGCCGTCGCCGGCCCGGATCCTTGCACGCTTGGAAGCAGTCAGACGCAGACTGTCGTGAACTCTGGATTCACTGCGTTTTCGCTGAACACCATGCTGAACCCGACGCTGACGGTAGTGCGCGGCTGCAGCTACACGTTCAACATTACCGCGTCGGGCCATCCGTTCCTGATCAAATCCGTGCAAGGCACCGGCGCTGGGAACGCATATAACGATGGCGTCAGCGGCAATGGCACCCAATCCGGCACATTGACCTGGACCGTCGCCGCCAACGCACCAAGCACGCTGTTCTACAACTGTCAGTTTCATTCGCCGATGACGGGCACGATTCAGGTGATTGATGGCGGTCCCAGCGACAACGTGTTTGCCAGCAGTTTCGAGTAACCCGCGGCAGCGCTACTCCGACTTGAAGCCCAGTTCCTTGACGCGCGTCATCTCGTCGCGCACGGCTGCGGCCTGCTCGAATTCGAGATTCTGCGCATGCTGGTACATCTTGGTTTCGAGCTTCTTCAGTGCCGCCGACAATTGCGACGGCGTCAGCAGTCGATAGTCAATCGCGTCCTCTGCAGCCTTCTTCATCTTGACCTGACGCACAGGGCTTGCCGTGGCTTCCGCCTCGCCGCGATCACGCGCCCCTTCGAGGATGTCGACAATCTTCTTCCGGACGCTCTTCGGCACAATGCCGTGCGCCTCGTTGTGGGCCAACTGCTTGTTGCGACGCCGCTCCGTTTCGTCCATCGCCGCTCGCATCGAGCGGGTGATCGTTTCGGCGTAAAGAATCGCCTTGCCGCGAACGTTTCGGGCGGCGCGGCCAATCGTCTGGATCAACGAGCCGGTTGAACGGAGGAACCCTTCCTTGTCGGCATCGAGAATGGCGACGAGCGACACTTCCGGCATGTCCAGACCTTCGCGCAGCAGGTTGATCCCCACCAGCACATCGAACACCCCCAAGCGCAGGTCGCGAATGATCTCCACGCGTTCCACCGTATCGATATCGGAATGCAGATATCGGACTTTGACTCCGGCGTCGTTCAGGTACTCGGTCAAATTCTCGGCCATCTTCTTGGTCAGCGTCGTCACCAGCACGCGATCGCCATCGGCCACCCGAATGCGGATTTCGGACAACAGATCGTCGACCTGGGTCCGCACGGGCCGCACCTCGACCATTGGATCCACGAGACCAGTCGGGCGCACCACTTGCTCAATCACCTGCCCGGCCGAACGCTCCAGTTCATAGGCGCTTGGCGTGGCTGATACGTAGATGGCGCGCGGTGCCCGGAGTTCGAACTCTTCAAACTTCAGCGGTCGATTGTCCAGCGCCGAGGGCAATCGAAAGCCATACTCCACCAACGTTTCCTTGCGTGACCGATCGCCGCGATACATGCCACCAATCTGCGGGATGGTCACATGCGACTCGTCGACGACAAGCAGCGCATCAGACGGCAGGTAGTCAAACAACGTTGGCGGCGACTCACCCGCCATGCGCCCGGTCAAATGGCGTGAATAGTTCTCCACGCCCTGGCAGTAGCCGATTTCACTCAGCATCTCCAGGTCAAACTGCGTGCGCTGCTTCAGGCGCTGCGCCTCCACCAGCTTGTTTTGAGCGTAGAGCTGCTCCAAGCGCTCCATCAATTCTGACTTGATGGTGTTGATTGCCTCCAACGTCGTGCGCCGCGTGGTCACGTAGTGCGACTTCGGAAAGATCGTGAAGCGTGGCAATTTGCGCCGGATCTGGCCCAGAAGCGGATCGAACACGGCAATACTCTCGATCTCACCATCGAACAGCTCGATCCGGATCGCCTCGTTGTCTGACTCCGCCGGAAACACATCGACCGTTTCACCACGAACCCGGTAGGTACCGCGCTTCAACTCGAACTCATTCCGTGTGTACTGAAGCTCGGTGAGCCGCCGCAGCAATTCGCGCTGATCAATCCGATCGCCGCGGGTCAGGTGCAGCACCATCTTGAAATATTCGTTCGGGTCTCCGAGGCCATAAATCGCCGACACCGTGGCCACGATCAGCGCATCGCGCCGCTCCAGCAATGCCTTGGTGGCCGAGAGGCGCATCTGCTCGATGTGCTCGTTGATGGATGCATCCTTCTCGATATACGTGTCGGACGACGGCACATACGCCTCTGGCTGATAGTAGTCGTAGTACGACACGAAGTACTCGACTGCATTGTTCGGAAAGAATGACTTGAACTCGCCATAGAGTTGCGCTGCCAGCGTCTTGTTGGGCGCCATGACGATCGTCGGGCACTGCACCGCCTGCACGACGTTGGCGATCGCGAACGTCTTGCCCGAACCCGTCACACCCAGAAGCGTCTGATGCGAGAGCCCGGCGTCGAAACCTTCGATCAACCGCCGAATCGCTTCGGGCTGGTCGCCAGCAGGCTGATAGTCACTGACCAGTTGGAACGGTTGCGTGTTCGTCATCGTCATCACTCATTTCCGGGGCGACAGGCGCCAGTCCCATCTCAACCAACAACGCATCGGCATGCATCACCTCGTCCAACAGCCACAGCCAGTAACGGGCATCGACATGGATGGTACGCGTGCGCTCGGGATCAAAGACCCAGTTCGATGGCACACTATCCCAAGTGGTGTCGAATGCCAGACCAATCAACTCCCCTTTGGCGTTGATGGTGGGCGAACCGGAGTTGCCGCCCGTAATATCGAGGTCAGTCAGAAAGTTCACCGGCAGATCGTTGCTGACGGCGGGCTCGCGATAGCGACCGAAGTCGCCACGCCGAGCGTGACTCAGCATGGGCTCCGGGTAACTGAAATCCGGTGACTCACTGACTTTCGCCAAGAGGCCAGACATGGTGGTCTGATACCGCGATACCGATAGTTCACCGGGCAAGTCGCCACGGATGCTCCCCAAGGCCAGCCGCAAACCGCCATTCGCGTCGGGGTAGTAGGCATCGCCCAAGCCGTCGCGATAAGCCCGCAGCGCATCAAGATACCCAGCTCGAAACCGGGCGTCGTCGCCCTGCCACTCCTTGAACTCTTTCTCGAATCGGCGAATCGCCGGATACAGCGTGATCGCAAGTTGCATCATCGGGTCTTTGCTGCGTTCGAGCGACGTGGGGCTCGCGTGCAACCATTGCTGCCGCACATTCAGATCGCCGACGCGCGTACCCCGGAACAGCGCATCGATGCGGGGCTGGATCGCGGCGAGCGTCGGCCGTTCGGCTTTCGCCGGGAGTCCCAGCCAGCGATCCAGCTCGACGATGCGCTGATCAGCCGGAAGCGCCAGGTAACGCGTCAGCCAGATCTCGAACAGCCGCTGATCGAGCGTCAAATCGAATCGCTTGTCGAAGCTCTCGACGCGCGCAACGTACTTGTAGGCATCGCGGCGCTGGTAGCCGAAATCCCGCTGATACGCCGGCTTTTGACTGGCCAGACTCCAGCGGTACAGATCTCTTGCCAATCCGAGCCCTTGCGCGATCGCGCCACCACCGCTCAGCACACTCGTGTAAACGAAATCGCGCTCGCGTTGCGACTGCCAACGCGCAAGGTGCGCATCGAGTGCCTCGACGTCCGACCAATAGCGATCGGCGCGCTCGGAGTCGGCTTTCAGCCAGTCGCGAAAGGTCCGTTCATCGATGCGCTTCGAGTCGAGCGCGTGCCGCTCGGCAAACCCGGAGAGCTGCCCTCGGAAGTTCTTCTCGTAGTTGGCCAGCGATTGCATGATCGCACCGTACTTCTTAAGCACGTCCGGACGTCGCTTGCCCTCCAGATTGATCGCCGCCATCACTTCGTTCATCGCCTGAATCGAACGCGGATACTGCCATTCGATGACATTGGCCAACTCGGCAGCCGTGCGATTGCGGTGCGTACGCAAGGGAAAACCGGCGAGCCACACCGGATCCCCGGGTTCAAAGCCCGCCCGGCTGGTCGCCAACCAATGCCGCGATCGATACGGCACATTGGTCTCGGCATAGTCGCTACTGCTGCCATCCGGTGCGACATAGGCACGCAGCAACGCAATATCGGCGGCATGCCTGGGCCACATCCAATTATCGAATTCACCGCCAAAGTTGGCGGCCGCACTGGGTGGCGCATAAACGAGGCGCAAGTCGCGCAGTTCGAACTGGCGGACCAGTTGAAACTGCCCGCCACCATTGCTGACCAATAGATCGCAACGGCGGTCGCCTGAACGCTCGCAATGTTCCACCATGCCTTTGCTGACCCGATCGACGCGCTCATAGCGCGTGCGGCCCCGGCTTCGCACCGAGCCTCGCAGCACGGCGCGGGTCACGTCGATCTGCTCTTGCACCAGATACACGCGCAGATTGGGGTCGAGCGCACGCTCTGACTTGCGATCACGCGCAAGGAATCCGTCGCGAAGCAGATCGGTTTTCGCATCGGACCCGATTTGCAGCGATGGCAGCAGGCAGTGCTGGTTCGTCAGGATCAGTCCATCGGGCGACACCAGCACGCCGGTACAAGTACCCAGGCTCACAATGGCCGACAGCGGGGCGGCACTGGGCTCCAGGGGCGCTTGATCGGCCCAATGGAAGCCCAAGGATTCGGCTTCGGATCGCAATGCACCACTCGTCTCTGGCGGCCACATGCCCTCCAGTGTCCGGCCCACAGCCGGACACAACAGGAGCAGCAGGCAAAGCACGCCGGAATACCGAATCATGCGCCTATCTGGCACAAAGCGACGCGCGACGCAAATGCGCGAAGTCAGTCTGTTCTGGCTGCGCGGTTGGCGTTTTTGACGGTCGTGATGGTCGACCACTTTGGAACAGTTGCAGGTTCACCGGATACGGTCGATCGGAACGGAATCAGCCTGCAAGTGTGACACATTCTGTCCCGGCCCTGCCTCTGTTGCGTCATCGTCCAAACACGGCGACGCCGATATACTCGCGGCATCGACACACTGACGACTCCTTCACCATGCCCTATTGTTTTGATCAGGCTCGATTGATGGCGTTGGCGGCGGCCTCGCGCGACCAATACCAAAGCGCCCTGCCCTACCCGCACACCGTGATCGAGCAATTGTTGATTCCTGACACCGCGCGCCAGTTGCGCGCCGATTTTCCGCATCCCGACGACGACATGGCCTGGGACCGCTTCGGCGCAATTGGCTTTGAAGTCAAACGTGCGAGCCCGCACGAAGAGCGGTTTCCGGAGTCGATCCGCCACGCAGTGCACGATCTCAATAGCGGCCCATTCATTCGCTTCCTCGAACATCTGACAGGCATTGAGCATTTGCTGCCCGACCCGCATCTGCACGGCGCCGGCATACACCTGAGCAAGCGGGGCGATCACCTTGGCATTCATGCCGATTTCAACTGGCATGAAGGGTTGCGCGCGCACCGCCGGATCAACTTGCTGATTTATCTCAACGATGATGACTGGCAGGAGACTTGGGGCGGTGAACTCGAAATCTGGTCCACCGATGCCGCGCGCAAGGAAAAATCCGTGGCACCGATCTTCAATCGCGCGGTGATCTTCAATACCCGGAGCGATACGTTTCACGGCCACCCAACCCCTTTGGCAACGCCCGAGCATACGTATCGCCGGTCGCTCGCCATGTACTACTACAGCACCGAACGCCCAGCGGACGAGCTGCGCCCGGTGCACAATACGCTCTACAAGGGTCTGCACGTGGCCTGATGGCCAATGCCCCGACCTCTCGGAACCAATTGCGGAGAATCGATCATGTCGCGGATGATGAAAGCCCTGGTCAAGCGGGAAGCCATCAAGGGCATCTGGATGGAGCAGGTGCCGATGCCCGAAGTCGGCACCAATGATGTGCTGATCAAACTGGAAAAGACCGCCATCTGCGGCACCGACCTGCATATCTACAAATGGGATGAATGGAGCCAGCGCACGATCACGCCCGGGCTCGTCATCGGTCATGAATTTGTCGGCCGCGTGGTCGAAATGGGCGCTGGCGTCCGCAACTATGAAGTGGGTCAACGGGTTTCGGCCGAGGGGCATATCGTCTGCGGCGTCTGCCGCAACTGCCGGGCCGGACGCCAGCATCTGTGCCCAAACACGGTCGGCATCGGCGTCAACCGCAACGGCGCCTTCGCTGAATACATCAGCGTTCCAGCGAGCAATCTGTGGCCGATTCCGGATCAGATTCCGAGCGAATTGGCGGCATTCTTCGATCCTTACGGCAACGCGGCGCACTGCGCCCTCGAATTCGATGTCATCGGCGAGGATGTGCTCATCACCGGCGCGGGCCCGATCGGCATCATCGCGGCGGGGATCTGCAAACATATCGGCGCGCGCAATGTCGTGGTCACTGACATCAACGACTATCGACTCAAACTCGCGGCCGACATGGGTGCCACCCGGGTCGTCAATGTGGCGAAGCAGTCGTTGAAGGAAGTGGTCAAGGATCTGCATATCGAAGGCTTCGATGTGGGTCTTGAAATGAGCGGCAACCAACGCGCGTTCCAGGACATGCTCGACTGCATGTACCACGGCGGCAAGGTCGCCCTGCTTGGCATTCTGCCGAAGGGTGCAGGCATTGACTGGGACAAGGTCATTTTCAAGGGGCTGACGCTGCACGGCATTTACGGGCGCCGCATGTATGAAACCTGGTACAAGATGACCCAGATGGTGCTGACCGGCTTTCCGCTGCAGAAAGTGCTGACGCATCAGATTCACATCGATGATTTCCAGAAGGGATTCGATCTGATGGATGCCGGCGTTTGTGGCAAAGTGGTGTGTAGCTGGAACTGAGGTCTTACCGCATGCGTCTCTTTGCTAGGCATTGGTTACCTGCTGGTTTGGCCTGCTTCGGCTTGGCCTCGACCATGGCGCTGGCTGGCGAACCGGTGAACCCGGCGGCGACGCCATCCGAATCAGAATTGCCGGCAATGGCCGACGAATCGGCGCCGTCAGAGACGGCAGGACCACCAGCGACTAACGAGCCTGCGGCAGCCGTAACCGCCCCGGTTGCCGACACCGCTGCAGCGAGCGACCGGCTGCTGGCCGCCGATGTGCTCGAACCAAGCCTGCTGAGCGGTCCGGGATATCAGATCGAGCCCGCGGTGGCACTCAGTGGCTACATGATGCAATTCACGATCAAGTCGGACTACGGCACTTGGATTGCCGAAAGCCGGGAGCTCGTGCCCGTCCGCATCGAAGAGGTTGAAGCCCTTCGCAAACTCAAACAAGCCGGCCATGATGGCGCGGCCATGAATGCCGCCAAGTCGAAAGCCTACAAGACATACAAGAGTCTCGTTCGCATCGTGACCCGGCCCATCGACACCGTCAAAGAACTGCCAAACGGAGTCGAGCGACTGATCAAGCGCCGCGTGGCCGAGGTGAAGAAGGCCGCCTCGCGGGCACGCGATGATGTGGCCGATGAATTGGCAGACGACGCACCGAACCATCCGGGACCGTTCGATGCCGGGCGCAAACCGAGCCCTGAGCTGTCGTCGAAAGAGCGCAATATTCAGCGTGGCAAGAAGCAAGGCATGCGGCTCGTCAAGCGCAAAGTCGGCTTCAAGGACGCGCGCACTGAGATTGCGTTGCATCTGGGTGTCGACCCCTACTCCGACAACCCCGTGCTCGCGGCCGAACTCGATCGCATGGCCTGGTCGGCCACCGGCAGTCGCAAAGCGTTCTCGCTGGCCTTGGGCGCGCTTGGCGCCGCAACGTACGGCGTGCTGCCGGAATTGCTTCGGATCGATGACACCGCCTGGACTTTGGACGAAGAAAGCCTTGCCGAGAACAACCGTCTGCGCCTCAATGCCTTGGGCTGTGACGACGCGTTGAGCCGGCGGCTGGTGCGCAAATCGGCGTTCACGCCAACGCTCGAAACGGCCATGATCGTGGGCATGGAACAACTGCAGATTCAAAGCGGCTGCGATGAATTGCTGGAGTTGGCCAACACCGCCAAGAATCAGCCCGAGGCGCGCTTTGTCGTCAACGGCATCCGCCAATTGCTGTCGGCGCCGCTGCCGGGCAAGAGCGGCGTACCCGTGGGCAGCTGCCATTTGCGCCATCTGGGCGCGGGCTTTGGCGCCGAGTGCCAAGGTGAGATCTACGTACCCGTGCCCGTGGATCAGCTGAGCTGGGATGACGATATCGCAGCGTTTTTGGATGTCGAGACCGTGCGGACGCAGCAGCGCACGATCCTGTTGTTGGGTACGGCCACGCCGGAAGCCCGCGAGCGGCTGACGTCCCGCGGATTTGCCATTATTGAGAACTCGCCGCTCGAATAGCGCGGCCACCAAAACCGCATATTCCAGGCGGTTACGCGACCTGTTCGTCAGAATTCAGTAATCGACATTATCGATTACGGTCACGAGAAATACTCGTTGGCCCGATTACCACAGTCGGAGTAGTCTCGTTCTCGACCCGACCCAGCACGCTGCTGGTCAGCAGCACGCGAGGCGCGGCCCGAATCAAGACCGTCTGACTGGAGGAATCGATGAGCAACGAGAGCAAGTGCCCGTTTTCGGGTGATCACAAGTCCATGGCTGTCGCCGCTGGTCGCAGCAATCGCGACTGGTGGCCGAAGCAGCTGAATCTGAATCTGTTGCGACAACATTCCGAGAAAACCGATCCGCTGCAACCGGACTTTAACTACGCCGAGGCATTCAAAAGCCTGGATTTGGCCGCGCTGAAGAAGGACCTGTATGCGTTGATGACCGACTCTCAGGATTGGTGGCCGGCAGACTACGGCCATTACGGCCCGTTCTTCATCCGCATGGCCTGGCACAGCGCCGGCACGTACCGGATCGCTGATGGGCGCGGCGGTGGCGGCTCTGGCATGCAGCGCTTTGCACCGCTGAACAGTTGGCCCGATAACGGCAACCTCGACAAAGCGCGACTGCTGCTCTGGCCCATCAAGCAGAAATATGGCCAGAAGATCTCATGGGCCGATCTGATGATCCTCGCGGGCAACTGTGCCCTGGAGTCGATGGGATTCAAGACGTTCGGATTTGCTGGCGGCCGTGAAGATCGGTGGCAGCCTGATGAAGACGTGTTCTGGGGTCACGAAGAAACGTGGCTCGGCGACAAGCGCTACAGTGGCGAGCGCGATCTGGACAACCCATTGGCCGCGGTACAGATGGGCCTGATCTATGTGAATCCGGAGGGCCCGAACGGCAAGCCGGACCCACTTGCGTCCGCTCGCGACATTCGCGAGACATTTGCCCGCATGGCCATGAATGACGAAGAAACGGTCGCACTGATTGCTGGCGGCCACACGTTTGGTAAATGCCATGGCGCGGCGAATCCGGCCGACTATGTGGGCCCAGAACCTGAAGCCGCCGACATCGCCGCACAGAGCCAGGGCTGGCTCAACCGGTTTGGCACCGGCAAAGGCGTGCATACCATTACGAGCGGTCTGGAAGGCGCCTGGACGCCGAATCCGATCCAATGGGACAACGGTTACTTCGACACGCTGTTTGGCTACGAATGGGAACTGACGAAGAGCCCCGCTGGCGCGCATCAATGGACGCCGAAAGGCGGCGCCGGTGCCGACTCGGTGCCAGATGCACATGACCCGAACCGACGGCATGCGCCGATGATGGCGACAACGGACCTGGCATTGCGTACCGACCCGGCATACACCGCGATCAGCAAGCGTTTTCATGAGAACCCGGATCAGTTCGCCGATGCCTTTGCCCGCGCATGGTTCAAGTTGACGCATCGCGATATGGGCCCGCTGGCGCGCTATCTCGGTTCGGAAGTACCGACTGAAGTGTTGAGTTGGCAGGATCCGTTGCCGGCGGTCGATCACCCCTTGATCGACGCCGCCAATGCGGACGTCTTGGCCAAGACGATTCTCGGTAGTGGGCTGTCACTGACCGACCTGGTGAAGACGGCGTGGGCGTCGGCTGCAACGTTCAGAGGCTCCGACAAACGCGGCGGTGCGAACGGCGCGCGTATTCGCCTCGCGCCACAGCGTGACTGGGCAGTCAATGAACCCGCAGAACTTTCCCGAGTCCTGTCGGTTCTGGAACGCATCCAATCTCAGTTCAATGCGGCGCAGGCCGATGGCAAAAAGGTATCGCTCGCCGACCTCATCGTACTGGCTGGCAACGTGGCGGTTGCCGAAGCGGCGCGACTTGGTGGTGTCAACGTGACCGTGCCGTTTGCGCCGGGAAGAACCGATGCCACCGAAGCAGAGACCGATACTGAGTCGTTTGCTGTCCTCGAGCCAAAGTCCGATGCATTCCGCAATTACGTCCGTCCAGGCCTTGCTCAACGCCCTGAGGAATTGCTGATTGACCAGTCGCAGCTACTGACGCTCACCGTGCCGGAAATAACCGTGTTGTTTGGCGGCCTCCGGAGTCTCGGTGCGAACGTGGGTCAGTCGCGCCAGGGCGTGTTCACGAAGCGCCCGGGCGTGCTGAGCACAGACTACTTCGTCAATTTGCTGGACCTCGGAACCAAGTGGGCCGCCGCGTCGAGCAGCCAGGAAACGTTCGAAGGCCGTGACCGTCGGACGGGGGACTTGAAGTGGACGGGCACCCGCGTCGATCTGATCTTCGGCTCGAATTCAGAACTGCGCGCGCTGGCCGAAGTCTACGCAAGCAGCGATGCAGCCGAGCGCTTCGTGCACGAGTTCGTTGCCGTATGGACGAAGGTCATGAACCTGGATCGGTTTGATCTGCAGTAAGGATCGTCGTCGGGTCCATCACCCGATCTCGCCGGGGCAGACCTCAGGGTCTGCCCTGTCGGCGCGCGACACCGTCGCAACCATTCGGGATTGGCCCAACCATGACGCCGTCAGCGCGCGCTAAGGGTCGACACCCGCATCAAGCTCGGCATGCGCCCCACTTGCCCACATGCCGCCTCAGTCAACAGTCGCTTCAGGGGCTTCAAGTGGTTCAACCAACCCAAGCCAGTTTGGAGCAAACCGGGCAGGCCTGAGTCCGCAGCACCACGAAAGCCCCGCTCCATGGCATCGACCAAGCCGGCGGTGAATTCGGCATCGCTCTGTCGCCAAGCCTGATAACGCTGCAAGCTGCCCGCACCGCCGAGGTCGCGGCCGCGTCGTCTTGCATCCATGATCACGTCGTACAACGCAGCGACATCCTGCAATCCGAGATTCAATCCCAATCCAGCCAGCGGATGCACCTTGTGCGCCGCATCGCCGATCAACACCACGCGCGCGCCAGCCACTTGATCGGCAAGCGCCAGGCGAAAGGGAAACGACTGCCTGGGACTGACCACGCGAACAGCGCCAAATCGGTGCGCGCTGGCTGTGCCCAAGCGTTCGGCAAACTCGGTATCCGAAAGCGCGAGCAGATCAGCCACC
The DNA here is from genome assembly GCF_003015185.1 of Ahniella affigens. Classification (GTDB taxonomy): domain Bacteria; phylum Pseudomonadota; class Gammaproteobacteria; order Xanthomonadales; family Ahniellaceae; genus Ahniella; species Ahniella affigens. Next base: position 3,321,177 of record NZ_CP027860.1, read on the forward strand.
TGCTCCGTCGGCCGCGTCCAAACCAAGCTGGAGCGTCCACCAGCAATCGGCAGAAACGCCAGTGGCCCACCTTCGTCGAAGCGCTGAAAGGCGATGCCGGGATTGGGACGCTCGGTTTCAAGATGACAGACAATGCCAGCGCTCTGGTAGTCGCGACCATGACTGCCAATGCCAAGCTGCTCGCGCAGACCGGAGAACTCGCCTTCGGCAACCACGAGCAAGCCCGGCCGCTTGCGACTGCCATCGGCGAGTTCCAGATCGAGTTGGTCGTCACGACGATTCAGCACGGCGATCGACTGCCCGACACGAAAGTCGCACAGTCGTGACGCCAGCAGCGCACGGTGCAACGCCACTTGCAACGCACGCAATTCAACGATGTGACCAAGCGCTGGCTGGGCAATGTCGCGCGCTGCGAATTGCACGCCCGCGGCATTCGCCGCGCCAGTCACCGCCATCTGCTGATACGGCGTGGCTTTGCCTTCCGGCAATGGCCAAACGGCCAATGCTTCGAACAGCAAGATGGCCGAAGGCGACAGCGCGACAACTCGGATATCGAGATCGATGCTCGGCTCCGGCAGTCGATGCTGCTCCAGCAAACACACCGGCACGCCGGCACGCACCAGGGCGAGCGCCAGACTGGCGCCTGCGACGCCGGCGCCACTAATGACGATTTCTTCGCGGATCGGATTCATGTGCACGCTCACTCAGCGAAAACCCATGGCACCCAACGCGAGCCGCTGTTTGAGCAGCGGCACGTGCGCGAGTGCGGTCATCGCCAGGAACCGACTGACATGGTGCCCCGTGCTTTCCGCCGAGCTAGTCTGGACCAGTCCATGGCTCATGGCCACCGTCTCGTTGCGATCGCGACGGCGGCGCTCGGCATAAGTCTGCAAGCGCGCGACTGCACCCGCGTCACCCGGCGATTCGGTCAAAACATCAGCCAGCGCCATTGCATCGCGGAGACCGAGATTGAAGCCTTGCGCGCCCAACGGATGAATGGATTGCGCGGCATTGCCAATCAACACCAAGCGCTGGCTAATCAGGCGCTCGGCCAGGACCAGCTTCAATGGCCACGGCTGGCGCAGACCAACGCCGCGCCAACGCCCGAGCCGATCGCGAAGATCGCCACGCAAACGGGTCAGAAAGTCGGCGTCCGACAATGCCAGAACGGCTTCCGCCTCGGCACTCGGAACGGTGTAGATGAGCCCAGATCGACTGTCGTCGACGGGCAAGACAGCGAGGGGCCCAGACCGGGTCAATCGTTCATAGGCCAGACCGGGATGCGGCGTTTCCGGGCGCAGTGCCGCCACGATCGCCGTCTGCTGATAGTCGCGCTCGGCGACCTCGATCCCCGCCATCGCTCGCAATGCCGAGTGCATCCCGTCTGCCGCCACGAGCAAATCAGCCCGCAACTGCACCACTTCGCCCTCGCGTTGCACGACCACACAGACGTCCTGCTCGCTGGTATCGAAGGCCAACACCTTGGCTGGCTGCCAGCGCGTCAGTCCGCGTTCTGCTGCCGCGGTCAGGCCCGCGCGCAGCGCGGTATGCAGTTGCGAAGCTGGCACCGTGTAGCCGAGCGCTGGCACATGGTAGTCCTCGGCGCGGAATTCGAGGCGACCGAATTCGCCGGCACGGTTGGCCAAGATTCGGGTGATGGGTGACTTGATCTGAATCTCGGGCCAAACGCCGATGTCAGACAGCGCCAAGCGACTCGCTTCGCCCAAGACGAAATGGCGCTCATCCCAGCGCGAACTCAATTTGGCTTCGGCATTGGCTTCGATTTGCACCACACGCCGGCCACTGCCCGCCAGGGCTATCGCCAGGCTGGCGCCGACCAGGCCGGAGCCGACAATCACAACATCTGCATGTTCCATAGCTCTGGCAGTCTAACAGGCCGAAGCAGAACCGTTGCCCGACCAGTACCGCCCATGCCGGAATGCCGGTAAACGGACACAAGTCGCGGAATTGAAAAGCATTTGGTTTCTGGCGCCCCGCCCTCTAGAATGCTGACTTGCCTGAATTCGCCCGGAAGCATCCATGTCGTCGCCCAAACTCCTGTCGCCCCGTGTCTCGGTTTTGCTCGTTCTGGTGTTCGCTGCAGCGCTGAGCCGTCTGTTGCCGCATCCGATGAATTTCAGCCCGATCGAGGCGTTGGCCCTGTTCTCTGGCGCCATGTTCGCCAAGCGCTGGGTCGGCATTCTGGTGCCGCTCGCCGCCATGCTCGTGTCCGATCTGTTCCTCGGTTTGCATGCAGGCATGCCGATCATCTACGGAATGATTCTGCTGATCACGCTGTTCGGCCGCGTCCTCGGCACCCAACCCAAGGCGGGCAAAGTGCTCGGCGCCTCGGTGCTCAGCGTCCTCGCGTTCTTCCTGGTGACCAATGCCTTTGTCTGGCTCGAAGGCAGCATGTATCCGATGACGGGCAGTGGTTTGCTGGCGTGCTATGTGGCTGGGATTCCATTCCTGGACAACCAACTGGCCGGCGCACTGTTCTTTAGCACGCTCCTGTTCGGCGGTTTCGCACTGCTGCGGCAGCGCTTTCCGCAGTTGTCGACCCAAACTGCCTGAGGCATGGGCAATCGGCTGACTCGGATCTATACGCGAACCGGTGACGATGGCAGCACCGGTCTCGGCGACGGCACACGGGTCTCGAAAGACTCGGCACGGGTCAGCGCCTATGGCACCGTCGATGAATTGAATAGCGCGATCGGCACCGTGCTCGCGTGCGAGCTGCCGGAGCCGGTTCGCGATTGTCTCGTCGAGATTCAGCACGAGTTGTTCGATCTCGGTGGCGAGCTCTGCATTCCGGGCGCGGCGATGGTCCATGATGCGGACATCACGCGACTTGAGAATCGACTGGATGGCTTTAACGCCGATCTGCCGGCGTTGAAGGATTTCATTCTGCCAGGTGGGGGCATGGCCGCCGCGCATTGCCATCTGGCGCGAACGATTGCCCGCCGCGCCGAACGCGAGGTCGTCACACTGTCGCATCACGACGCCGTGCGTCCTGAAGCCGTGCGGTATCTGAACCGACTCTCTGATCTGCTGTTCGTCATAGCGCGCGTTCTGGCCCGTTTCAGCGGCCAGGGCGAAGTTCTTTGGCGGCATGAGCGCCGCAAACGCTGAGTTCTCGTGTCTATGGCAGCCGGCCTGATCATCAGCCATCCTGACATGCTGCAGCATGACCCAGGTGCCGGACATCCCGAAGCCCCTTCGCGCTTGCAGGCAGTCTGGCAAGCATTGGCCGAACCTGAATTCCAGAACATCGAGCGTATTGACGCACCACTTGCAACACGCGCCGATCTGGAACGCGCGCATGATCCGCAGATGGTCGCAGCCCTGTTCGCTGCAGCGCCCAGCGACGGCTGGACCGAGGTCGATGGTGATACCGTGATGTCGACTGGCTCGCTACGCGCCGCGCAACTGGCGGCCGGCGCCGCCATCGCCGGCATCGATGCGTTGATCAGCGGGCGCGTGCAGCGCGTGTTTGCGGCCGTTCGCCCACCCGGACATCACGCAACCAGACGCGAAGCCATGGGCTTTTGCCTGTTCAACAACATTGCGATCGCGGCGCACGCGGCGCTGGCGCGCGGCATTCAGCGGCTGGCGATCATCGACTTTGATGTTCACCACGGCAACGGCACGCAGGACATCGTCGAAAATGATCCGCGCATCCTGTACGTGTCGTCGCACCAATGGCCGCTCTACCCTGGTACGGGCAGCCATTCCGAAACGGGCGTTGGCAATATCGTCAATATCGAACTCCCGGCGGGCACGGCGTCCATGCATTTCCGCGAACTTTGGCGCGAGCAGGCACTGGTGCCGCTCAGAGCCTTTGCGCCTGAACTCCTGCTGGTCTCAGCCGGCTTCGATGCACACCGCTTGGACCCGCTTGCGAACTTGAACCTGGTCGCCGAGGACTACGCCTGGCTCACGCGCGAATTGCTCGCGCTGCCGAGTACAGGCGGCCGCATGTTGTCGATGCTCGAGGGCGGCTACAGTCTGACGGCACTCTACGAGTGCACTCGGGCGCACGCCGGCGTGATGTTTGGATGACAATTGGTTCGAAACCCGCGCCAGCACAGCGTGCCGCTGCGCGCGACTCGGCGGTGTCAGTTCAGTGATCGGAGCACGTGCTTGACGCCAGAACAGCGTTCACAGAATTGGTCGATCAACTTTGGAGCATCGCCGTCATGACATTACGCAAGTCGTTTGGACCAGCTATCACGCTTTGTCTGGCGTGGCTCTGCTCGGCACCGCTTTATGCCGAAGACGCGGCGCCACAATCCCCCACGGCGGCCGAGCCCGTTACAACAGCAGTGGCTACCCCGGACGCACCACCGCCGGCGCCACCGCCGCCGCCCATCGAATCGAACGACCCGCGTCTGAGCCGCGGAACGTATGCCCTCTATGTCGGCGATGTGAACCGGATCATGCAGATTCCCGCGCAGATCGGTTTTATCAATGGCGTGCTCTACTTCATGACGCCACCGAGCAAGAGCAAGGCGCACGACTCGGCACGCGACCAGAACTTCATCATTCCCGCGACGGCCATCAAGGGTGTCGGATTGAAAAAGCTCGGTCTCAACCGGCAGATCCATCTCGACCTTGGTCTCCAGCGCGCGGTCTTCGTGTTGTCAGGTGCCGTCTTTGTGAATCGCAAGGGAACCGACGCTCTGTACGCCGAAATGGTGGCGGCTGGCATCCCCACATTCAAGCCGGAACGCTTTATCCAGGCGCCGCCAACGACGGTGATTTTGGTGCAGTAACGATTGGATGTTCGGGCCCGCGCTGCATGAACGCAGCGCGCCGATCAAATGCTGGAGCGATAGCCGAGTGACGCCGAGGAGACTCGGCCATGCCCACCAATCACCATCAAAACGCGTTGATGCCGGTCAGCTCGCGGCCCACCACCAGCTGATGCACCGTCTCGGTGCCTTCATAGGTGATGACCGATTCCAGATTCAGCGCATGGCGAATCGGGCAGTATTCGGTCGTGATGCCGGCGCCACCCAGAATGTCACGCGCTTCGCGGGCGATATCGAGCGCCATGCGCACGTTGTTCCACTTCGCGAGCGACACCTGCGTTGGCTGCATGGTGCCGGCGTCTTTCAGGCGACCGAGCTGCAGCGACAGCAGCTGCGCCTGCGTGATGCGACGGGCCATGTCGGCGAGCTTCAATTGCACCGACTGCGTGGCCGCGATCGGGCGATTGAACAGGACGCGCGTCTTGGAGTACTCGGTGGCCTCGTGCAGGCACGCGATAGCCGCGCCAATCGGGCCCCAGGTGATACCGAAGCGAGCCTGGGTCAAACAGCCCAACGGACCCTTCAGGCCGCGCACGTTCGGCAGACGATTGGCCTCCGGCACACGCACGTTGTCAAAAAAGAGACCCGAGGTGACCGAGGCGCGCAAGCTCATCTTGCGGTGCACTTCCTGCGCCTTGAAGCCAGGGAAGTCCTTCTCGACGAGAAAACCCTGGATGCCCTCTTCCGTCATCGCCCAAACGATCGCGATGTCGGCGAGGTTGCCGTTCGTGATCCACATTTTGGCGCCGTTGATCAGCCAATCGCTGCCGTCACGCTTGGCGTGGGTCTTCATGTTCGATGGATCCGAGCCGCCGTGCGGTTCGGTCAGACCAAAGCAGCCAATGACCTTGCCCGCAGCCATGTCCGGCAGCCAGCGGCGGCGCTGTTCTTCCGAACCATAGGCGTAGATCGGATACATGCAGAGCGAGCTTTGCACGGACGCGAAACTGCGGATACCGGAGTCGCCGCGTTCCAGTTCCTGGCAAATCAGGCCGTAGCTGACGGCGTTCATGCCGGCGCAGCCGTACTCAGTCGGCAGGCTGGAGCCCAAGAGGCCCATCTCGGCCATTTCCGGGATCAATTCGCGCGGAAACACGCCCTTGTCGAAGCATTCGCCGATGATTGGCAGCACGCGCTCGTCGGTAAAACGGGCGACTGCGTCCTGCACCGCGCGTTCTTCATCGCTCAGCAAGGAGCGGACATCGAACAGGTCATAGGGGTTCAGCGCGACTGCGGGCATGGTTAACTCCGTGATGCCAAAAGACGGAAAATGTAGCCCGATATTGTAGCCTTGCCAGCTCCGGGCGTGGCCGAAAGCAGCCAGATTCGCCCGAAATTCGTCACAAACCTCAAGCGAAACCAAATAAATCGTGCGCGTTCCGATATTGACCTATCACGCTGTGAACATCAGCGGCAATGACTACGCCAGCAACGACCACGTGGCGCTGGCCCAGGACCTCAGGTTGCTGACCCGACTCGGCAAGCGCATCGTGCCGCTGGATTGGGTGATCGACACCTGGAACGGCACCGCGGTCCGCGATCTGGAGGATTGCGTCGTGCTGACGTGCGATGACGGCTCAGACCTCGACTACTTCGATCTCGACTTCCCGAACCATGGCATCCAGCGCAGTTTCTACAACGTGCTGGTCGACTTTCATGCCGAGTATGGCCGCGCCGCGCAACCGAATCTGCATTTGACGTGCTTCGTCATCGCCGATCGGAGCTCGCGTCAAGACATCGATCAGGGCTGCCTGTTTTCGAAGGACTGGATGCGCGACATCTGGTGGCACTCGGCCATCCGGTCGGGTCTGATTGGCATCGAAAACCACAGCTTCGATCACAATCACGCGGCCGTAAAACAGCCCGGCCTGGCGGGCATGGCGCGCGGCGATTTTTTTGCGGTAGACAATTTCGAGCGGGCCGAAGCGCAGATCGCGAACGCCCGCGTGTTGATCGATCAGGAGATTGCACCGGCAAAGACCCGAGTGTTCGCGTATCCGTTCGGCCACATCCCGCCTTATCTGATCAACGATTACTTGCCGAATCACGGCGAACGGTTGGGGTTGGCCATTGCCGTCGGTGACGGCGCCCAGCCGGTGACGATGGATAGCCCAAGATGGAATTGGCCACGCTATATCTGCGGCTGGCACTGGAAAAACCCCGACGCGCTGGCCCAGATTCTGGCTCAAGCGGGTTGATCGCCCGCAGGTCCGCCAAAAAAAGCGCTGGACAATCCCATCAGGCTTTGTATGATCCTTCGCCCGGCCCTTGCGGCCTGGCCCCCATCAGCCGGTGTGGCGGAATTGGTAGACGCGGCGGACTCAAAATCCGTTTGTGGTGACACAGTGTGGGTTCGAGTCCCTCCACCGGCACCAAATCGCCCTAGGATGTCAACAGAACATCCGATGAAGAAGAACAAAAGGCCGGATCCCAGGATCCGGCCTTTTGCTTTGTGCCGCGGTCGGAACATCCGTGCCCGTACGCGGGTCCAACGAACATGGTTCTGATTGGGGCGCTGCTAGTGCGTGCCCCGCAGCAGGTTTGAATAAGTCGCAGCCGAGCAGATGCAGGGACATCTGCCCGGCTGCTTGGGTTTACTGCCGGATGGCCGAGGGGAGATTCCGGCAGTGCGCGCTCTATGGTCGCGTTCCGGAAATGGCTTGAAGAAAATCTGGGGGCGTCCGAGCCAAGGCAAGATCCATTGCTGAGGCGTAGTGGCCACTCAGGCGACGACGAGCGCCGCGGCATGGGCTTGAAAGGCAAGATTTCTGTTCGAGCGATTTCCGGAACACGACCGTATTGGCAACGTATGCGGCTCAATTGCGGCGGCAATTGATCCATGTCCCGATGTACGGATCGATCATGCTTGCACGGATCGATCGCACCAATGCGCTATCGGAGGCCGCGGATCAACCAGGGGGCTGGTCAATCCGCAGCCAGAACAACCACTCAGAAGCGCTTGCCGAAGTAGAAACCGTACACCAGCGGGTCAATGTTGACCGTGCCAACGTCGGCTCCATCCACGGACACATCGGCATCGATATCCATCCAGCGTGCATCCACGCCGAAGAACCAATCGTTCTGCATGGCGAAGTCGATACCAGCGTGCGCCGCCAGACCGAAGCTGTTGCTGAGGCTCAAATCGGTGCCATCGATCGGACCATCGCTGTTCTCATCGTAGATCCACGTGAAGTTCAGACCGAGGCCGAGATACGGCGACACCTTTTCACCAGCATTGAAGTGATACTGCAGCGAGACCGTCGGCGGCAGATGGGTCACATCGCCAGCGTCTGCGCCATTCAGCTTGACATCGTGCTTGAACGGCAGCGCGGCGAGCACTTCGAGACCCAGGTTGTCGCTGAAGAGATATTCGCCCGTGATCGTCGGACGCCACGCGTTGCCCACGTCTACATCAAGCGCGCCATTGGCGAGGCTGCCGTTGTCCGACTTCGGATCAACATTGTGCGCACCTACCGTGAAACGCCAATTGCCGTCAGCGGCCCAGAGCGAGGGCGTAACGAGGGCCAGCAGCAACACACTTGTCAGCTTTTTCATGAGAGTCTCCAATACCTTGTTTGTCATCGGCTACGAATCGGGGCGATTCGCTCTGGAGGCAATCATGCGCGCTTTGAATTGGCGTCAACTTGATCGGGGTCAAGCGCAAATTTGATGCAAGTCAAATTCGGCTGACGATCGCGCCCGAGCAACGATTCAGCGGGCCCCAGAGCCGAGTGGACGCGCGGCGGCCACGAAAAAAATTGTCGCGCCGCCAATTCGCCAGCGCTTCAGAATCGGCCCCGCTCTGTTACCGGGAACGCCGATGCAACGCCGCGAAGAACGCAATAACTGCGCCCACGAAGGCCACCACAATCGGCAAGCTGACGCCGAACCACTTGGTGCCCTCGGCATCCAAGCCATACAGCAGCGCTGAAGACACCAGCAAGCCCGAGCCGATCACCGCAAACACAGTGCGGCGCTGGATCTCTCGGGATTCCGCAACCAACGACGCGATCTCTTCCGAGCGCATGTCAATGCGCGTGTTGCCACGCGCGGCGTTGTTTAGGTACTCATGGAAAAGTCGCGGCAATTCGGGTGCCTGTTCGACCAGCTCCGGCAGGCGCTTCTGGAATGCATCGATAAACGACTGCAGTCCGTATTCCTTGCGCATGATTTCTTCGAGCACCGGCTTCGCGACTGCAAACAAGTCAAGCTTCGGATGCAGTTGCCGGCCAACTCCCTCGATATTGAGCAAGGTCTTTTGCAGCAATAGCAACTGCGGCTGGATCGTCAGCTCATAGCGATGCGCCAGTCGGAAAATCTTGGCGAGCACTTCACCCAGCGAAATCTCGGCAATCGGCTTCGTAAAGTACGGCTCACAAACACTGCGTACCGCCGCTTCCAACTCGTCAACGCGCACATGGGCCGGCATCCAGCCGGCTTCCAGGTGCAACTCGGCGATGCGTCGGTAGTCGTTGTTGAACATGGCCCGAAAGTTCTCGGCCAGATAGCGTCGGTCCAACTCGGGCAGCGACCCGACGATCCCGAAGTCGAGCAGGATGAACCGCGGTTCATCCGGGTGTGCGCGATCGACCCAGATGTTGCCTGGGTGGGAATCGGCATGAAAAAAGTTGTGCTTGAATACTTGGATGTAAAAGAGCCGGACGCCCTTTTCAGCCAGCTTGATACGATCGATGCCGGCGGCGTCGAGTGCCGCCAAGTCACCAATCGGAATGCCGCTGACCCGCTCCATCGTCAGGACCCGCTCGGAACTGTAGTCCCAATGCACCACCGGCACATGGACATCGTCCGAATCTTTGAAATGCCGGGCGAAATACGTGAGATTCGCCCCTTCGCGCTGCAGGTCGAGCTCGCTGGCCAGCGTGCGCTCGATCTCCGCAACGACTTCAAGGGGCTGCCATTTGTCGGCACTGGGAGCGTGCCGATCAACCAACGCAGCGACGCGCTTCAACAGGCCGAGGTCGGCCTGGATGCGCTGCTCAACGCGCGGTCGGAGGACTTTGATCACGACCGCCTGGCCATCTTTCAACGTGGCCGCATGGACTTGGGCAATCGATGCAGACGCGAGCGGCTTCAAATCGAAATCCGCAAAGATCTCACCGATTGGCCGGCCAAGCTCGGCCTCGATCATCGTCCGGGCTTCTTCACCCGAGAACGGCGCGACGCGATCTTGCAGCAACGCCAACGCCTCGGCCACATCGGCGGGCAGCAGGTCACGCCGGGTCGACAGAATCTGCCCGAACTTGACGAACAACGGCCCCAGTTCCTCCAGCGCCCGGCGGAGCCGATGACCGCGACTCAGTGTCTCGGAATCAGCAGGCCCGGGAATCAGCGCCCGGCACCATTTCAGCCAGCCAAGACCCGGAAGCAGGTCCAGCAACTCGTCGAGTCGATAGCGGGTCAGGATCAGGCCAATGCCAATGACCCGAAACGCCGAACGGCTCATCTTGATCATGTGCGGCTCAAACGGGCTAGACGGGCTTCAAAACGCTCGACGTCATCGCGAAGTTGATCCACATCGGCCGCAAAGTCTTCGAGCAGCTCGCGCGTCGGGACCAATTCGCCTTCATACAGGACATATTCGGCGCTGGCCAGAACCGCCTGTCGACCCTGCTCACGAAACGCGTTGAATACCGATTGCAGCAGGCGGGCGACTTGTGGCCCGAACACCGGCCCGAGTCGCTCGGCAAAACGCACTTCCAGATCGGGCTGGTAGCGCTTTGCCAGGGTTTCCAGGCTCCGCAACAAATCGGCGTCGCCACTGATCTGCACCTTACCGACCGGCAGCACGCCCTTTGCCTCGGGCCGGAGCAGCCCGGCGAGTCCGGCCAAAGACGTACGCAGGCTGAAATCCGGCTCGGGCTCGCTCGTAGGCTTTTCGATCCGGATTTGCGCGTTGTCGACGCGCGCCTGCAGCGTCCACTCCGGGCCCGCCCAGGTCAACTGGAAGCGTCGCCCCGCGAGCCCGGCGAGTTCGCCAGGCAAGTCGGGATCGAGGCTGATCAAGCGATTCAGTGCCAGCGCCAGGGCCTCGCCAGCCATGGCGCGAAACAGTGAACCGGGAGAACGTGCGGAATCAGGCACGGGCGTTCAGAATCTGATTCCACTCATTGACCTTGGCTGCCGTCTTGGCAAACAAGGCGGTGGTGTCGCCATGGATGGTGATCGACGCAATTTTCTCGCCGCCACGGATGGCATTGACGATGGCCTGGTCTTCGGCACCCAGGACCTTGCCGAACACCGTGTGCTTGCCATCCAACCACGGCGTTGCCACATGTGTGATGAAGAATTGGCTGCCATTGGTGCCGCGCCCCATGCGCGAGCCGGCGTTGGCCATCGACAAGACGCCTGGGCCGCTGTGCTTTAGCGTCGGCACGATTTCGTCGTCGAAGTTGTAACCTGGGCCGCCGGTGCCGGTGCCAGACGGGCAACCGCCCTGAATCATGAAATCGGCAATGACCCGGTGAAACGTCAAGCCGTCGTAATACTTGCGCTGAGCGAGATTGACGAAATTGGCGACCGTAATCGGGGTTTCATCGGGGGTGAGCTGCACTTTGATGGTGCCGCGAGCGGTTTGGATGTGAGCCTGCAAATCAGACATGGAGTTCTCCTTAAGACAAACCTGAATCGTATCAGGCCCCGTGTCTTCGATCTGCCAATCCGGGCCGTTTGTCAGCGACCGACGGGCTGCATCTTGAAAAATCCAGATTCGGTCTACAGTTTGTTGCCAACAGGGAAACGCCCTTCTCGCCCTGCCGAGTCGCCCAACGCGCGCACACCAATGTCGCGGGCAGGCTGGTTCTCGGCCCCGGCCGCGGCTATGCTCGGCCCCAATCGTAGGTTTCTGGAGGTTGGTCTATGTTGCTGACGCCAAGGACGACGGCTGATATTCATTCGACCCGAATACTGTCGCTGGATGCGAACGGTCGAATTCTGGATTGGATTTCCTGGCAGGATGCTGCCTGCCTGTACGTGCGCGATGCGGTGGCCTGGACCATCGGCGAGCCTTGCCTCACCGTGCATGGCGGCAATAATCGCAACACGGGCGAGCAAAGCCTGCTGCAGTTGCACCCGATCGTTGCCAGTCGAGGCCAGCGCCGCATGGGCGCAAAGGAACCGGCGCCGGCACTGACGAATGCCGCCCTGTTCAATCGCGACCGTTACACGTGCCTCTACTGCGGCAACCACTTTCAGAAGGCCGCACTGACTCGCGATCACGTGATCCCGATTTCCCGCGGCGGTCGCGATATCTGGCAGAACGTGGTCACCGCCTGCCTGCCGTGCAATGTGCGCAAGGGCTGCCGTACGCCGCAGCAGGCGCATATGCCGCTGCTGGCCGTACCGTACCGGCCGAGTTGGGTCGAGCACTTGATCCTGTCGAACCGGAACATCCTGGCGGACCAGATGGAGTTCCTGATGAGCCACTTGCCAAAGAAACGCGCGTTGAGTTGATGCCAACAGCGGTGCCGGTTGAGCCACCCCGGCGCCACCGTTCGAGCGCGAATCCGAGTCAGCCGCCCGCCTCGTCGATGGCCTTGCGCTGCGCCGCAGCCTGGTCCAGCACCTGTTGTTCGACCTCGTTCGCTTTGCGCAGGGCCTTACCTTGGGTGTCGTAAACCGTGCCCTCCAAGGCGTTCGCATTGGGGTCTCTGGCGGCCGTCGTGGGTTCGGGTGGCGGCGGTGATTCGGCGCAAGCGGCCAGCGTCAAAACAAAGAGCAACACACTAATTCGACCAAAACTGGCTTGCCCAAGCAGCGATCGGTTGATTGCAGGACACATGGCATGGTTCATGAACTCACTCCTTCGTTCGCAAGGAATCAATGCGCTGATCGCTCGCGTCAGCACCTTGGCACGAGCCTGACAGATTTGCCCATGCAAGGCCACGCGAAGTCCGTCGCACATTGAACGATTCCATCGTTTACGGGGCTGCGAATTCTCGGCGTCTGAGTGACAATCGCGACCGTTGCCGACGGGCCGCGGATCTTAAGCCCGGTCGCCATCGGCAGCATACTGACCTGCTTTGGAGGAAGCCCATGAATGCCTCGCGCTGGCGAATGGATGGACGAACCGCGTTGATCACCGGTGCCAGCAAAGGCATTGGCAAGGCGATTGCCGAAGAATTCTTGAGCCTCGGCGCGGATACGCTGTTGGTTGCCCGTGATGAGGATGCATTGAACGAGGTGACCCATGAACTGTCGCGCCGATTTTCCGAGCAGCGTGTGGCGTCGTTCGCTGCCGATCTGACCGAGCCTGAGCAACGCCTGGAGCTCATCGATTGGGTCCACGATCTCGAAACGCCGCTTGATTATCTGATCAACAACGTCGGCGGCAATGAGCGCCGGGCTGCGCTGGATGTGGACGATGCGCTGTTGGAGCGACTCTTCGTGTTGAACTGCGAGTCGGCGCTCGCGTTGAGCCGGCTCTGCCACCCGCTGCTGATTGAAAGTCCGGAACCTGCAATCGTGAATCTGGCGTCGGTCTCTGGCATGACGCACGTCCGTACGGGCGTCGCGTATGGCATGACCAAAGCAGCCATCGTCCAGATGACGCGCAATCTCGCCTGTGAATGGGGCGAGGACGGCATCCGAGTCAATGCGGTGTCGCCTTGGTACACCCGTACCCAACGCACGCAAGTGGCATTGAACGACCTCGACTACCTGGAGGAGGTCCTGGCGGCCACGCCGATTGGTCGCGTTGCCGAAGCCTATGAAGTCGCGACGGCTGTTGCGTTTCTCTGTCTGCCGGCTTCGAGCTATATCAGCGGGGTGACGTTGCCCGTTGACGGTGGTTTTCTGGCCTACGGGTTCTGATGCAACACGCGCGCCGTAGCGCGGCTTTAGGCCGCGCGGGCAACGCCCGATGACGCCAAGTTGGCCAAGCCGAGATTTGCCGCTTCAACACTCAGGGTGTCTGAGTTTTGCAGGACGCCACAAACTCAAGATCGAGCTGGTTGCCTTCGGCCTCCAGTTGCGGACGCTGCGACTCCGATGCAGCCGCGAGCTTCTCTTCCACTTGCCGCCGTTCAGTGCGGATCATGGTGCAGAGCTCGCTGCCCGTCACCAGCAGACATTGATCGCGAACAAGCACGAGACGTGAAGACGCCTCTGCTTTCTCCGGGTTCGGCTTGGCCGATGCGACCGGAGGACGCTTTGCAGCCTGCACGTCGGCGCCTCCGGAATCCAGAATCAGATTCGGCCGCTCGACCTTCCAGAGCGGTACCCAACGGGTTTCGTCATGGGTGGTATTGGAAACATAGTCGCCCCCCTCCGGCCGAATGCAGCGATAGCGTTTCCGCGGTTTCGGCACCGGCGGCGGCGCGTTCTTGCGCGTTTCTTCGTCGGTATTCGCAACTTCCGTGGGTGGCGCGGCGGTGTCTACCGGGTCCGCCGGTGGCGGCGGTGGCGGTTTGGGATCGGCAATAAAGCGCGGCAACTCTTTCGCATTCTTTGGACAGGGCTGATCGGTAAAGATCTTGCTCCCGTCGGCGAGAATGCACTCCTGGAACGAAATCGCGCTGGCAGAGCCTGCCAGCGCGAACATCATGAGCAACCCAAGCGAACGCTGCACGCTGCCTACCCTCAACCGCCGCTGCCAGTGGGTCGGTACGCAGCCATCGCGGCCACGTAACGATCAATGCCTTCCGCCACCGCCTCTTCGGCCTTTTCGTTTGCCGTCAGATTGGTGAAATCGACTTTCTGACTGAGCTGCGGCCCGACGGGCTGTTTCGTGCGGACATCGACCGTCTTGATGGTCAGGTTGGCCGAGTACAGCGTGTCGGTCTGGCCGTAGTAGGTCAACGGCGTCGAGCCGAGTTCTTCGGCGCGAATGATGGTGACCGCACGAACACCATTCTCACGCGCCAGAATTCCGAGCAAGCGCGGAATGTCCGGGCGCCCGCTTTCGATGATGCGGTCAACGCCATCGATCAGTTCTTCATCGGCGACGAGGAATCCGCGTTCATTGAGCGCATCCTCCAGCGCCTTCTCAGCAGCCAGCGCCAAGCCACGATCACCCAGGCCGATTACCAGGATGCGCGGCGGGACGTTGGCAACCGGCGGCATCGCGGCGGCACGCAGCGCAGCCGCTGCAGCACGCGGCGGGATATTGCGCTCACCCGACGCAATGGCGGCCTGAGCCTGCTCGATGCGCTGTTCGCGGCGACCCTCGGATTTCTCCGCGAGCTCAGCAAGCGCTTGGATGCCTGGCGCCGTGTCGTCGTACTCGTCCGACTCCACGTCGTCCTCAGCAGCGCCGGCATAACCCGTATGAGCCGTATCAGTGCCGTCGGGCGGCTCGGAACCCGCTTCTGCGGCGACCGAATTGCCCGCCATGGTCTTGCCATCGGCAATGATGTCGGAAGGCTTCAGCATGCCGTCGTTGGCGCCGGTCTCGGCAGACGGATCCGTCTCGGTGCCCGGTTCGTCGCCGACGGTGCCGTTGTTGGCAGTCGTATCGGCATTCTCATTGCCGGCATCAGTCAATCCCGTCAGCAAGCCGTTTGAACCGGTGTTGCCCGTGGCGGCAAGTTGCGCCTCCTGAAAACGATCCCAGACGAGCTTGACGCCAAACGCACCACCACCGAGCAAACCCAGCACGAGAATCGCGGCCACTGGCCAGATCCAGGCCGACGACGACTTTTGCGGCCGATCGAGTACCGATGGGCGTACCGACGCTGGCGGCGGCGGTTCGGGCAGCGGCGGATTGGTCATTGGCGTTGGCCGCGAAGCCGGCACGGGCGACGGCCGCGCGGACGGCATCGCAGCCATGGCTTCCACCGGTGTCTTCATGCCCGCAACGACCGTCGCTGCGGCGGTCGGAATCTTGGCTTTGGCCGTGATCGGGCCACCCTTCGCCACCAGCGGGTGCCGCTGCAGGTCTTCGATCAACTGGTGACAATCCTGGTACCGGTTTTCGGGTTCCTTGGCGACCATTTTCGTCAGAATGCGGGCGATTTCCGGGTCTACCTCGCCATTGAGCGCGCGGACATCCGGGATTTCGGCCCGCACCACCTCGAGCAGCAGACCCAGGGGCGATTCATCGGTAAATGGCATCCGACCGGTCAGCATTTCGAAGAACACAATGCCAAGCGAAAAGATGTCGGAGCGCAGGTCCACGACCTTGCCCAGGCAGACTTCTGGCGACAGGTAACCAGGCGTACCGACGAATTCGCCCGTCGCCGTGAGCTTCTTCGAGAAGTCATGCTGCGCGAGCGCAATACCAAAGTCGGCAATCTTGATGTTGCCGCGCGTCGTCAGCATCAGGTTGGCGGGCTTGATATCACGATGCACCACGCCCTTGTCATGCGCCACGGCCAGCCCACTGGCGGTCTGGACGATCACTTTGGCGGCCTGTTCGGGCGTGAGTTTGACCTCTCGCTTCAAGAACGACGAGAGCGACTCGCCCTCCACGAACTCCATCGCGAAGAACGGCTGGCTCTGATCTTCGCCGATGAAGTAGATCTGGATGATATGCGCATCGTTGAGTTGCGCCATGGACCGCGCCTCACGCAGAAAGCGCTCTTTGACGCTCTCGTCGTGCGACAACGATTCCGACAGCGTCTTGATGGCGACATAGCGGTTCAGGGCTGATTCGAAGCCCTTGTACACCACGCCCATCCCACCTCGACCCAGCTCACAGACCACTTCGTAATGACCGACCTGGCTCCGCATGACCGTCTCCAAAAACGCGCTCGATGTATTGTGCCACCACCGCCGACCGAACACGCGAGTCGGCGTTGGCACCCCTTCTGAACGGTCGCGGCAGGGGGGCCTGCGACGCGCTCGAAAGGATCAGATTCAGGCCTTGAGTCTAGCATTCAAAGCTGAATCTTCCGGAAAGCCGCGATGTGCGCTTGATCACACTCAAACGTTGATCTGACGCGGCCTACGCGCAATCGCGTGAATTCCGTGCACCACTGGTCGGGAGTCTTTCCGCCGCTTGTCGCAGCCTTTGAAATCCATGCGCCGGCGCCTCGTGAGAACTCAATAGCAACACGTCGCCGAGCTTGGGCGGGCCTTCAGGCTCGAATCGACCTTGCCGCAAGACGGGTCCCCCTTTGTGGGCGGGCCTTCAGGCTTGAACCAACCTTGCCGCAAGACGGGTTCCCCTTTGTGGGAGGCCCTTCAGGCCCGAATCAATCTGGCCGCAAGACTGGTTCCCCTTTGTGGGAGGGCCTTCAGGCCCGAATCAATCTGGCCGCAAGACTGGTTCCCCTTTGTAAGAGGGCCTTCAGGCCCGAATCATCCTTGCCGCAAAATTGCTTCGCAGCTGAAGCCGCTCCAACAAAAACCTAGCGGGCCTTAGCCACACTCAATCCCGCAGCAGACGCACCCAACCATCGACGACCTTGACGGGGAAGGGATGCAGCGACTGCCCACGGCAGGGGCCACCGACGCACAACCCGGTATCCAGCGTGAACGCCGCCCCATGGGAGGCACAGATCACGTGCCCGTGCTCCATCAAAAACCGGTTCGGCGCCCAATCCAGGCGTCGCCCAGCATGCGGGCACTCGTTGTGGAATGCCTGCACGCGCTCGCCCAGCCGCGTCAGCAGCACGGACACGGGGCCCGTGCTTAAAGTCACCATGACTGCATGCACACCACCATCGGGGATCATCGCCACCGGGCATAAGCCTGCCTGCGATTCGCCTTCATTCGTTTGCAAATCGTTCATCACCGCACAGTCAGTTCGTCAGAGAATGCGGATCATATTGGTGGCATTGCAGGCAACGCCAGTCGGCCGGAGGTCCGGACCGACAATCGATTCAGGAAGACCGAGGCGACTTGCGATTCACCAATCTGGCGGAACCAGCCGACACGATGTCGGAACTTGCACCCGCCACCACGATCCAAAGATGGGACGCTTACCCGATGGCGTCCCAACCACGCTGGCACCAGGAAGGAGCAGCAAACATGTCACACCGCAGTCCGCTGGAAGGGTTTTCATTGTTCGACGCCCTGTTTCGTCTGCTGAAGTTCGTCGTGATAGGCGGCGTGGTATTGCTCGCCTTCGTGTTCACGAGCTTCGTCGGTCTCGGCCTGCTGCTCGGCTGGTTTGCATTCCGTCTGATCCGCCGCTGGCGCGCGCCCGCAAAGCCGGTGCATGGTCCGCAAGTGTTCGAAGGCGAGTTTGAGGTTGTGCGTCGCCCGACCGTGCCGCGCGCGCTGAACGACCTTGACTGGCCGCGACCGTTCGATTCCACCCGGCCAAGCTGAGTGACGCAATGAGTGTGGCAGTGACCGACCCGGCCGTGGTTCCGGCCGAGCGAAATTGGCGGCTGGTCCTGGTCCTGTTTACGCTCTATATCGTTTGGGGCTCGACTTACCTCGGCATGAAGCTGGCATTGCCCGGCTTTACCCCATACGCCCTCGCCACCTTTCGCTTGATGGTCGCTGCCAGCCTGCTCGGCGGATGGCTCTGGTGGCACGGGGCGCGTTGGCCAACGGCCCGCCAATGGCGCCACTGCGCGCTTGTTGCGTTTTTTCTGTTGGTCATCGGCAATGGGCTCGTCACGGTTGGCATGGAACTCGGCGTCTCGTCAGGTGTTGCGGCCATTGCGGTCGCCTGCATGCCCTTGTTTGCAGCGCTGTTTGCCGGCATATTTGGCAAGTGGCCACAAGGGGGCGACTGGCTGGGACTTGGCATCGGTTTTATCGGCGTCCTGCTGCTGAACCTCGGCGGCGATCTGAGCGCGAATCCTTGGGCAGCGCTGCTGCTGCTGCTCGCACCGGCCGGCTGGGCATTTGGTTCGGTCATTGGCAAGCGCCTGGATTTGCCCGAACCCATCACCGCGTCGGCGACGCAAATGGTCTGCGCCTTGCCGATGATGGCCTTGGTCACCGTGCTGCGTGGCGAAACCTGGATTCGTCCGGGGCTCGACTGGGTCTCAGTCAGTGCCCTGCTCTATCTCGCGGTGTTCGGCTCCGTCATCGGACTCAGTGCCTACGCCTATGCGCTGCACCATACGCGGCCAGCATTGGCAACCAGCTACGCCTACATCAATCCGCCCGTGGCGGTGATCTTTGGCGTGCTATTCCTCAGTGAATCATTTCATGCGTTCGATTTGATTGGCATGGCAGTCATCTTGCTCGGCGTCGCGCTGATTACGCTCCGTCGACAAGCACCGCTGCCCAAGCCGGAACCGGAAATCAGCTAAGCAGGATCTGTGTAGGTCCGCCCTGGACTGTCAGACCCGCATCGACTCTGAACTTGTTCAGCGCCTCCCTGACACGTCCTGTTCGCGCTTGAATCCGCACGCCAATTCCGCGGCCCAGCGGTAGGCAAACCGCGCCGAGCCTGCTATCCATGCGCGACCGTTTCGCTCCGAGGTCACCATGCGCACATTGCTCTGCTCGCTCGCCCTGGTCAGCAGCCTGGTCGGTGCCGCTGTTCCGGAAGACTCCCTCAATGACCTCGATTGGCGCCTCATCGGGCCGTTTCGGGCCGGCTGGAGCACGGTCGCAGTGGGCGTACCGACTGAACCCGGTCGCTATTACTTCGGGGCTGCGGGTGGCGGTGTCTGGACGAGCTCGGACTATGGCCACAACTGGCAGCCCATCTTTGATCAGGGCGCGCCCTCGATCGGCGCGCTGGCGGTCGCACACAGCAATCCGAAGGTGCTCTATGTCGGGACCGGCCAGCCGCAGGCGCGCTACGACGTCGCCGCTGGCAATGGTGTCTGGCGCTCGGATGACGCGGGTCAACACTGGCAGCACCTCGGCCTGACCGATACCCGACATATCGGCGAAATCTGGGTGCATCCAGAGCGGCCCGATACGGTGCTCGTTGCAGCCCTTGGGCCCTACTACGCCGATAGTCCAGACCGCGGCGTGTATCGAAGTACCGATGGCGGTCGCCATTGGACGCACACCCTGAAGCTCGACGCAGCATCCGGCGCGGTCGATTTGGGGGCTGACCCAACCAACCCAGATATCGTGTTTGCGGCGACTTGGACCGCCCGCAACTACCCGTGGATGAGCTACTTCACGCCGATGTATGGCGAAGGCAGCGGGCTCTACCGCAGTACCGACGGCGGGCAGCATTGGACCCGCGTGCAAGGCGAAGGGTGGCCCGACGGCCCACTCGGGCGCGTGGGCATTAGTGTCACTCATTGGCAAGGCCAGACGCGCGTCTACGCGCTGATCGATCACAATGTGCATGGCGGCCTGTACCGCTCGGATGACGGCGGCCAGCATTGGCAAGTGGTGCAGGCCGACCCGAGCCTGACCACCCGCTACTTCGCGCGCGTGACCGCGCACCCGACCGACCCCGACCAAGTGTTCGTCATGGGGCGCTCGATGAAAGTCTCGAAGGACGCTGGCAAGACCCTGACGATCTTCCGCGGCTCACCCGGAGGCGATGACTATCACGACCTCTGGATCGACCCGAGCGCCCCGTCGCGCATGATCGCCGCGAGTGACCAGGGCACGATCGTCAGTACGAATGGTGGCCAGAGCTGGAGCGACTGGTACAACCAGCCCACCGGCCAGTTCTACTGTCTGCACGTCGATCAGCAGTTTCCGTATCGACTCTTCGCCGGGCAGCAGGACAACGGCTCGGTGGCGATCAAAAGCCGCTCGGATTTCGGTGCGATCAGTTTTCGTGACTGGATGCCCGCTGGCGCCGATGAGCGCGATTGCGTGGTGCCAGACCCGGATGATCCAAACGTACTGTACGGCAGTGGCTTGGGTGGTCGCGTGAGCCGCTTTGATGCCCGCACGGGCGACGTGCAGAACATCACGCCGCTGCTGGTCAACACCTATGGCCGCGATCCGCGCACGATTGATCAGCGCTTTAGTTGGATCACGCCGCTGACGATCTCGCCGGTAGCGCCGCACGCGCTCTATCTCGGCTCACAATCCGTCTATCGAAGCGTGGATCGCGGCGCGACGTGGCAACCGATCAGCGCTGATCTGACGGGACGCAGCGAGACCGCCGAAACGTGCCAGGGCGATCTCCCGCAAAGCCGTGCGCGGGCCTGTGGCTTTGGCGTGATTTTCAACATCGCGCCATCGCCGTTAAACGCTGACGAACTCTGGGTTGGTACGGATTCGGGTCTGATTCAACGCACGCGCGATGGCGGCAAGACATGGCAGAATCTGACGCCTGGCATCCTGCCGGAATGGGGTTTGGTCGCGCGCATCGACCCATCGCCACTGAATGCCGAGCACGCCTATGTGGCGGTCGATTTGCATCGGATGAACCGCTTCGAACCGATGTTTCTTCGCACCAGCGATGGCGGCAAGACCTGGACGAACATCTCGGACGGCATTCCGAAGAACGAATTCAGCGCCGTCATTCGTGCCGACGTGAAGCAACCAGGTTTGCTCTATGCCGGCACGGATCGCAGTGTCTACGTGTCGTTCGACGACGGCGCCCATTGGCAGCCGCTGGCACAAAGTCTGCCGGTCGCCTGGGTGCGTGATCTGCGCGTGGTCGGCAATGATCTGGCCATTGCGACCCAGGGCCGTGCGCTGTGGATTCTGGACAACGTCGAGCGGCTTCGTGCCTTGGCCCAATCGGTTCCGACATCGCCAACGCTGTTTCCGGTCGCCGATACCTGGCGCCTCCGCAAAAGTCAGAACAAGGACACGCCGCTCGCCGCCGAGATTCCACTCGGCAAGAACCCACCGACAGGCGCGATCATCGAGTACTACCTGCCTGAGTCTGGCGACGCGTTGTCGCTCCGCGTCAAGGATGCTGCCGGAACCGTCATCTTTGAACGGAGCAGCGAGGCAACCCCAGAAGCAGTACCCGCCGAGCAGTACTTCTCAGATCTTTATCGCAAGCCCGAGCAAGCCTTGCCCAACACACGTGGCAGTCATCGCGTGATCTGGAATCTGCGCCATCCGCGACCGTTGGCCACCGCCTACGAGTATTCGATTGCCGCGACCGCAGGTGTCGAGACCTCGGCCCTGCCCGAAGGTCCGCTTGCGTTGCCTGGACGCTATACGGTCGAACTCCTCTTGGCTGGAAAAACCGAGCGTCAGTCATTCGAGGTCAAACTCGATCCGCGCCTCAACTTGGCGCCGGCGCAATTGCAGCACATCCTCGATTTCAACCTGGAACTGGCCACCGTGTTGAAACAACTGACCAGCAGCATTGGCAAGACGGAAGCCGCACTGAGCGCGCTGGCGAGCCGGACCGATGCGGCCGCCGAAACAGAGCGCGCCGCGCTGCAGGCACAATTGGACGGCGACCCGAAGCGACGCGGTCTCCATAGCTGGATGGAGGTGCTGTCTGGCATGGCGACCGATGCGGAGAGTGCTGAGCGCGAACCAACTGCAGCGCAGCAGCAACTGCTGACTCAGGCCAAGACTGCTATCGCGCACTGACAATCCAGGCATAATCCGGTCTTTTAGCGAGAGTGAATATGGCCCCTTCCCAGCAAGCAGCGCCCTCAAGTGGTAGTCGTCTGACGATCTGGATCATCGTCGCCCTAGTGCTTGGCATCGGGACTGGCTTGATCCTGAACAAGAATGGTTGGTACGGGCCAGGGCTGGGTCAGGGGCTGGGCTTGATGACCACGATATTCCTTCGCCTGATCAAGATGATCATCTCGCCGTTGGTGTTCGCCACGCTCGTCGTTGGTATCGCACGCATGGGCGACATGCAGACGGTCGGTCGTGTCGGACTCAAGGCTATGGTCTGGTTCGTCACGGCCTCATTCATATCGCTGCTGCTGGGTCTGGTTCTAGTCAACCTGTTGAAGCCGGGCGTCGGGATTACGCTTGATGACACGCATGCAGCCAGCGGCGTTGCTGCGGCCAGCATGAGTCTGACCGAGTTCGTCAACCATCTGGTGCCAACAAGCTTGCTGGACGCGATGGCCAAGAACGAGATCTTGCAGATTGTTGTGTTCTCGATCTTCTTCGGCCTAGCCTGTTCGAGTCTCGGCGAAAAGTCCAAAGCGGTCGTGGATGTGCTCGACAGCGTTGGTCACGCCATGTTGAAAGTGACAATGATGGTCATGTGGTTCGCGCCGTTTGCGGTGTTTGCTGCAGTCACCGATATCGTTGCCAAACTTGGAGCGGACATTCTCCAGAAGTACGGAATCTTCATGGTCGAGTTCTACCTTGGCATCGCGCTGCTTTGGTTGATTCTTTTCGCCGCCTGCACGTTGGTAATTAGAAAGCGCACCGCAAGGCTTTTCAGCCTGATTCGTGAACCCATTCTGCTAGCGTTTTCCACCGCCTCCAGCGAATCGGCCTATCCAAAAACTTTGGCGCAATTAGAGAAATTCGGCTGCAGCAACCGTGTCGCATCATTTGTCTTGCCGCTCGGCTATTCATTCAACCTCGACGGCTCGATGATGTACTGCACCTTTGCCACGGTATTTATTGCGCAGGCCTATGGCATCGAGCTGAGCTGGAGCCAGCAGGCCACCATGCTCCTGATCCTGATGGTGACCTCGAAAGGCATGGCCGGCGTTCCACGCGCGTCGCTGGTTGTCATCGCCGCGACACTGGCGCAGTTCAATATTCCAGAAGCAGGGTTGCTGCTACTCCTCGGTGTTGATCATTTCCTCGACATGGGCCGCTCGGCGACCAATGTGGTTGGCAACAGTGTGGCCACGGCGGTCGTTTCGAAATGGGAAGGCCAACTCCGCGACGAACAACCTGACGAACCGAAGACCGCCAGCTGAGGTCGACCATGGATCACCGGGATCACACACGTGCACTGAATGCCTATCTGAGCGCCCATCGCGGCATGGATCGCCGCACCGTGCTGGGCGGCGGCCTGGGTCTTGCCCTCGCCGGCCTACTTGCCCCATTGGGCAGCGCGCGAGCCCAATCGGTGCCGATCTTCACGGGCCATCCGTTCACGCTGGGTGTGGCGTCAGGCTATCCGCGCGCGGATGGCTTTTCGATCTGGACGCGCTTGGCTTCCGAACCGCTGTCTGCCGACGGCGGCCTGGAGTTCAACTTCTACAATGTGGATTGGGAAGTGGCCGAAGACGAGCGTTTCAGCAAGGTCGTCGCGCGCGGTCTTGCGCGCGCGGCACCGGAGCTCGCGCACAGCGTCCATGTTGATGTCTACGGCCTGAAGCCAGGGCGCTGGTACTTCTACCGGTTCACCTGCGGTTCCGAAGTCAGCCGCACCGGACGCACGCGTACTTTGCCAGCGGTCACCGAGAACACCGCGCAGCTGCGCCTGGCATTTGGCTCCTGCCAGCACTATCAGCAGGCTTGGTTCAGCGCGCATCGGCACTTGCAAGCCGAGAACCTCGATCTGATGCTGTTTCTCGGCGACTACATCTACGAGAGCAACTGGGGCAGCAATCTCGTGCGCCGTCATCATGGCGCCGAGGCCTATTCACTGACCGATTACCGCATCCGGCACGCACAGTACAAGACCGACAGCGACTTGCAGAACCACCATGCGCTCGTGCCGTTTGCGTACTGCTGGGACGATCACGAAGTCGACAACGACTATGCCGATTGGCGCTCAGAGAGTCTCGATCCGGCGTTTCTGTTGCGCCGGGCGGCCGCCTATCAGGCGTTCTATGAACACCAGCCCATGCCGGTCAGCATGGTCCCGCGTGGCCCGAACATGGCGATCTACACGCACCTCGATTTCGGCAATCTGGCGCGCATCTACTTACTCGACAACCGCCAATACCGCACCGTGCAGCCCTGCCCCAGCCCAAGCAAGGGGGGTGGCTCCGCTGACGTCGATGAGTCCTGCAAGGCAGTGCTTGACCCAGCTCAGACCATGCTCGGCGGCGAGCAGGAACGCTGGCTCCGCGAGCGCTTTCACGACTCGTCGGCACGTTTCAATCTAATCGCTCAGCAAACGATCTTTGGGCGCTTCGATTCGGCCCCGGGGCCCGCCCGAAAGCGCTTCACCGATGGCTGGGACGGCTACCCGATCGCCCGTGCCCGTTTGCTAAAAGACCTGGAGCAGAGCCAGCTCAAGAACCCGGCCATTCTCGGCGGCGATATTCATGCCTACGCGATCGGGCATGTCCGCCGTGATTCGGATGATTTCAAATCGCCAATCTTGGCCCCTGAGTTTTGCGGCACGTCGATCGCGTCGGAGGGCTGGGCCGATGTCGCCAGCTTCAACGCGCGTCTGCCGGAAAACCCGGACACGTTGTTCGCCGACACCACCAAGCGTGGCTACGTGATGATGGAGATCACGGCCCGCGGCATGGACGTCAAACTCCGCAATCTGGTGGCAGAGAAAGAACGCGATTCCGATATCGTCACTGCCAAGCACTATGTTGTTGAAGCCGGGCAGCCGAAGATCGAAAGCGCGTAATGGCCTGCACTTAGTTGCCGGAAGTATCCGTGTGACCGAAAGAACTTCCCCCCGGATCGTGTCCGGGGCGACGAGAGGTGGGTTGGAGATCTCTGGGAAACCACACCTTCCCAGCATCTGAAGCACCGGTTCTGCCACGAAAGACCGACTCGCGATTCATAACCAAATGCCGCTCATCGAACGTCACTCGAGGCATTGTCCGGAACCTCATTCCAGCGAAACGGACCGTGTGAGAACGCCCCACGCTGGTGTACTCAATTCGAAATCCGGTGCTTCACGAGTAGGCTAAAACCTCATCAAGCATTGAGGATCACCCAGTCGGCGTCAGCCGCGCCTCGCGGTGGCAGCCACTATTGTCGTCATCCTGGCGCAGCCGGGATCCAGGGCAATCTTGCGTCAAAATAAGGATCTAGCGTGCCGAATGCCATCGTTGCGCGCACGCCGCAAGATCGCCCTGGATCCCGGAATCCGCTGCGCGGCTTCCAGGATGACGACTATTGTGGCGCCAATATAGTCGTGCGCTTTTCAGTCGTTCGGGCTGATCGATGCGTTTTCATGCAGTCTGTTTCGCTGGCATGACGGCGGGGGCGCAGCGCCTCCGGTACAGAGGTTTGCTGCAAGCACTAGCGCCCAGCCGGTGCGACCAGAATTCCAACCAAACTGATGCCGACGAGAACCAACACATCTATCCGCCAACCGGCACTTGCGAGCCGCCATAGGCAATCGCATGCTTGCGGCTTCACCCACCGGAGCCCACCATGATCGGATACGTCACCGTCGGTACCAATGACCTCGCCCGCGCCGCGGCGTTCTACGATGCCCTGCTCGCCGAAATCGGCGCCAAGCGCTGGATGGAAGGCGAGCAATTCATCGCGTGGGCGGTCGCGCCCGACAAACCGTCGCTCGGCATCATCAAGCCCTATGACAAGCGCCCGGCAACCTGGGGCAATGGCACGATGGTGGCCCTGGTGGTCGACAGCAAGGAAAAGGTCGATCGTCTGTACCAGAAGGCAATCGAACTCGGCGCCATGGACGAAGGCGCCGCCGGTCCGCGCGGCGATAGCTTTTACGCCGGCTACTTCCGCGATCTGGACGGCAACAAGCTGAATGTCTTCACGATGGGCTGAACCAAGCGAACGCTAAGATGCGCGGATCAGTACTGATGCTTGCAGCCAAGGCCTGGAAGCCCGCATAATGTTGCCCATCGCGGGTGTAGTTCAATGGTAGAACTGTAGCTTCCCAAGCTACTAGCGTGGGTTCGATTCCCATCACCCGCTCCAATTCCACACCCCGCTTCGGCGGGGTGTTTCGTTTGGCAAACCGCACGGCAACCGTTGGTCGTTCGCGTGGATGATCCAAGCGCTGTTGCATCAGGCTTGTCGGCGACGGGCCACCACAAGAGAATCCCGACATGCGCGGCAAAAAACTCTACAAGATCACGTTTCTATCCGGCGGCAAAAGTTACGAACTCTACGCCCGCAATGTCTATTCGTCCGAACTGTGGGGCTTCACCACCGTTGCCGACATCGTGTTTGAGGAACAGAAGGAATCGCTGATCATCGACCCGGCTGAAGACCGCCTGCGCGAAGAGTTCCAACACACCAAGGCGCTGCATCTGCCCATTCAGGCGATTCTGCGCATCGAAGAAGTAGCTCAACGCGGTAGCGCCCAAATCCGGGATGCTGAGTCCGGTGAGAAAGTCACACCGTTTCCGATGCCGCCGAAGGTGCGGTAGTCCGCACCTGAGTATCCACACTCAAAACGCATTCGGATCGTAAGGATCGTGCTCGGTCGAGCTGCCGCCGCCTTCGGCCAAGCGGATCTTCAGGGCCAGACCATCACGTGAGTCGGCCTTGCTGAGCACTTCCTCCAACTCGCACTTGCCTTCCTTGTACAACTTGAATAGGCATTGATCGAAGGTCTGCATGCCCGACTCCAGCGAGCGGTCCATCGCCTCTTTGATTTCGTGCACTTGGCCGCGGCGCATCAGATCGCGAATCATCGGCGTATTGATCAATACTTCGACAGCAGGCAGGCGCTTGCCATCGATTCCCAATACCAGCCGCTGCGAAATGACGGCCTTCAAATTCAAGGACAGGTTCATCAGGATGTTCTTGTGCGCCGACTCCGGGAAGAAGTTCAGGATGCGCTCAAGGGTTTGGTCGGCGTTGTTCGAGTGCAGTGTCGCCAGGCACAGGTGCCCGGTTTCGGAGAACTGGATCGCTGCTTCCATCGTTTCCTGGTCGCGGATTTCGCCGATCAAGATCACGTCGGGCGCTTCGCGCATCGCGTTCTTCAGGGCATTGTGATACGTGTGCGTATCGAGCCCGACTTCACGCTGATTGACGATCGACTTCTTGTGCCGATGCAGAAACTCGATCGGGTCTTCGATCGTCAGAATGTGACCGGCCGAATTCGAGTTGCGGTAATCGATCATCGCCGCCAGCGACGTGGATTTGCCCGAACCGGTGGCACCGACGACGAGCACCAGACCACGCGGCTCCATGATGATCTCGCGCAGCACGTTCGGCAGCTTCAATTGTTCAAAATTGGGGATTTCGCTCTTGATCGAACGGATTACCATGCCAACTTCGCCGCGCTGCTTGAATACATTCACGCGGAAGCGGCCGGCGTCCTTGATCGCGATGGCCATATTGGCTTCCAGATCACGCTCAAATGCCGGCACCATGCCCTCGTCCATCAAAGAGTAGGCAATTTTCTTTACCATTCCACCTGGCAAACCGGTGTTGCCCAGGGGGTAGAGTCGACCTTCCACCTTGATGTTCACCGGCGCGCCGGTGGTCAGGAACATGTCGGACGCTCCTTTTTCCGACATGAGCTTAAGGAAGTAGCCAATATCCATGCAGACCTCGGTCCTCTACATTGCGATTGCATTGCGGCCAGCGCGACTTGAGAATAGCCGACCGGACGCCGCCGATTTTCGTGAGTTTATGACAGCTAGAAGCAAAAAAATCTATTCCCTGATCGGCCTATGCCTGCTCAGCGCCGGCGCCTTTGCGAAGGCGCTCCCACCTGAGCAGGAGCTCGCTGACGCCGAGGCGGCGCTCCGCGTGGCCGACGAACGTGAGGCAAAAGTTTATGCCCCGGTTGAACGTGGCTTCGCCGAGGACAAACTGGTCCGCGCCCGTGCCGCCGTCGAGGACAAAGACATGAAACTGGCCCGGCGGCTCGCGCTGGAAGCCGAGGTAGACGCCGAACTGGCCGCCACGCGAAGCCGCCTGCAAAAGGCGCGCGAGTTGGTCGAAACGAGGACCGAGGAGAACCGGACCTTGCGCCGCGATCTGCTGGGCGGAGAGCAGCCATGAAGCGACTGTTGCTCACTCTGCCGCTCCTGCTGCTGGCCGCTTGCGCCAGTACCCCAAAGCGTGATCTGGAGCACGATCGGATTGCGTCCCAGCTTCGTCAGTTCGAAGAAAACACGGCGCTCTCAGACCTCGCCCGTAGCGAAATAGCGCGCGTTCGCGAGTCCCTCCGCCGCATGAGCGAGACGAAGGATCGTGACCCGGAGGTCCGTCAGCACCTGTCGTATATCGCCGAGCGTCGACTCGATATCGCCAAGGCCAGCGCACAGGCTCAGGCGGCCGAAAACCAGCTGGTCGATCTGCAACGTGAACACGATCAGATATTGGTTGAGGCCAGCCGGCGCGATGCCGAAGTGTCGCGGCTCGAGGCCGAAAAGCTCCGTGTACAGTCGTTGGCCCGGGCCGAAGAAGTCGAGCGCGCGCTGCAAGAAGCCGAAGCGGCCCGCGCCGAAACTGAACAATCCCAAGTGGCGCTCGATGCCGCACAGAAAGAGGCCGAGCAGGCGCGCCGTCTGGCCGATGCGCAGGCTCAGGAGGCCAGTTTGGCCAAGCGCGAGGCCGAGCTCGCGCAAGCTGCAGCCGACAGTCTGCGCATTCAGATGCAGTCTCTGAAGGCGAAGGAAGAAAGCCGCGGCTCGGTGATGACCCTCGGCGAAGCGGTCTTCAACCCAGGCCAGTCCGAGCTGCTGCCGGATGCACTCGCCAATCTGGACAAGGTCGTCGAATTCGTGAACCAAGATCCAACCCGACGCATCCGGATCGAAGGCCATACCGATGGCCGTGGCAGCGCGAATCTGAACCAAGTGTTGTCCCAGCAGCGCGCCGACGCCGTGTCCAAAGCATTGATTGAGCGCGGGGTTGCAGCTGAGCGTCTGACCGCCATCGGTCGCGGGGCCTCAGTGCCGGTTGCGACGAACGACAGCGACGACGGGCGCGCCCGCAATCGCCGTGTCGAAGTGATTCTGCTCGCCAAGCAGTGATCGGTGGTCCGGGCGCCGTCTAGGCGTCCGGAAGCGCAGCGCGGCATCTTTGCGGTCTGCCCGACGCCGTTCGCCAGAATGATCGCGCGGGTGCAGACGGTAACTCCATCTTCACAAAAATGCTCAGACCCGATGCCCGGATTGCGCGCTAAATCTTTGATTGTTCGAAGCAGCTGAATGGCTTCGCTCAAGCTGCTGATTTGCGCGGCGGCAGCGATTTGAAAACTGCGCAATTCGCGCTTGCAGGCCGCCAGAAACCGGAGTAGCGTGAGTCTTGTCCGCCGGATTGCCGGCGACCAGACTGCAGGAGTCGAGGTTGCGAGTATGAGTGTCGCACATCTCCAACGCGCCAACGCCGACGCACCACAGCCAAGTGGTGAGGATCGGAGTGAGTATCGGTCGGTGAGCGGTGCCAAGCAGTTTGATAGGAAACTTTTGACGAAGCCTGCGATCTCTGATTGCGGGCTTTTTTATTGATTGCACAGAGGAGGTTTCAGGATGTTTGAAAACCAGCAACGTGAAGTCGAAGCGATGATGGCCGCCAGCTCGGAGTTTCGCTCCCTCTACTTGAAGCATCGCGAACTCGACAAGCAAGTGCGCGACGCCGAGATCGGTGTACTGCCGATCGATGATGTCACCTTGGTGAAGATGAAGAAGGAAAAACTCTGGGCCAAGGACAAATTGACCCAACTTTGGACAACGCGACCGTCTTAGCGCCTTCGTTCCCTCCCCAATTGATATTCGGCCGCAGCATCTGCTGCGGCCGTTTTGTTTTTGTGGAATCGTGATTCGGGAGGCATTTGACGACCGCATGACGGGACGGCCGCCAGTGGGTGCGCTTTTCGCGCATCAAACAGTCGGTGACGATGCACGATTGTCACGGCGGCACTGTGTGGCCAGTAGCCCGCTTCCCAGCTCGCTTCCACTCGCGTGGGAGTCTAGCCGCCCCTTTGGTGCGCTTATTCGCGCATCAAACTGTCAGTGACGATGCGCGATTTTCACGACGGCACCGTGTGGCAAGTAGCCCGCTTCCCAGCCCTCTCCCACTCGCGTGGGAGAGGGAGAATGGCGCCCGCCCCCGCGATCGCGGGGGCGGGATGTAGACAGGGTTACTTGCGATCAGCATGTTCATCACCTGCGAACTACGTGAGTTTTGAACATAGCAATGGGCTATTGTGGGCTTGATGACAGGGCCTTCAGGCCCGAACCAATGGTTCGGCAAGAGCCGTTCGCGCCTGAAGGTGCTCCGGCAAGACGTCTGACTGTTAACGCGCTAGGTCGCCATTCCCGACCCGCAATTTGCAGCGAGGGAAACTCGGCAACTACACTGCCACCCTTTTCCCGTCAGGAAATTCCCATGCCCGTGATCGACAATGTGCTGCAATTGATCGGCAACACGCCGATGGTCCGTGTCCACAACCTCGATACCGGTCCATGCGAGCTGTTTCTGAAACTGGAGTCCACAAACCCAGGCGGCTCGATCAAGGACCGCATTGGCCTCACGATGATCGAGGCGGCCGAAAAGGCTGGCAAGATCAAGCCGGGCGACACACTGGTGGAAGGCACTGCCGGCAATACCGGAATCGGACTCGCACTCGTTGCGCAACAGAAGGGCTACAAGCTGGTTCTGGTCGTGCCCGACAAGATGAGCCGCGAGAAGATCTTCAACCTGAAGGCCATGGGTGCCGAGGTGATTCTGACCCGCTCCGATGTCGCCAAGGGGCACCCGCATTACTACCAGGATCTCGCTGCCGAAATCGCCCGTACCACCGCGAACGCGTACTTCATCAATCAGTTCGGCAACCCGGACAACCCACGCGCACACGAGGAAGTCACCGCTCCGGAGATCTTTGCGCAGATGGATCAAAACATGGACGCCATTGTGTTTGGCGTCGGCTCGTCTGGCACCATGACCGGCCTCTCGCGATTCTTTGCGCGTGAGGCCCCCCATGTGGAGCTCGTGATTGCCGATCCGGTCGGGTCGATCCTCGCGCAGTACATCAATGAAGGAGTGCTGTCGACGAAGAGCGGATCTTGGCTCGTCGAGGGCATCGGTGAGGACTTTTTGCCGTCGATCAGCGATTTCAGCCGCGTCAAGAAGGCCTATGCGATCAGCGACAAGGAGAGCTTCCTCGCGGGTCGCGAGTTGCTTCGCCGTGAGGGCATTCTGGGCGGCTCGTCGAGCGGCACGATTCTGGCCGCGGCACTGAAGTACTGCCGCGAGCAAACCAGCGCAAAGCGCGTGGTCGCGTTCGTGTGCGATACCGGCAACAAGTATCTGTCGAAGATGTACAACGACTACTGGATGCTCGATCAGGGCTTTCTGGAGCGCGAAACGTTCGGCGATCTTCGCGACCTGATCAATCGTCCGTATTCGCGCCGCGATACCGTGGTGGTGGCGCCGACCGATCTCTTGACCGTTGCCTATCAGCGCATGAAGCTCTACGACGTGTCGCAATTGCCCGTCATGGAAGGCGATCACATTGTCGGCATCATCGATGAATCGGATGTGCTGCTGCACGTTTACGGCAATGAGGCAAAGTTCCGCGATCCGGTCTCCACCGCTATGGTCACCAAACTCGACAAGCTGGATGTCCGTACGCCGATCGAGGCCTTGTTGCCCGTATTTGATCGCGGCCATGTGGCGATTGTGGTCAACGGCGATGCGTTTCTCGGCTTGATCACCCGGATCGACCTGCTGAACTTCCTGCGTCGGCGCGCGGGCTGAATTTGGCATGTTCGACTGGAATGATCTGCGCATCTTTCTTGCAATTGCGCGCGGCGGTTCGCTGAACGCCGCGGCGCGCCAGACCGGACTCAATCACTCCACGGTGTTCCGGCGCCTGAACGCACTGGAAGAAGCCCTGAAGGTGAGGCTGTTCGAGCGGCTGCCGCAGGGCTACCAGCTCACGGCAGAGGGCGAGGCCATTCGCGCCGAAGCCGAAGCCGTGGAGGCGGCCGTCAATGGGGTGGAGCGCAAGGTGGCGGGCCACGATTACGCGCTGCGTGGCGACCTTCGAGTCACGACCCCAATCGGGCTCGCCACCGCCTACCTGGCCCGCTATCTGCCCGAGTTCATGACGCTTTATCCCGGAATCCGGGTCACGATCCTAGGCGCCGACAACGACTTCGATTTGAGCCGGCGCGAGGCCGATGTCGCGCTGCGCGCGACCAGCCGGCCGCCCGAAGATCTCGTGGGCCGGAAAGTGATCAGCTCGTCCTGGGTCGTTGCGGGCAGCCCCGCATATCTGCGCCGGTTTGGCCGGCCCAAAAGCATGGCTGATTTGAACGACCATGCGCTGATCGGTGCCGATCGCAGTTTTCAGCGGGTCCCGGTGTTCACGTGGCTGCACCGGCAGTTTGCTGACGCGCGATTCGTGACGTTTGCGGCCGAACTTTCGACAATGATTGCGCTGACTGAGCAGGGCGTGGGGTTGGCCCTGCTGCCAGGCGATCTGGGTGGCAACACGGTGGAAGTGCTGTTTCCCGTTGAACCGCGCTTTGAGTCCACGCTCTGGCTCCTGACGCACCCAGACCTTCGCCATGTTGGCCGAGTCAAGGCGTTCATGGATTTCATCACCGACCGGCTCCGCGCCGACCCGCGGTTGCTGAACGGGCCGACGGCGTAGCACTCGTGTCGTGTTCCGGCGAAGGCGGGGGCCGGACGCAGTCGAATCAATGCTTGTCCAAGCCGAACCTGCCAGCACCCAGCAACGCTTGGACCAGACAGGCAATCGCAAGGAACAGTGGGTACTCCCAACCGCCGCCATTGCTCGAAAACACCCAGCCGTTGCCGGCATGCGGCATGATCGCCCCGAAGGCGACGATCGCGAGGCCGAGTGCCGCCCAGCGGGTCAGAAACCCGAGCAACAGTGCGGTGCCACCCAGCAATTCGGCCGCAATGACGATATAAGCCAGGAAGCCGGGAAGGCCGACGGACTGAAAAAATCCGACCGTGCCCGGAATGGTGAACACCAGAACTTTGAGCAGGCCGTGCGCGATGAAGATGGTGCCAAGTGCCAGACGAAGCAGTGTGGCGGCGTGCTCGGGGCGATGGGAAAGCATTGAAGACTCCTGAATAGTGTCGGTAAAACAATAGGTTGGAATATGAAATCCGGCCGGACCATGGACGCCATTGTGGGCAAGCCATGGCGCGAGGTCGATCCGCAAAATCAGCAAGTGGGCATTGCACGCATGCAATGCTTTGGCCGACCTGGGAACGGCCAAACACGCGAGCCAGACCCGGCAGAACGCGGGGCTGGCCGCATCCAACCGAAACGGCACATGAAAACCATGATTTCCCGCACATTCCAGGACTTAGCAGAATCTTGTAAACTCCCATCCAACAAAATAGTGCTGCGCTGCTGGAACCAAATCCGACAGACACAGTCTCAGCCCCGATACAAACGAGCCGACCATGTTGCCAGCCCAATCCGCCATTGCACGTCTCAGCGCAGCCCTGCTGCTCGCTGGCGTGTCGTCGGTCGCACTGGCGCAGACGGCCGAATTCCCGCTGATCGTGCCGGAATCGGCGTCAGCCGAAGACCCGGCGCCATCGGCGCTCAGCACGCTGAGCGCATTGTTCGGCCTGTCGGACGATCGTGGCACGCTGGCCATGACCCCGGTGCCACAGCTGGCGAACGCCAATCTCGTGATTGCCGTGGATGCGGAGTCGGGTAACCCGACCTTGCCCTGGTGTGCCGAGCCATCGGGCCTGTTGCGGATCGGGCGCCTGGGTTCAGAATGCCTGATGAGCGGCCGTCTGGAGCTTGAGCTTCCCGGTCAGGTCAGCGCGTTGCAAATGGGTCTCGGCTGGCAAGGCGATTCGGTCGATATCGGCTTGGTCTATGGCTGGTCGTGGCAAGTATCGCCAAATGACGTGGCACCAACCGCCGGCCCAATTCGCACTGATCTCAGCCCCACCCTGCCGGCGTTGACGTCGAGTTTTGACAGCCGGCAGCTGGGTGCGGCAGCGCAGTGGCGGCTGACCTCCCGGAGCGCCGTGCAGTTGAATGCGGCGCTGTCGCAGCTGAAGCTTTGGAGTGGCAACGCACGCCCGGTCTGGGACGTCGATCAGGCCGCACTCGGCATGGGTCTTCGCTACGGGTCGTTCGGCGGCAGTGTGCGTGGCCGCGTGGCCCGGTTCCAGGATCCGTTAAACCCGAACAGCACCAGTTTTGGCGGGCTCGATATTGGCGTGTCATGGCGGACGCCCTGGGCTGGTGAGCTGACGGTTGGTGCCGACAATTTAGTCATCAAGCGCGATAACAATGGTGACGGCGGTCGCGTCGTCGATGAAGCCACGGCGCGCACGCCGTACGTGATTTACAAGCAAGACCTCTGACCGTAAGCCGGCCATAACCGGCGATTCTTGCCGGGGACGATCTCAGCACAATGGCCTGCCCGTGAAAACGCCGGGTTCGACCGCAAACGTTCTTCAATCTTGCTGAGATTGCCCGAAGCTTCAGGCACACTTGTACGCAGTCTTGCCAACCGTGAACTGCCATGCGCCCCTTGTATCGCTTTGCCGTCGTGCTGATCGCTGGCCTGTCTCTGCTTGCCTGTTCGGGCAAGGAAGACGGCGCCCCACCTGAAGTTCAAACTGTCGCTGCAAACGATCAGGCCGCCAAAACGCCTGACGCGTTCACGGTCGTCAGCCAATATGGCGAACTGTATGAGGGGCGACCATCAGTCGTGCTGAAATTCAGCGAACCCGTCGTCAGCTCGCAAGCATTCGATACGCTGGTAACGATCACGAATCCCAGTGGTGCCCGCCCGGATGGCTCATGGATGCTTGGCGAAAGCACCGAATTGCGCTTCCCCTGGTTGGAAGCCGATACCACCTACACCGTTTCGGTGAAGGCCGAACTGGCGTCCGTGCGCGGCCCCACGCTCGCCAAGAATGCCGAGTTGAAGATCGATTCCGGCGCCCAGGCGCCTCTCGTGGGCTTTGCGAGCCAGGGCGTCATTCTGCCGCAGCATGACACGCGCGGGCTGCCAGTCGTCTCGGTCAATCTGGATGCCGTCGACATCGAGTTCATGAAGGTGCGTGAGGAGTCTTTGCAAGCCTTCCTCAGCGAGTTTGAGCGCAATGGTCGGAAGAGCTACTGGACGCTGCAGAATGTCGCCAAGTATGCCGACTCGGTCTATGCCAACCGCTTTGCGTTGAACGCCAAAGGTTCTGAGCGCGTCACGAGCCACATCCCGGTCCGCGATATCGACGAACTCCGCGATACTGGCGTGTACTTCGCTGTGATGAAGCGTCCCGGCAGTTTCGAATACGAGTTCGATACCGCAATGTTCTTCGTCAGCGACATCGGCGTCCACGTGCGGCGCTATGCTGACCAAACCCTGGTCCTGACCACATCGCTGGAATCCGGTGCGGCCAAACCAGACGTAACGGTTGAGTTTCGCCAACCAACGAACGGCGTCGTCGCGTCCGTGACCACGGATCACGATGGCCTCGCCCTGATCAAGCATCAGCCCAACTCTTCGCAACTCCTGGTTGCTCGCCGCGGCGATGACCTCACGTTGCTTGCGTTCAATCAACCGGCACTCGACTTGACCGAATTCGCGCTGGCGGGCGAACCGTTCCGCGAACGCGAGGTGTTTGCGTGGTCGGGACGCGACTTGTATCGCCCGGGCGAAATGCTCGGCATCTCGGCGCTGCTCCGGGACGCCGATGGCAAGTCGGTACCAGCACAATCGGTGTTCGTGTCTCTGAAGCAGCCCGATGGCCGCGAGCTGTCCCGGCGCGAACTGAAGCCTGGTGACCTCAACTATCTGCGTTATGAATCGATCGTGCCGCCTGATGCACCAACGGGCCGCTGGAGCGTGGAACTGTCGACCGATCCGAACATGGCCCGGCCAGTCCGGTATCCGGTTCGCGTGGAAGAGTTCATTCCCGAACGACTCAAGCTCAATTTGGACGCACAGGAAACGCTGGCCCCAGGCGAGCCGTTGGCGCTGACGGCCGAAGGCGCCTGGTTGTACGGCTCCCCTGCTGCCGGTAACCGTTTCACCGCCCGCATGACGGTGCAAGTCGATCAACATCCGGTGCCGAGCCTGAAAGACTTTTATTTCAGCGATTCGCTGATGGAGCTTCCGGGTGCACCGCGTGATGTGGTCGAAGATGGCGAGTTGGATGAGGAAGGCAAATTCAGCACCGACATCACGATTGACGAAGCGACCGCGCCCACGGGCCCAGTGCAAGTAGTGATTGCCGGTTCTGTCTACGAATCGGGTGGTCGCGCGGTCACGCGCGCCCTGAAGCGCACCGTTTGGCCGGCTGACACGATTGTCGGCGTGCGGCCGTTGTTCGACGTCAACGATGGCGCCACTCCTGAAACCGATGCCGAGTTCGAGATCATTCGCACCAATGCCGCGGGCGACGCGCTGGCCTCCAAGCCGCTGAAGATCAAGCTCATGCGCGAGGAACGTCACTACAACTGGAATTGGGTGGATGGTGGCGGCTGGACGTCGAACTTCACGTCGACGTGGAGCGCCGATGCCGAACAGGATCTCACGCTATCAGCGGGTCAACGCGGCAAGTTCGGCGCGGCAGTCAGCTGGGGCGGCTATCGATTGGAAATCACCGATCCCGAAACGGGTCTGACCACACGGGTGCCGTTCCAGGCCGGTTGGGGTTGGTATAACGATGCGCAGGACAAGGGCTCACGTCCGGACAAAGTCAAACTGGCGCTGGACAAAGCCGGATATGTGCCGGGCGAAACGATCAAGCTGACGATCAAACCGCCACATCCAGGCCCTGCCCTCGTGCTGATTGAGAGCGACAAGCTGTTGTGGCAGAAGCGCCTGACGGTCAGCAACGAAACCAGCATCGAGATTCCGTTTGATAAGAGCTGGGAACGCCACGACGTGTATGCAACAGCGCTGGTCTTCCGACCGGGTGATTCGGCCGAAAAAATCACGCCGAATCGCGCCGTGGGCATTACGCACATCCCGCTCGCACGTGCTGATCGCAAACTCGAAGTCAGTGTCGACGCACCCGAGAAGGCGCGCCCGGAACAAGTGGCCACTGTGTCCGTCAAGGCCCCAGCCCTCGCCGGCAAACAGGCCCAAGTGGTATTGACGGCGGTCGATCTCGGCATTCTGAATATCACGCAGTTCGCGTTGCCCGATCCGGCCGGATTCTTCTTCGCGCCGCGCCAGTTCATGACCGAATCCTTCGACGTGTTCAATCGCATCATCGAATCGCTGGATGGCAGCAAGGCGCGTCTGCGTTACGGTGGCGACGCGGCGATGCTCGCATTGCCGGCTGGCCGGCGTCCGAACGTCAAAGTGCAGACCATCGATCTGTACCAGGCGCCCACGAGTTTTGATGCACAGGGCAACGCGCAGATCCAACTGACGTTGCCAGATTTCAACGGCACGCTGCGCCTCGTGGCGGTGGCCTTCGATGAACAGCGCTTCGGAACCGGCTCGCGCGAACTCATTGTGCAGGCACCGTTGGTGGTTGAACTGGCGGCACCACGCGCGATGGCATCGGGCGACAAAGCCGAGATTGCGGTGGATCTGGAAAATCTGAGTGGCGCTGACAGCAGCCTCAGCGTGCAGTTGGACGGCGGCGACTTGATCAACGTCGGCGAACCGAAACGCAGCGTCAAGTTGGCCGACAAGGGTCGCGAGACTTTGAAGTTCCCGATCACCGCGCGCGATCGCTATGGCGTCGCACGTATTTCGGTCAAAGTCAGTCACGGCGCGGGCACCTTTGCGCGCAATCTTGAGTTTGCGGTGCGTCCGGCGTATCCGATCGAGCGTCGCAATCGCACCGTCGTGATGACCGACAATGCGACGATTACACCCGCCGCCAATCTGCGCGAAGGACTGGTCGCCGATTCCGTGGTCTCGCGCATCAACCTGGGCACCCTGCCCCCATTGCCCTTCGCAGCAGCCGCGCGCGATCTGATCCACTACCCCTATGGCTGCGTGGAACAGACCACGAGCAAGGCGTTCCCGATTGCATTGATGGATCAGGCGACCCAACAGCAGTTCGCACTGGACCCGCTGACCGACGCCGAGCGCAAGGAAATGATGAGCGTCGCGTTCTCAAGGCTCCTGGCCATGCAGAATGAAAACGGACACTTCTCGATGTGGCCGGGAGACGGCTATCAAGTCACCTACATGACGCCGTACGTCGCCGACATGCTGGTGACCGCCCGCGAAAACGGCTTCGAGCCGCCGGAGCAGCTGATCGAGCGTGCTCTGAAGCGTTTGAATGACGACATGCTGTCTGGCGGCAACTCGCACTACGAGTACAACTACTCCGACCATTTGCGCGTGGCCGAAATGGCCTACGCCGGCTACGTTCTCGCCCGCCTGAAGCGCGCCCCACTGGGCACGCTGCGCGTGCTCTACGACAACGAGCGCGAGAAGCTGGTGACGCCGCTGCCACTGGTGCATCTGGGTGTCGCGCTGAAGCTGATGGGTGATGACGAGCGCGGCGAGAAAGCGCTGGATGAGGCCTTCTCGAAGGAGTTCACCCGCCCGGATTACGTTGGCGATTACGGCACGGATCTACGTGACCTGGCTTTGATGGTGGCGACGGTCATGGAGCAGAAGATGTCGAAGCCGGAATACGAAACCAAGGTCATGGATCTCGCCCGCGAACATGCCGGCTCGAAGTCCGACCATTGGCAATACCTGAGCACGCAGGAGCAGATCGCCCTGGTCCGCCTCGGCCGTGGTCTGCGGGAAGCCAACGGGCAGACGGTGGCGGGCGACGTCACCATTGGCGACAACGCCGAACCGTTCTCGCCGTCACGGTTTATCTCGCGCACGTTCTCGGCGCCGGACATCGCCGCAGGAATTCGCATCGAACCTGAGAGCGAGGGCCAGTTGTTCCTCAGTGAAGACGTAGTCGGCTATCCCAACACGGCGCCCGCGCAGAAGTTTGAAGGGGTGTCGATCTACCGCCAGTATTTCTACACCGATGGTCGCGAATACGATGGCGAACCGCTGACGAGCGGCGATGTGCTCGTGGCCGCGATCCGCGTGCAGGCCGATGCCGAAATGCGGGACGCGCTCGTGGTGGACTTGCTGCCGGGTGGGCTTGAGATCGAAAACCTGAATCTGGTCGACAGCAGCGTGTTTGAAGGCGTCACGATCTACGGTCAGGAAATGGAGTACGCCGCGACCAGTACTGAGTTCCAGTATCAGGAATTCCGTGACGACCGCTACGTGGCGGCGCTTCGCCTCTGGAACGGTCAGGAGTCGAAGCTGTTCTATCTCGTGCGCGCGGTGTCGCCGGGTGAGTATCGCGTGCCTTCGCCGATGATCGAGGACATGTATCGTCCGAAACTGCGCGGCGTCGGTGCGGCGTCACCGGCAAAGATCGTGGTGCGCGAGCCCTGATCCTTGGTGATGTAGCGATCCCGTTGCATGCCAACGGGATCGCATCGCACCATCCACCCCTGTGGTGGTGCAGCCTGACCAATCGGATGCCGAATCCGGTGTGGTGACGATCTCTCACGACTGCGACCTCTGATGCCCGCTCGCGTTCGCCAATGGCTGAAGAACCATCCGCGTTGGACTTGCCTCCTCGGTCTGATGCTGCTCGTGATCTTGCTTGATCGCTGTTTTCCGCCGCCGATTCCAAATCTCAATCAAGATGCCGCGACCGTTGTGCTCGCGCGCGATGGCACACCGCTCCGGGCGTTTGCGAACGCGGAAGGGGTGTGGCGCTATCCGGTTTCACTCAATGAGGTGTCACCGCGGTATCTCGAAGCGTTGCGCGGCTATGAGGATCGCTGGTTCGACTATCACCCCGGGTTCAATCCGTTGGCCTTTGCGCGCGCACTGATGCAGGCGGTCTGGCATGGCGAGATTGTCTCGGGTGGCTCGACATTGACCATGCAGGTAGCGCGCATGATCGAGCCGATTCCGCATTCGGGCGTCGGCAAGATTCGCCAGGTCATTCGCGCACTGCAACTCGAACTGCGATTGAGCAAGTCTGAAATTCTGACGCTGTACGTGAACCTCGCGCCATTTGGTGGCGGGATCGAAGGCGTCCAGGCAGCAAGCTACGCCTACCTCGGCAAGCCAGCGTCACAGCTGTCGCATTCCGAAGCAGCACTGCTCGCCGTGTTGCCGCAATCACCCAGCCGGAACCGACCTGATCGACACCCCGAGCGCGCCCGCGCGGCTCGTGACAAGGTTCTGAATCGGCTCGCTGAATTCGGCGACTGGCCGAGCGGCGTCATTGCCGAAGCGCGCGATGAACCGGTGGTCGCACGTAGCCTGCGCCCGCCGATGCTGGCGGCATTGCTCGCGGAGCGCTTGAAACGCGAACACCCGGACTCGCGACGTCTGCATTCGACCATCGACGCAACGCTGCAGCGCGCGATGGAAACGCAACTCGCGCAATACATGCAGCGATTGCCGGAAAAAACCTCGGCAGCCGTGTTGGTGCTCGACCATCGCAACTTAGAGACGCTGGTCTACATCGGCTCGGCCCAGTATGGCGATGAGTTGCGTCTCGGTCACATCGACATGGTGCAGGCGCGCCGCTCACCGGGATCAACGCTGAAGCCCTTCCTGTACGGCATGGCCCTGGACGCGGGCCTGATTCATTCGGAAAGCCTGTTGCTTGATGTACCGCAGGATTTTGACGGCTATCGACCTGGCAACTTCGGTGATGACTTCAACGGTCCCATCGCCGCGTCCGAAGCCTTGCGCCTGTCGCTGAACGTGCCGGCGGTGGACTTGCTCGATCGGGTTGGGCCGCAGCGCTTCAGCGCGCGGCTCGCGCATGCGGGCGTTGACTTGAATCTGCCGTTGGCCGCGAAACCGAATCTGTCGATCATCCTGGGTGGCACCGCAACGCAATTGGAACAACTGGTCGGTGCTTATGCCGCCTTGGCCAGTGGGGGCATGGCCGGATCGATCCGATTGCTGCAGACCGATCCGGAATCCCGCCGGCAGCTTCTGACCCCGGGCGCCGCGTTCATTGTTCGCAACATGCTCGCTGACCACGGCCGACCAGGCGACCCGGGGGCCTTGATCGACACGAGTCGGCGCAAGCAGATCGCCTGGAAGACCGGGACGAGTTACGGCTTTCGCGATGCATGGGCAATCGGCGTCACCCCCGAGCACGTGATTGGTGTCTGGATCGGCCGCCCGGACGGCACGCCCGTGCCGGACCAATATGGGGCTGCGACTGCGCTGCCCTTGCTAATCGATTTGAGCGAGCGGCTGCCCGGCCAGGCGCGCTTTACCGACGTTCGGCCGGCGTCCGTGCAGCTTGCAACCATTTGTTGGCCCGCCGGCACGTTGGCAACCGACAACGCGGACGGGTCCTGTCGAAAGAAGCGCGAGGCGATGCTGCTGGACAATCTGGCGCCGCCGACATTGTTGGACCGTGCGAGCAAGGCGTCAGACGCGCTGACTGTGAACTATCAAGTGGATACGAAATCGGGGCTCAGAGTCAGCCCTGGGTGCAGCGATCAACCAAGTCTTACCTTGACGAAGACGCGCTGGCCGGTGTTGGCGGAGCCTTGGATCGGCCAAGTCGAGCGCGATTACAACCGCCTGCCCGCGTTCGCACCGGGTTGCCAGTCTGAATCACTGAGCCCAAGCGACAGCTTGCGGATCGAAGGCCTGGTGAATCACAGTGTGCTGCGCAAGGCCCCGGGCAGCGACGAGCCAGTGCGGGCGAGGCTCAGAGCCATTGGCGCCAGTGGCCGTGTCGACTGGTTGCTGGATGGTCGGTGGCTGGCCGAGCAAGGTCCGGCGCAGAGTTTCGACCTGAGCTTTACACGCACCGGGACGCAAACGATAACGGCCCTGGATGAACAGGGCCGTTTTGGTCAGATCGAAGTGCGGGTGGAATAGCCGCGGCAATTTCTTGCCGCCGACCGATACCCGATTACTTCAGCAGCGCATTGACTGCCTGCAGATCGTCAATGTCGATCGTGCCGGCCGACTGTTTCAGACGGAGCTGGCTCAGGATAAAGTTGTGGCGGGAACTGGCGTACTCGCGCTCCTGACTGAACAGCAACTGCTGCGACAGCAACACGTCGACGATCGTACGGGTGCCGACC
Organism: Ahniella affigens; assembly: GCF_003015185.1. Lineage (GTDB taxonomy): Bacteria > Pseudomonadota > Gammaproteobacteria > Xanthomonadales > Ahniellaceae > Ahniella > Ahniella affigens. The sequence continues at coordinate 3,363,636 of NZ_CP027860.1, forward strand.
TCGAAACCGGCCTGAGTGGCTTCCAGCGCGCTCTTCGCCGAGACCAATGCTTGCTTGCGGGCCTCCACCGAGCTGATGCCGGCGACGACAGAGCGATAAGCGCTACGGGTTTGCCGCGTGACGGCACGACGCGTTTGCTCCAAACCGTCTTCGGCCGCGTCACGGCTCGCCACCGCTTGCTTGTAGCCAGCCTGGGTGCCACCGCCCGAGAAGATCGGGACATTCAACGACACGCCTACGGAACGGTTGATCGGATCGAGCGTTTGGAACGGGCGGACATCGCCATCTTGCGAACTCTTTGAGTACTGCGCATTGAGACCAACCGTTGGGAGATGGCCAGCCCAGGCTGCCTTGGCGTTGTAACGTGCCGACTCCAACTGCTGCTGCTGTGCACGCACCGCCGGGCTCATCTCAAGAGCCGTGGTCACCCAGTCCTCAAGGTTGCCGTCCGTTGGCTTGTCCAGCGGAATGTCCTCCTGCAATGGCTTAACCGTCTCAACACTGGCGCCAGTAAGTTCGGTCAGCGCTTCAAACGTATCATCCAATCCGTTTTGGGCTTGAATCACCGCGGCCCGGGCGCTGTCGAACTGGGCGCGTGCTTCATGCACTTCGGTAATGGCACTGAGACCTACCTCGAAACGCTGCTCGGCCTGCTCCAACTGCCGACCGACGGCTTTTTCCTGTGCTTCTGCCGAGGCCAGATTGGTCTGCGCAGTCAGCACATTGAAGTAGGCTTCGGCAACGCGAACGATGAGTTGATCGTTCGCCGCTTCGTAATCCAGTTCACCTTTGCTGGCACCGGACTTGGCCGCACGCAGCCGCATGTAATTGGCATGGCTGTAAATCGATTGGGTCAAGCTCGCACCGTAGCTTGAGCCACCGCCCGAGGTCGACAGTGTCGCGACCGGCGGTGCACTGGGGTCGGCACCGAGTTGATCGGCTTCGAACCAGTTCTTGTTCTTGGAGTAGCTCGCATCGACCTGCGGCAGGATGGCGGCACGGGCCACTCCCACACCAGCAGCGCTGGCCCGGGAATTGGCTTCAGCAATGGCAAGCTGCGGATCAGAAGCGCGGGCGGCTTCATACACATCCATGAGATCCGCGGCACTGGCGGTGACGGTCAGGGCCATCAATACGCTGGCCAGGGGCAGTTTTTTCAACATGTCATTCCTCGACTTTGTTGTGATGTTGAACCCGGGAACAACTCCCGGATTCTTATTGGAACCACCCTCAGCGACGGTGGTTCCGATATTTGCTGTCGAAGCACGCTCGTCCTGAGCGTGCTTCAACTCGCGAGTCCGGTACACGCCCGGACTCGCTCTCGCCGAATCAATCGCCAAGGCGATCGATTCGCGGGCGCGCCTTCCGTGGCGCGCTGATCATTTGCTGTCGAAGCACGCTCGTCCTGAGCGTGCTTCAACTCGCGAGTCCGGTACACGCCCGGACTCGCTCTCGCCGAATCAATCGCCAAGGCGATCGATTCGCGGGCGCGCCTTCCGTGGCGCGCTGATCATTTGCTGTCGAAGCACGCTCGTCCTGAGCGTGCTTCAACTCGCGAGTCCGGTACACGCCCGGACTCGCTCTCGCCGAATCAATCGCCAAGGCGATCGATTCGCGGGCGCGCCTTCCGTGGCGCGCTGATCATTTGCTGTCGAAGCACGCTCGTCCTGAGCGTGCTTCAACTCGCGAGTCCGGTACACGCCCGGACTCGCTCTCGCCGAATCAATCGCCAAGGCGATCGATTCAATGTCTCATTCCAACGTTACAGCACAAACTGCTTCTTCGGTTCCGCGCCACGCAAATACGGCAGTTCCGTCTCGAACAGGCTCTGCTCGCGGAATTCCGATGCTCCGGTACGGGTGATCAGCACCGCTTCCATGGCTGGGCCTTCCCCGCGCACGAAGAACAGGCGGCCAGCCGGTTTCAGCAGCTTGCGAAAGCCCGCAGGCTCCACCGCGACCGCCCCACCGAGGACGATCACATCGAATTCCCGATTGCACGAGAACCCAGCGGACAGCGCGTCGGCATGACGAATCTGAACATTGGCAACGCGCGCTTCCAGAAGGTTCTGGCGAGCCAGATCAGCGAGATCGGCGTGCAACTCGACCGACTCCACATCCCGCCCCAGATACGCGAGGCAAGCGGTCAAAAAACCGCTGCCCGTGCCCACTTCGAGCACGCTGTCCTGCTCTTCTACGTCGACTGCTTGGAGAATGCGGCCATCGAGCACAGGCTTCATCATTGACTCGCCATGCGCCAAGGGCAGCGCGACATCAGCAAATGCCAGGCTGCGATAAGCGACAGGCACATACCGCTCGCGCGGCACGTCGGTCAGGGCGGCCAACACGCGCGCATTGGTCACTTCCCAAGGACGCACCTGCTGTTCGACCATATTGAAGCGAATCTGTTCTACATCCATGCTCATGACTGGTATTCCGAAAGAGGGATGATCGGATTATCCCACGACTCAGCGTTCAGGGGCGCACCAGGCGCAATCCCGGCTGAATCGTGCGGTCGACCAAGCCCATGTTCCATTTCCGGCAAGTTGCATGCTGACTTCGGACAATTTGGGCACAAAGTGCCGAAAGTCAGCTGGCAACGCACCCAGATGCGTACGAGACACCAAATCCCGATCAGATCGGGAAGTCAAACACGCAAGTGATTGATTCGGCGGGAGCACATGCGGGTATGCGCCAAACTCGCAAGTTGCGGGCACCCGGGGTGGGCGCCCCTCAATCGCCTGCCCGCTCATCAGTCAGGGCCATTTCGCCCTGACTGGAGGAGCCGTTCCGAGCGCCTACCTCGAAGGGCAGCTCCCGGACCGAACGTGGAACGGGCGACACGAGCCAATCACGCACGGACCTCGATTTCGTCGCCAGGCCAGGGATCGCTGCCCAACTCCTCGGGGCGAACCGGCGGACGCTCGACCTTGAACCACCATGCATACAGCGCTGGCAGGAACAACAATGTCAATGCGGTCGCCACAATCAGTCCACCCATAATTGCCACAGCCATGGGCCCGTAGAACACGGATCGCGCCAACGGGATCATCGCCAGAATCGCCGCCAGCGCCGTGAGGACGATTGGTCGGAACCGGCGGATCGTTGCGCCGACCACGGCATCCCAGGCGCTATGTCCGGCTTCAATGTCCTGATCGATCTGGTCGACCAGGATCACCGAGTTGCGCATGATCATGCCCGCAAGCGCAATCGTGCCGAGCATGGCCACAAAGCCGAACGGCACGTTGAATACGAGCAGGAACAAGACCACACCAATGATGCCCAGTGGTGCCGTCGCAAACACCAGAGCCGTCCGCGCAAAGCTCTTCAGTTGGAGCATCAGCAGCGTCAGCACCACCAGAATGAACAATGGCATGCCGGCCGCCACCGAGCGCGAACCTTTGCCGCTGTCCTCGACCGTGCCGCCGATCTCGATCAGATAGCCTGGCGGCAATTCGGCGCGGATCGTGGCCAGCTTTGCCTCCACCTGTGCCGTGACGGTTGGCGGTTGCAAGGCACCGTAAATATCGCCGCGCACCGTGATTGTCGGCAGACGGTTCCGGCGCCACAAAATGCCCTCCTCCAGGCTGTACTGGATCTTGGCAACCTGGGCCAGCGACACACTCTTGCCCGATGCCGTCGGAATCGAAAGCGAGTCCAGCATGCTGAGTTGGGCGCGTTCGTCATTCGGGCCACGCAGCATCACGTCGATCAGTTCGTTGCCTTCGCGATACTGGGTGATCCGCGAGCCAGAGATTGAGCTCCGCAGGAAATCGGCGAGATCCTGGGAACTGATACCCATCACGCGCGCACGATCCTGATCGATCGCCAGGCGAATGACCTTGCTCGGCTCTTCCCAATCCAGGTGCGCATTCGAGATGTTACCGTTGTCCCGCATGATCTCCCGAATCTGACGCGCGATCTTGCGCACCGTTGGCACATGCTCCCCGGAAACACGGAACTGGATCGGAAACCCGACCGGCGGCCCATTCTCCAGGCGAGTCACGCGGCCACGCAACTCGGTAAAACGCTCCTCGAACAAGTGAATCAGCTTGGCGCGCAAGGCTTCACGTGCTTCGATGTTCTCGGTCAGCACGACGAACTGCGCAAAGCTGGCCGCCGGCAGTTGTTGATCCAGCGGGAGGTAGAATCGCGGCGAGCCGGTGCCGACGTACGCAACGTAGTTCTGCACGCCCTCCTGCTTGTCGAGGAAGGACTCCATTTCTGCCACCGCCCGTTCGGTCGAATGGATCGACGAACCTTCTGGCAGCTTGAGATCCACCATCAATTCCAGACGAGTGGAGGCCGGGAAGAACTGCTGTTGCACAAAGCGGAACGAGAAGCCCGATACCAGGAAGATTGCAATCGTCGCCAGAATGACCGTGCGGCGGTTGTCGAGGCACCATTCCAACCAGCCTTTGAAGCGCTGATAGAACTTCCCATCGTAGGGATCATGCGCGCCTTTCTGATCGTCGGCGCCGAGACCATGCTCGGGCAGCAGGCGATAACCCAGATACGGAATGAAGATCACCGCAGCGATCCAGCTAAGGATCAGCGCGATCGTAACGACCTGGAAGATCGACCGCGTGTATTCGCCCGTGCCAGATTGCGCGGTTGCGATGGGCAGGAAGCCGGCAGCCGTGATCAGTGTCCCGGTCAACATGGGAAAAGCGGTAGTCGTGTAGGCAAACGCCGCCGCCCGAATACGGTCATAGCCCTGTTCCAGTTTCACCGCCATCATTTCGACCGCAATGATCGCATCGTCCACGAGCAGGCCGAGCGCCAACACCAACGCGCCCAACGAGATCTTGTGGAGACCGATGCCAAAGTAGTACATGCTGGCAAAAGTCATCGCGAGCACGAGCGGAATCGACAACGCAACGACCAGACCGGTGCGGAATCCGAGCGAGAAAAAGCTCACCGCCAGAACGATGATCACGGCCTCGGCCAGTGTCCGGACGAACTCGGCGATTGACGACCGCACCGCCTTGGGCTGATCGGCGACACGCTGGAGTTCCAGACCCACCGGCAATGTATCGGCAATCTGGGCAGATACTTGGTCCAGGCTTTGACCAAGGCGCACAATATCGCCGCCACGCTTCATCGCAACAGCAATGCCGATCGACTCCCGTCCCTGAAAACGCATGCGTGGGCTCGGCGGATCGACAAAATCCCGTCGCACTTCGGCGACGTCGCCCAGCCGGAACACGCGCTGGCCGGCGCGAATACTGATATTGCGAATGGCATCGACGCTATCGAAGGCACCGGTCGTTCGGATGTAAATGCGATCAACCGCCGTCTCGAAACTGCCCGCCGCCGTGACGGCGTTCTGGGCCTCCAGTTGCTGCACCGCTTCGGCAAACGAAATGCCGAACGTCGCCAGCTTGGCGTTCGAAATTTCGACGTAAATCCGTTCTTCTTGAAGCCCGATCAGTTCGACTTTGGCGACATCCGGCACGCGCAACAATTGCAATTGCACGCGCTCAGCGTAGGATTTCAGCAACGCGTAGTCGTAGCCATCGCCAATCAGTGCGTAGATATTGCCGAACGTATCGCCGAACTCATCATTGAAAAACGGCCCCACGGTACCTTGCGGCAGCGTTACGCGAATGTCCGAAACCTTCTTGCGGACCTGATAAAACAGCTCAGGCAAGTGGTCAGAACGGAGCGAATCCTTCGCCATGACAAACACCTGGGACTCGCCCGGGCGCGAGTAACTGCGAATCCATTCGAGCTCCGGCAGTTCTTGCAATTTGCCTTCAATGCGATCGGTCACCTGCAGCGACACCTGCTCGGCCGTGGCTCCTGGCCACAACGTGCGGATCACCATGACTTTGAAGGTGAACGGCGGATCTTCGGATTGCCCGAGTCGCTGGTATGAAAATACCCCGATCACGGCCAGCACGATGGCGAAATACAGCACGAGGGTACGGTTTCGAAGCGCCCACTCGGAAAGATTGAAACCGAGCATGGATTACCTCGCCAGTTCCAGATCGATCGGCTTGACCACCTGATCGACGCGCAGCTTATGCACGCCGGCCGTCACGATGCGGTCCTCCGTGGTGAGACCCGCAACAATGCTGACGCCGTCCTCGCGATATTGTCCTACCTGCACCTCGCGCAGATTCACAGTGTTCTTGGTCGGCTCCAACACCCACACCGCCGGCTTGCGATCCTTTTCGTACAGCGCCGACAACGGTATCAACACCGACGCAGGCGCGGCCGAGTCGGTAAAGAACACGCGCGTGGTCATGCCAATCTTGACCGCTTGGTCGGGCTCATCGAAGGACACCCGAACCGCATAGGTCCGCGTCGCGGGATCGGCCGACGGCGCCACTTCGCGCACCTTGCCCGCGTAGCGACTGCCACGCTCGGCCCAAAGCTGCACCACCACGGGCCGACCTTTTGCGAACTCGGCAACACGCGATTCCGGCACATCGATCTGCGCCTCGATTTCGCCACTGCGCGCCAGACCGACAATCGGCTGACCCGCAGCAACCACCTGCCCGACTTCCGCGAACCACTGTGTCACGACGCCATCGGCGTCGGCAGCAAGCTGCGTGTAGCTGCTCTGATTGCGCGCCACATCGAGCTGCGCCTTGGCCTGCTCCAAGCGTGCGGCAGCAGCCTTTTGCTGATTCGAACGGGCCTCAAACAAGGCTTTGCTGATGTAATTCTTTTCGAGCAGCTGACGATGCCGCTCCAACTCGGCATCGGCGAGCGCCAGATCAGCCTCGGCCGACGCCACAGCCGCTTCGGCCGACGTGCGCTGCAAATCGATATCTTGCGGTTCCAATTCGGCGAGCACCTGGCCCTTCTTGACGACGGCACCGGTGTCGACCAAACGGAGCCGGATCTTGCCGAGCACCCGGAATCCGAGCGAGCTCTGATAGCGCGGTCGTACGTCGCCGGAGTAACTCTCGATCGTCAATGATTCCAGTGCCACCGGGCTCGCGACAATCGCCGGCCGGATCACTTCTTTCGGTTTCTCACCGCCACCACAGGCGGCCAGCGCCGCCGTCAATGCCAATCCCAAGGGCCACAGCCACTTCCTGTGCTCTGCTTGCATGCCTTTCGCTCCCGCTTGCCTTAACTGAACTGGGCGGTATAGTATTCATTACCAAACTGAACTGTCTAGTATTGTTTTGTGAAGCAAACGAAAAAAATTTCTGGCCCGACGAAGCCAGCACAGGGACGGCCCAAGGACATGGCCAAGCGGCTGGCGATTCTCGACACCGCCAAGGCGCTTTTCGCCTCCCTTGGGTTTGAAGGCACCAGCATGGATGCGGTGGCCAAGCAGGCCGGCGTCTCGAAACTGACGGTGTACAGCCACTTCGCCGACAAGGACACACTGTTCAAGGCAGCCGTGCAGTCCAAATGCGAGGAGCAGATGCCTGAGGCGCTGTTCCATATCGACCCCAAGGCGCCCATCCAGAAGCAATTGCTCGGCATCGCCCGCGGTTTCTTCGAACTGGTGTTCAGTGAGGAATCGCTGACCTTGCATCGCATGATGGTGGCCAACGCCGGTCACTCGCCACACCTCGCGGAGCTGTTCTTCGAAGCTGGGCCGCGCCGGGTCCTGGCAGCGCTCGCCCAATTCCTGAAGGAAGCAACCATTGCTGGTGCGCTGCAGGTCAAGGACCCGGAACAGGCTGCCGGTCACTTCTTTGTGCTGATCAAAGGCATGGAACACATGCGGCATTTGGTTGGCAGCAGTTGCAGCCTCGTGGACTTCAATCGCGATCGGCATTTGAAAAGCGTCGTCGAATTGTTTCATCGCGCTTTCCGCGCCAATTGACGCCACGGCGATCGGAACATCGCCACCAGCCACTGTTACACTCACCGCATGCTCGAACTTCTGACCATTCGCCATGCGCAGGCATCATTCGATGCCGATGATTACGATCAATTGTCGACCAAGGGTGAGTTGCAGGCCGAACGTCTGGGTCGCCACTTGGCCGCTGATCCGGGCTACACGTTCGATGCCGTGATCGTTGGCGCCATGAAGCGGCACGAGCAAACGTACTCAGCCATTCAATCCGCCTACGCCGAGGGTGGCCGCGATTTACCGAATGCGATCACGCTGGCGGCGTTCAACGAATTCGATCACGGTGCGGTGCTCAGCGCGTTCTTGAGCAAGTATCCGGATCATTCCAGCCTGGTCGCGGGTCGCATGCCCGCCAAAGACGATCGCGGCGCAGTCGCCCAGTTTATCGCCGCGGCGTTGATGGCGTGGGCCCAGGGCTTGTTGGATGATCGGCTCGATGAGAGCTTTCCGGCGTTCCAGCACCGCGTTCACGATGGTTTGTTCGAACTGATCCAACAACATCAAGGTCGCAGCCGACTGCTGCTGGTCAGCTCCGGCGGTGTCATTGCGCAAATTGCCGGTCTGGCGCTCCAGGTCCCTGCGGCGCGCACGATCGACTTCAACCTATCGCTGATGAACACCGGCTTGAGCAGCTTTCATTGGCGCGGTGCGAGCCTGCATTTGGCGAGTTGGAACAGTTTGCCGCATCTCGCTGGCGCCGATGGCCGCGCGATGCAGACGTTCGTTTGAGGCAAAGCGCCAAGACGCACCCGCGTCAATTCGTTCTGGACATTCAGCGCCAACATAAAGCAAAACGGCGAGGCTCTCGCCTCGCCGCTTGATGCAGCCAATCAGCTGACGGACGATCAGAGATCGTCGCCACCCTTCGACAGATCGTCGTCGGCCACTTCCTGCGCGGCCCACTCCAGCGCTTCGCGCTCAGCGCGTTCGCGTTCCTGGCGCTCGATTTCGGCCAGCAGCTCAGGGGTGATCTTGCGACCGGCGATCTCGCGCAGCGCCACCACCGTTGGCTTGTCGTTTTCGTGGACGACCAGTGCCTCGGCCCCCTTCGACAACTGACGGGCCCGCTTCGTCGCCATCAGGACGAGCTCAAAGCGGTTATCAACGACTTCCAGACAATCTTCAACGGTAATGCGGGCCATGATTTAGGGTGCTCCGGGCGGGCGGATCAAAGTCAAGTTGGCGAGCGTAGCAAAAAAACCTGGATCAGGCAAACGAAGGCGGGCCAAAGCGTTCAGATCGTTGGCAAGAATCCTTTTATTGGCAAGGACTTGCGGGTGAGGCTCACCCAACATTGCATCAGGCCCAGTCGCCACGCAGCTCGCGGACCTTTGCCTCGAGCTTGGTTGCCGTGACCTGATCGGGCGTCCAGGCCGGGTCCAAGGTCAATCCGATGCGCGACCAAAACCGGCGCGGCAACCGCGCCCGCTGCAAGGCCGAGTCTTTGCGCGAGAAGATGCTGCCCCACATGCCCCGCAGCGCTGCCGGGATCACCGGGACCGGGCGGCCGGCGAGAATCTTCTCGATCCCGGGCCGGAACGAATTGATCTCGCCGTCGCGCGTGATCTGACCTTCCGGGAAGATGCCAACCACCTCGCCCTCGGCCAGCGCCTGGTCGATCGCTTGATAGGCCCGGGCCAGCATCTCGGGATCTTCTTTCGCACCGGCAATCGGAATCGCGCGTGCGGCCCGGAACATCCAGTTGATGATCGGCAGGTTGTAAATCTTGTAGTACATGACAAAGCGCATCGGCCGCCGCACCGTGCCACCGACAATCAAAGCGTCCATGAAACTGACGTGATTGCAGGCCACGATCACTGGGCCCTCATCGGGAATATTGTCAAGGCCTTTCAGGTCGATGCGATACACCAGATTGATGAAGATCCAGACGAGGAACCGCATCAGGAACTCCGGCACCAGCGTAAAGATGTAGATGGCCACGATGGCGTTCATGATGGCAGTCGCGAGCAGGAGCTGCGGGATCGTCAGGCCGACTTTGGCCAGCAGGCCAACGGCGATCAACGACGCGATCACCATGAACACCGCGTTCAAGATGTTGTTTGCAGCAAAGATGCGCGAACGCCGTTTGGGGTCGGAGCGACTCTGCACCAACGCAAACAAGGGCACGATGAAGAACCCACTGAACACCGCCATGCCAATCAGATCGGCGACCACCCGTTTCGCGCCCGGCATCGCGAGCCAGGCCGAAATGCCGAGACCGCGCGCCGTCACCGCCTCCGGCCACGCAAAATAGACGTCGGCGCCAAATAGGGTCATGCCGAGCGCGCCAAAGGGCACGAGACCGATCTCCACTTTGTGACCCGACAACTTCTCGCACAACACCGACCCCACCGCGACCCCAATCGAGAAGATGGCGAGCAGCATGGTGTAGACCTTGGCGCTACCGCCAAGCACCGACTCCGTATAGACCGGCAATTGCGTGAAGTAGATCGATCCAAAGAACCAGAACCAGGAAATACCGAGGCAGGACAAAAACACGGTGCGGTTGTCAGTCAACTCGCGGACGCTGCGCCACGTGGCGCGGAACAGATTCCAGTCGAGCTTCGATTCCGGGTCGACCGGTGCGGTCGGGGGCATCAACCAGGCGGTAACGAGGCCAAGTACAGCGAGCACGACTGTGCAGACGCCCACAAACATCGCACCGCGCTCAGGGATGCCAATGAGGCTGGTGCCGAGAATCGTGCCTCCGAGAATGGCCAAGAACGTGGCCATCTCGATCAGGCCGTTGCCACCGACCAACTCTTCCGATTTCAACACCTGCGGCAAAATGCCGTACTTCAGCGGACCAAAGAGCGTTGAATGGAGCCCCATCAAGAACAACAACACCAGTAACAAGGGCACGTGCTGGTGCATGAACGCGAACACGCCGACCAGCATGATCAACAGTTCCAGCACCTTGACTGCCACCGCGAGCCGGGACTTGTCGAATTTGTCCGCAAACTGGCCGGAAATCGCCGAGAACAGAAAGAACGGCAGGATAAACAAGCCCGCCGCCAGATTGGTCAGCCCATGCTTTTGATCTTCGGACAAGCCCACCATCACGAACGTCACCAACACAATCAACGCATTCTTGAACACGTTGTCGTTGAATGCCCCTAACCCTTGAGTCAGGAAAAAGGGTAGAAAACGGCGTTCTTTCAGCAGTCCAAATTGGCTGTTCGACATGGTTGGCATCCTTTCTTGGGAGAAGGGTAACAAACTCTTTCGGACTCCGGGCAGGCCGGTGAGCGGTTGCGGGATTCGCTACTCGCGGACTGGCCGCGCTCACCATCGTTTGGGTACGCGCACCTGACCGCGGCTACATGGGGTTGCCAGCCTGGGCGCCCGCTTGAGAATTTGCGCTGGCCTGTCCAGAATCCAGGCGTCGGCACAGGCAGCACTTGGGACCGCCGGCACGCCACGGACGGTTGGACCAGATCCCGCATCACCCGACCAATCGATCGGTCGATGCAGATCGTGTCCGGTTTCAGGTGCTTTGTACGTACAAGGTCGGTTGCCCCGCATCCGCTTTGACCACACAAGGGAGCCCCGTGTCCAACTCCGATCACCTCAGCACGCATCGACTCCGTTACCCCGCGCAGCGCTTTCTGGTGCCGCGTACGGTCAAGGGTGTCGGCCGTCTGAACGAGCGTTTGGAGCAGTGGCTGCCGGATGCTGGCGCGCCAATCGAAGTCGCGCACGCGCTCTGCGTCTGTATTGACGAGCTACTGGCCAATGTGGTCATGCATGGCACCAAGGAAATGAGTGCGATCGACGTCAATGTGATCTGTGAGGCCACCCGGGCCATCATCGAAATCGTCTATCAGGCCCAGAGTTTCGACCCGACATCACGCCCGACACCGGCACTCGACAAGCCGGTCACGGCTCGCGAAGTGGGCGGTCTGGGGATTCACCTGGTGCGCCATCTGACGAATGTTTTCCAATACAAGTTCATCAACGGGCAGAATCACATCCACCTGGAAAAGAACTTCTGAGTAGCGAGCACACTGTCTTGGGCCCACCCGGGTCGTCTGACCGCTGCCCGGACAAACCAAGAGACCACCACGATGACTGATTTGACGCACGCCTACGCCCTGCCCGGCCACCTCTACCATGGCGCCGAGGCGCACGGCTTCGATGCGGAGCGCATCCTGCGCCGAAGCTGGCAACTTCTGGGGCTGGTCAGCCAGGTCCGCGACTCGGGCGATCATCTGGTCGCCGATATTGGCGGCGTGCCGGTGCTGGTGGTCCGCGACGAGCACGGGGTGCTGCGCGGGTTCGAGAACATCTGCCGTCACCGCGCCGGGCCCTTGGCCACGTGCGCCGGGCGTGGCGCCAAGGCCCTGCGGTGCCGCTATCACGGCTGGACTTACACCTTGGCCGGGCAGCTGCGGGCCGCAACCGAAATGGCCGGTACGCCCGACTTCAAGATGGAGGACATCCATCTGAATCCCATCCAAGTCGCGGTGGTTCGCGGCCTGGTGTTTGCGGCGATTGAACCGGACATGAGCATCGACGAATTACTGACCGGGACGGAGAAGAAGCTCGGCAGTCGCGACTTTTCGCACTATGAATTTGAGCGACGACAATCGTTTCCGGTGGCGTGCAACTGGAAGCTCTACGTCGAGAACTACTTGGAGGGCTACCATGTGCCGCACGTGCATCCGGCGCTCAATGCCTTGCTCGACTACCGGAGTTACGTCACCGAGGCCGAGCATTGGCATAGCCTGCAGTGGAGCCCGATGGAGTCGGCCGCGTCCGGCAATTTCTATGGCGAGGGCGATGCGCTGTACTACTGCATCTGGCCAAACACCATGCTGAACATTCTGCCGAATCGCCTGCAAACCAATCGCGTCATTGCCACGGGCCCGGACACATGCGTCGTCGATTTCGACTACTACTATCCCGTTGATGACCGCCCCGAAGAACGCCAGCGTCGCGATACCGACCAGCAATTCAGCGAAGTGGTACAGGCCGAGGACGCCGAGATCTGCGCGCAGGTGCAGCGGGCCCTGGCGAGTGGCCGTTACCAGCCCGGCCGGATCAATCCGAAGCGCGAGAACGCGGTGTTTCACTACCACGAACTCATTCGTCGCATCTACGGGCCTGAGCGCTTGTAGCGAAGACGAACTTGGGTGTCGTCGCAGCACCCGCGCTGGCTGCCCCGCAAAGCGCACCAACACGCGCGCGTGCCTCGAGGGCGTTCGGCATGGCCGCGCCGGGAATCCGGTCAGCCCAGCGTCCGTCGACGTCGAAGCCAGTTCAACGCTGGCCGCTCAATGCACCGCCATGACAGATCCGCGAGCACCAACGAACCGATCAGCACCAGGACCAGACGCACGCTGCCCGGCCAGGCTTGCGCTTCGGGCCGGCGCACCCACTCGATCAGCGGGTAGTGCCAGAGGTAGACGCCGAAGCTGATTTGACCAAGCCAGACCAACCAGGGCTGAGCCAAAAGTCGGTTCATCAAACCCGTCCCCAAAACAAGACCCACGAGCATGACGGCGATACTTGCTGCCAATGCCGAGTAGAAGCAGACCCCAAATCCCAGATGCACGACCAACTGCGACAAGTTCGGTGTCGACAAGAGGACCGCAAATGCGGCCAGGCCAAGCCAGAACCACCACTTGCCCGAGTCCTGTCCCGTCGCGGCCCGGGACCGCAGCCACCAGGCTGCGGCCATGCCGATAAGGAATTCATCGAAACGGCCTGGCGCTTGCTGCAGCCAGAACGCGAGCCAAGGATGCGCCGGCGCCGACACCATCATGACGCTTCGATAGGCATAGACGAGACCGAGTCCGATTAGCAACATTGGAACCGGCCGGCGCCGCAAGCACCACAACGTGAGCGGGAACAGCACGTAGAAGCAGAGTTCGACGGGCAGCGACCACCATGGCGCCACCCAGGCCTGAAGTGGCTCAGTCCCAACGTAGAATGCAAGCGTGAATTGCCCCAGAAATTGCCGCCAGCCGGGCCAGGCATAGGCCCCAAGCCCGGCCAGCAGTCCCAGGATCAGGACTTGCACGTAGAACGCTGGAAGGATCCGGACCAGACGCTGCCGCATGAATGGCCACCACTCGACGCGGGCATCCGCATCCGGCTGGCCCTGGATTCGGCCATAGCGCAGGGTCAGCAGGAATCCGGACAACACAAAGAAGACGTCGACCCCGAAATGGCCGAGCTTGAGCAACGGCAGTGGGGTCACCAGTACATGCACATGCATGCCCAACACCGCGAGTGCCGCGAGCGCGCGGACACCCGTCAGGGCCGGCCAATCCGCGCGATCACGTGAAGGGTTTGGTAGGGGGAGCATCCGCCGAGTATGCCAGTCTCGATTCTCACCCGCGGGACTCAACACGAATGCGGATCGACTGCAACGCCGCCACCGCCGCCGTCGGAATATTTTCCCCGGATAAGCGTGCGAGTACGCTGGTTTTCACGTTTGTCTTGCTACGGCCCCCAAGGTCCGACTGCGATCAGTCGACCGGCTGACCCGGGAAAATCCCCGCTGATCTGTCGTTTGCTGGACGAAATCGCGTTTCTGTGTAGGAATATGGCCAACTGGGGCCGCAGGAGCCTAGTAATGACCGTTTATCGTGATGTAGTGACGCTTTTGAACACGAGCGCAAAGTCGGCCCGGATTGTGGCCAAGCTAGCCATACTGACCGTGCTCGGGATGCTGGTGGTGCCTATGGCGCAAGCATCAACCGGATGCCAGCTTTCGGCGACGACCGTGAATACAAGCATCGCGCCGAATGGGACCGCAAATTTCAACTTCGACATCGTCGACTTCAACGCCTGTACCGGTGCAAGCGGCAACATTACAGTCCTTTCGAACACCACGGGCGGCGGCACGCTGTCGCAACCAACGTTCTCGGGCGCCCTCGGCACCAATATCAACTTTTCGATGTCGACCGGCGGCACGCCGGGCCTCGTCGAAGTGACGGCAAACTGTACGGCCGGCTGCAACGGCTTGACGACCCTGACGTTCAGGGTCAGCACCAGCACCTACTCCCTGCAGCGCGTGTCGCCGGGAACCGTCGTGACCGGTACGGGCGTTCCGACCACCCTGCAGGTTCAGGCCCTTCGCAATGGCGTCGGCCAAACCAGTGTGCCAGTCAATTTCAATGCCACCGGCCCGGGCAGTTTCACGTTCAACCCAACGCCACCGGTAGTCACCAACGGCACCGGTATTGCGAATATTCAATTCTCGTCGCCAACGCAGGGCACCTACACGGTCAATGGCGATTTCTGCAACCCCGATTTTCTGCCAGCGTGCAATTCGATTCCGACGGCTTTCCAGGTACTGGTGGGGACGAGCATCACGCCGAAGCCGGGCAATCCGGTCAGCGGCAATGCCAGCACGACGACACCGGTCATCAAAGTCACCGCACAAGATGGCGGTAACCCCGCGGTCGGCATCCCGGTCAGCTGGTCGATTCAGGCCGGCGACGCGTCGATCAATACGGCTTCCAACGTGACCGACAGCAATGGCGATGCTGGCGCAACGTTGAACCTCGGCATCACGGCCGGTAGTTCGGTCACCTTGCGGGCGACCCGTAATGACACGAGCGATTTCGTCGATATCCCGTTCACCATCAACGACGACTTCAACCTGGCGCCGATCAGTCCCACGACCCTGTCGACCAGTGTCGGCCAGCCCCTTGCGATCACCACACGCTACCTGCTGAACGGCAATCCGAACCCCAATACGGTGGGCTATTCGGTGTCGCCTGGCGGCCCGTCGCTCGTCCCGAGCGTCGTCACACCAGATGGCAACGGCGATGCCACAACCTCGTTCACGTCGGGGGCGGTGGGTACGTACACCGTCACGGCGAGTGGCAATTGCTTGACGGTGGTTCCGAACTGTCCGCCAGCACCCGTCGTCTATACGGTCAATGTCGTCAACCAGACGCTGGGCGGCGGCGGCACACTGGAGGCGAATCCCAATGAAGCCCTGGTCTTGAGTGCCACGGCGCTCGACAACGGCACACCAGCTGCGGGCGTCACCATCAACTGGAGCCTGAGCACGGGCGCCGCCACGCCGACCAACGGCAGCTCGGTCACTGATGGCGCGGGCGTGGCAATCTTTGCGGTCGTGTCGCCCAATACGGTGCCCACAACCTATACATACACTGCCGTTCGCGGCGACGCGCCGAGCGCCTCAACGGTCTACACCGTCAACGTGATTGCGCCGACGCTCACGCTGATTTCCGGCAACAACCAGACTGGACTGACGACATCGACCAGCCCGCTGCCAATGGTGGTGGAACTTCGAAACGGCAAGACCCCGAGTGCGCCACTGCCCGGCAAGACGATTACGTGGACCACGCTGTCGGGCCCGGCGTTTCCGCAAACGGGAAGCTCGGTCACTGATGGCCTGGGGCGCACCAGTGTATTCGCCAACTTCGGCGGCAGCGGGGGTGCGAGCATCATTCAGGCCAGCGACTCCGGCCCCGGTCTGGCAAGCGTCAGTTTCAATATGACCAGTTTGCTACCCACCTTGGTCAATGTTTCCGGCAACGGCCAAACGGGCTCGCCTGGCGCCACGCTCGCGCCGCTTATCGTGCGTGCCGAGAACAATGCCACGGCAGCGCCGGGCGTCACGATCAACTGGACCGTTGTGTCTGGTTCGGCGACGTTGTCGGCCCCGTCCTCGGTGACCGATGGCGCCGGCAATGCGCAAGTGGTGCCAACGCTGGCGGTCAATGGCGGCAGCGCCCAGATCCGGGCGGCGCGCGCCGATCAGCCTGGTGTCAATACCACGTTCATCATCAGCAGCACGGCCTTGCTTTCGATCCAATCCGGCGACGGTCAGTCTGGCCCGATCGGTACGCCGGGTGCGGCGCCACTGGTTGCTCGCCTGAGTTCAGGGTCGAGCCCCGTATCGGGGGCGAACGTGGATTGGCAGGTATTGAGTGGTGGTGGCTCCGTCATCTTGAGCGCGGCGACCGTCGTGACCGATGCCAATGGTGATGCGGCCCTGCCCTTCGATTACGGCAGCGTGCCCGGCAGTGCCGTGGTTCGTGCCAGTGCACTAGGCGGCACGACGACGGCTGACTTTACGGTGACCGCACTGAGCCGCGATTTGCTGGTGATCAGTGGCAATAGTCAGATTGGGGTCCCGAACGGGGTTGGCGCACCGCTCGTCGTACGCGCCGAAACCAACGGCAGCCCCGATGCAAATGTCGGTATTTCCTGGTCCGTCACGGGCCCGGCAACGGTTTCGAGCACGAACAGCCTCACCGATGGCAGCGGCCAAAGCAGTGTCGATTTGCTGTTCGGCAACGCACTCGGTTCCGTGCAGATTACGGCGACACGAACCGATTCGGGCGCGTCCGTGAGCTTTGCGCTCACCGTCGGCGCGGCGCTTGGAATCGTCTCGGGTAACGGCCAATCGGGCGTGCCAAACAGTGTGGCCGACCAACCCTTGGTGATCAGTCTCACGGACTTGAATCAGCAACCCATTTCGGGTGCGCCGATTCAATGGCGCGTGTTGGTTGGCAATGCGAGCCTGACCCAAGCGAGCACCAGCACGGACGGAAGCGGCCGCAGCAGCAACAGCTTCCGTTTTGGCGCAAACACTGGACCACTGCAGATCGAAGCCAGCGCGTTTGATGGCTTGGTGCATGCAGTGTTCTCGGCCCAAGCCAATTCGGCGAGCCTCAGCATTGTGGCCGGACAAGGTCAGTCGGGGCCGGTCGGCTCGGTGCTGCCGATTCCGTTCCGGATCCGCTTCTCTGATGTGCCGCCTGGAAACGCTGCCACGCCGAAGGGCCGAGCCGGCGTACCGGTCACCTGGACGGTGCTCAATGGTGGCGGGAGCCTGACGCAACAAACCAACGTGACCGACGCGAACGGCGAGGCGACGGCCACGTTGCGGCTCGGCAGCAACCGCGGTCAGAACAACGTTCGAGCGGCGCTACCTGGCAACCTGCAGGTGGAGTTCCTCGCAACCGGCGTCCTGACGAGTGCGAACCTGAGCATTGTCTCGGGCAATCCGCAAACGCTGCCAACCAACACGGATTCTGATCCTTTGGTCGTGCGGTTGCTCGATGACAATGGTCAGGCGGTGGACGGCGTCGCTGTGCAATGGACCGGCAATAACGCCCTGCTGGGAGCGACGAGTTGCGTGACTGGCAGCAACGGCCAATGCAGCATTCGCGCGAAGGTGGACTTGCCCGGTGCGAGTTCCGTGACCGCCAAGACTAGCAATCCGAATGCCGGCCCAGTCACGTTTAGCCTGACGGGCGCCGTCGCTGAGCTGGATGGCCTCAATCCGCGCCAATCGGCAATCGCTGATGCCATCGATCAAGCCTGCCCTGCCTTGGCTGCTTTGGGCAGCAGCCGCACCGCTGCGCAGAATGATCTGTTCCAGCGCTGCCGTGAAATCGTCGATGCGGCCGGTCTGCAACCCGACGCCGCCAGCGCTGCGCTGGAGTCGTTGTTCCCTGATGTGGCATTGGTGCAGTCGTCGGCCTCGCTGCTTGCGGCGCAAGCGCAGCAAGACAATCTGAAGGCCCGCCTTGGCAACCTGCGCAGCAATCGTGCGAGTAATCCATTGGCCGGGCTGAGCGTCGCTGGGCCAGGCGGCGTGCTCGGCTTCGGCGATCTCGTCGGCTACCTGCTGCAGGCCGATGGTGACAGCGCACCTGAAATCGGCGCTGAGTTCTCCCGCTGGGGCTTCTTCGCATCGGGCCAGTTGGGTCGGGCCGAGGCTGATGCGAACCCACAACGCCCTGCCTACGATCTTGATATCAATGGGCTGACGGTGGGCGTGGACTATCGAATGTCCGACAAATTGGTGCTTGGTGGCGCCGTTGGCTATACGCGTCAGGATGCGGACCTCAACGACCAAAATGGCACCCTGGATACGAGCGGCTACAGCCTCTCGGCCTACGCGAGCTACTACTACGGCAACAACTGGTACCTGGACAGCGTGCTGACCTGGGGCCGCAACCAGTTCGATCTGGATCGCCAGATCCAGTACACATTGCCGCGCGTCGGTGGTGGCACGATCGTCGTCGATCAGCAAGCGCGTGCGAGCAGCGATGGCGACATGAAATCAGTCTCGGCCACGCTGGGCCGCGACTTCCAGCATCAAGCCTGGAGCTTCGGCCCCTATGCCCGCGTCACGTATTCCAAGTTCGGCTTCGATCAAACCGCCGAGCAACTCGATTCCGGCGCCGGCAGCGGTCTGGGCATGGTGTTGGAGACACGTGACATCGACTCGCTGGTCGGCGTGCTCGGTGGCCGTGTCAGCTACACGCACAGCGCCAGCTGGGGCATCCTGATTCCCACCGCTCAGCTCGAATGGGAGTCCGAGTTCAAGGACGACCCATCGGTGCTTGAAGCCCGCTTCCTGAATGACCCGACGAACACGCCGATCATGTTGAGCAGCGATCCGTATGATCAGGATTTCCTGCGCCTGGGCGTCGGCCTGTCGATGGTGCTGAGCGGCGGCAAGTCCGGCTTCATCCAATACGAGCGCAGCATCGGCCGCGATGGATTCAACCAGGACAACCTGAATCTGGGCGTGCGGATCGAGTTCTGACAGACCTTCGAACGACGCTCCACGAGGGGCGTCGTTCGTGGCTGAAGTGCGCGGCTGAAGACTGCCTTCCGGGATTTGTCCGCGGCAAGCGGTGTCAGCGCCGCTAGAATCCGGACATGAGCTATGACCTGATGCTGTTTTTACCCAAGGCCGCGCCCCAACGCGAAGCCGCTTTCTTCGACTGGTTCGACGAGCAGACTGAGTGGGAAGAAGACCACGACTACCAGTCCGAGTCGGTATCGGCTCCTGCCCTGCGCGCCTGTTTCGCTGAGCTCAGTGCGCAATTCCCAGTGCTCGGCAAGAAACGCCGGAGCGATTTCGAGGCCGAGTACAGCTTTGGCGGTGTCATGATTCTGGCGGCGTTCTCGTTCAAGCAACAACAAGCTGCGCTGGATCTAGCCAAAAGGCTTGCGGGCAAACACCAACTCGGATTGTTTGAGGCGAGCTCAGATGATGGCTGGATCTGGGTCCCGGATGGGCAAGGCGGTATGCGGGCGATGCGGTGAGCAAGGAAGGTCGCGAAATCCTGCACCAACTAATTCAACCACGCGCCAACCGGGGCGTCCTGAATATCCGCCGATGAGTGTTAGATCGCGGCAACACAGACAAGCACATAGCCGCACGGGCGCCGATGTTCAGCAAAGCTGCAGTGACAATGACTATTTTCTTGGCAAGTCTCGCCACACTGGCACTAATGCGCCGCTGGCTTCGCTTCTACCACCTCGCATTCCGTCAAGAACTGCCTGATTTCCAGCAGGTTGGTCTCACACCGCCAAAGCGACATTCCGGTGTCTCGACGGTAGTCAGAAGTCCAGGTCAGGTAGAAGTCTGAGCGCCCGCTCCGCGGTTGGAACGCCAAGACAATTTTGCCGTCTCCCTGCACAGTGACCGACTTCACATGCCGACCCGCGTAAGACTCTGGCGGTGCCAATCCAAGCGCTGCATTATCCGCAGGCGGCACGCCGCCTGTATTCGCGAGGTACTCCCCGAATCCAATGCGAGCCGTCTGACTCATCCAGCGGACTTCATCGGGAAGACTACCAAGCGGCGGCATTGGCTCTCGATTCAGTGATTCCAAGACCGCGTTGGGCGCATCCGGTGCGGGCGCAAGCGGAACCGCCCCAGCACCAAAATCACTGCGATGAACCCACATCCAGGCGGAAAACGCGATGACCTGAACCCCGATCAGGGCCAGTACCATCCATTTCAGATGCTGGAGCGAGCGTGCGAGTTCAGCGTTCGGTTCGCCAGAAGTTGCCATGTCGCAGATACTAACAGGCTGCAGGTCAGGCCGACGATCATTCACGCACTGCCATGCATTGCTTGCTGCACTCAGACACCGATGCCTGGAATAATGCCGGTCCAGTCGCGATCGATTGCGTCAGCCCAGCGCAAACGTCGCTGAACCGCGCAATTGATTCCGTCTTACTCCATCCCTACCTTCCATATGTGCCAGACCACTGCGAGTTGGGCTGGAGCCAGTCGAATCTACCAGCCAGTGATGCGCTCATGAGTACGAGTCAAAATCTACCGTCCCCGCATCAACCCAATACAAGCGACGCCAAGCTCGACGATTTGATGTTGGCCATGGATGTGGTCGATACACTGCGTCATGAGCAGGAATTGATCCATCGCGAGCTCAATGACGATGCGCGCGATGCGGCCTTTGTGGCGCGAATTCGGGAGATCTACGCGGCGCAGGGTATTGCGGTTAGTGAGGACATCATTCGCCAGGGCGTGGAAGCCCTGAAGCAGGACCGCTTCAGCTACCAGCCGCCGCCACGTACGTTTTCGGTCCGCCTGGCCGAGTTCTATGTCGACCGGTGGCGTTGGTTCAAGCGAGGGTTGATCACTGGCACCGTGCTGGGCGCGCTGTGGCTGGTCGCTGCGCTGCCTGGGCAAATTGCCGAGTCGTTCGCGACACGAAACTTCAACCAGGCTGTCGCTGAAGTCGAAGACGGTCTGAGCCAGCACCAGGCCGTTATTGAGTCGTTCGCAGAGCAGGCCTCGGCACTGAACCCTGAGCGCGCCCCGATTGCCGGCGCGGCCATTACGCAGATCAAGCTCGACAGCAGCGCGGCGATTCAAGCGTTGCGGGCCGATTCAACGCAGATCGCGAGTCTCGCGGCCATCGACGCTGACGCGTTTCAGGCCGATCGCGATGCCGCCGCACGCCAGCTCGAAGCCGAACAAACTCGCCTCGCCTCGTTCAAGAAACGGATTGATGAGGTGCGCTATGCCCTCGTTCGTGGCGAGCGGTTGCTGGGTCTCGATCAACAGTATCAGACTGCAGGTGCGCTGCTCGCGGGCGTCAGTCTCGGCGCCGATGCGAGCCAGCAGTTGGACGCCTCGCGCCAGAGCATCGAAGCGGCCTTGCGCGCGGGCGATGTCGAGCGCGCACAAGCAAGCGTGCAGAAGTTTCGACAAGCGGCGCAGCAAGTCGATCTCAGCTATGAGCTTCGCATCGTCAACCGCCCTGGCGTCCAATCCGGCATTCGGCGCCGAGAGAATTCGCAGCAGGAAGGCCGAAGCTATTACTTGGTCGTGGAAGCAGTCGATGCCGACGGCCAGGTGCTCAGCATCCCGGTGATCAACGAAGAGACGCAGCAGGTCAATGACGTTCGAATTTTCGCTGTCCGGGTTGACGAATCCGAATACCACCGCGTGCGCGAAGACAAGCAGGACAACGGTCTGATCGATCAGCCGATCGTCGGCACGAAGGCACGCGGCGACCTGGAACCAACGTATCAGGTGAAGGTCGTTGGCGGCACGATTACGAAATGGTAGGGACACACGATGAGCAATGGCACTGAAGCACTTCGTGACATGGATCAGCGCATCGACGGTGCGCGCGCCGAGGCTTCGCAACTCGCGACCCAGCTCGACCAGTTGCTGCAACAGCAGCAGCAAGCACGGGCGCGCGAATCAAGCGATACCGAGCAGTTGGCGCGTCTGCGCCTCGATCTGTTGAAAAGTGGCGACGCTGGCACCGCACTCGATGCGGCCGACCAGCGCGTGCTCACCCTTCTGGAAAAGCGGCACGAACATTTCGTGGCACTGGAGCCACGAATTGCCGAGTCGGAGCAGCAGCAAACTGCGCTGAAGACCACCCGTGTCGAACGTGCGCGTCAGCGTGATGAAGCCTTGGCAGCACAGCAGGCATGCTATGTCGAGACTGCCGAGCGCGCCAAAAAGCTGCCGCGTTGGCAATCGTTGAGCGTCGACTTGCAAGCGTTGCAACATCAGGCTCAGGCCGCCGAGCAAAAGAGCCAGGTGGTTGTCGCCGACCGAGAGCAAAAGCGACAGCCCTACGAAGCCGACAAGCTGTTCGTCTACCTGTGGCAGCGCCGCTACGGTTTTCCAGAATACGACGCCGCGCCGTTGATCCGCACGCTCGACGGCTGGGTCGCCCGACTCTGCAAATACGATGGGGCGCATCGGAACTACCGCATGTTGCTGGCATTGGCCGAGCAGATGGCAGCCCATGTCGCGGGTTTGAAGCAACGCGCGGCGTCGCTGCAAGTCGAGCTCAAAGCGCTCGAAGACCAGGCACTAGCCGAGGCCGGTTTCGCCGCATATCAGGAGGCGGTTGCGAGTGCCGAAACGGCCCTCAAGCACGCCGAGCAGGAATTAAGCGATGCCGAACAGGCCTATCAGAGCCTGCTCGGCCAACGCGCTGCGTTCGCAGCTGGAACGGATTCATTCACCGTCGAGGCATTGCAAACACTCACCGCGCAAATGGGACGCGAGGATTTGCAGACGCTGCGTCAGGATGCCCGGGCCACGACAACTCCCAAGGACGACGCACTGGTTGCCGGCCTCGCGAACGCGCGCGCCGCGGTGAGCAAAACCGAGCAAGACATCGCCACGTTGCGAGCCCGGCAGACGGTGGTGCTGCAGCAGCTCAGTGATGCCGAAGAGTTGCGCCGGCGTTTCCGCACGAGTTCTTACGACTCGCGCGATTCGGAGTTCGGTAACGGTATTGTCGTTGGCGCGGTGATTGGCGAACTCCTTCGTGGCGCGATCGTGCTGAACGACGCGTGGGACCAAGTGCATCGCAATCACCGCTTCCGCGTGCCACGCGACAACCAGGGCGGCTTTGGCGGGATTCCGGACTTTGGCGGCGGCAACGACAGCTCCGGCGGCTTCTCGACCGACAGCTCGTTTGGCGGCGATTCCGGCGGCTTCAGCACCGATGACAGTTTCTGATGGAAC
The DNA here is from genome assembly GCF_003015185.1 of Ahniella affigens. Lineage (GTDB taxonomy): Bacteria > Pseudomonadota > Gammaproteobacteria > Xanthomonadales > Ahniellaceae > Ahniella > Ahniella affigens. The sequence goes on from NZ_CP027860.1 coordinate 3,387,232, forward strand.
GACACCAAGGCCGATTCTCAGTCAACGCCCCTGCACCATCGCGCCGGTCAGCACCACCTCCCCGAGCCAGCGCTGCTGACCATCATCACTTCGCGCGATGAGCTGATAGGCATTTGCGCCGCTCGGCAACGCGTGCGCAGCGAGTTCAAAGCGAAACCCGGAGTGCTCACCATTGCCATCCTGCAATTCTGGCCACGGTGGCTCGATGACTGGCCCGGCTGGATCCAAATGATCGGTCGCAATGACTCGGTCGCCGAGACGAAGCTCGACCGCTGCCACGCGGCCGTGATGCTGCACCGCGTAGCCGCCGACGATGACCAGATCTGGCCGGACTTCGACCGGAAACACCTGGCTCAGAATGGGTTGCGCGCAGGCTGTCGCGGACGCCGGGCCACGCTGTACGCGCCAGATCGTGAACTGACGTTGCGTATCGGCCTCGATGTGCTCGCCCAGCCATTGCAGCCCACCGACGCGCGCACAGAGCGATTGGTAAAACGGAAATCGATCTGCGGCAAACAGCGCACTGTCGTCCACTACAAGAATCGCCGACTGCCAGCTGGCCGCGCGTAGGCCGGACTCGTCCAGATTCCAGATACCAAGCTGTACTTGGCGCCCGTGCTCTTGATTGCGTGGGGCATCGAGCACGTATGGACGCTGTTGCAGATACCAGTCGAGTTGCGCGCCCAGCAGGAAGTTGTCGGCGATGAGAACGGTTCCGGGCTGCGCGTCCAACAACGGGCGCACGCGCCCAGCCAGCCCCGCATAGCCGAGAAAATTGGCACCAAAGCGTTTGCCGAACTGCTGGGTGTAGTCTGGCGCGGCATGCATCGCCCAAAGACCCAACCACACCGGAACCGCCGACACGGCGGTCGCGCCCATCAGCCACCAGCGCCACCGCGACCGGCTGACCTGCAACGCCAGTGCTGGCAACAGCAACAACCACGCAGGCCAAGGCCAGTGCACGCGGGTTCGCTCTTGATCTGCAAAGCACCCAATGGCGAAATACGCCAACAGCAATCCGAGTCCGATCCAGATCGCTCCTCGCACGGCGGGCGCCACGGTCCGACGCTGCTGCCAGATCGCCCAACACACCGCGAGAAACAGAATTGGCGATACCACCAGTGCTTGCTCCAGGGGCATCTGCAGCCCGCCCAAATGGAAGCCCCATTCGTGCCGGTCCACGGCTTGGAAGCGCACTGACGGCCAATCCAAAGCCGCATTGAACACGATCGTCGGAACGAGCCCGAGCAGCCCCAGAAGCTGCGCAAGCCAATGCCTTGGGTCCTGCCACAGCCGACGCGCGGGGCCATGAGCTGAGATCAGCAGCAGGCCGCCAAAATAGATCATCGCTGCGCGCCAATGCAGTAGCCATGCCAGGGCCATCATCAGCGCGAACACCAGCCAATAGCGCCAACGCCGATCGGAAATGGCGCGTATCAGCGCGAGGCTGGCCGCAATCAGTGCCAAGGTCAGCGCAGCATCGGGAATCGCCAGCACACCGACCGCCTGCCCGATCGGCACCAGCAGCGCCAGCACACCCGCCACATTTGCCGCCGCCTCGTCGTGGTGCTGCCGCACGAATGCGCGAAGCAGCAGCACCGTGACCAATCCGGCCACCACGCTCGGCAGTCTAAGCGCCAGCAAGTGATGCCCAAAAATCGCCATTGGCGGAGCCAGCAGCCAGGCCATTCCAGCCGGCAAGTCGCTGTAGCCCGCAGCGAGCCGTTGGCTTTCCTGCCAATAAAACGCCTCATCACCGAACAACGGCAGCACCGCAGCCAGCATCACCCGGATCAGGGTCACCAAAACAAAGGTGATCCAGAACACAGTGCGGCTCATGACACACGGTACCGTGACAGATTTTCAGGCATGCTTGGGTCCAAGATTGGAAGTTCGGCACAATAGCAAAAGCAACCAGAGCCCAGCATGGATCAAGCCCCGAGAATTGCCGCCATTCAGAAGCAAGTGGACGCTGTACTGCTTGGCAAAACCGAAATTGTCCGCATGGCCATGGCCTGCCTGTTGGCCGGCGGGCACCTCCTGATCGAAGACGTCCCCGGCGTCGGCAAGACCACGCTGGCGCACGCCCTGGCGGCGAGTCTCGGCCTGCAATACCACCGAATCCAGTTCACCAGCGATCTACTCCCGTCCGACATTCTGGGCGTCTCGGTGTATCAACGTGAGGCGGGCGAGTTCCGGTTTCATCCGGGGCCGATCTTCTCGCAGCTGATCCTCGCCGACGAAATCAATCGCGCCACGCCCAAGACCCAGAGTGCGCTGCTCGAAGCGATGGCCGAGCAGCAAGTCACCATCGATGGCAAAACCCGGCCGCTACCGCAGCCGTTCTTTGTCGTCGCTACCCAGAATCCGGTCGACCTCGCGGGCACGTTTCCGTTGCCCGACTCCCAACTCGATCGATTTCTGATGCGCCTGTCGATCGGCTATCCGAGTGCCGAGGCTGAGCGCGCCATGCTGGCGGGACAGGATCGTCGCGACATGCTGGCCGAACTGGGCGCGCTGATCGACGCTGAAGCGCTGCTATCGCTCCGTCAGCATATTCGCCAGATCAAGGCGAGTCCGGCTTTGATCGACTATGTGCAGCGCCTGTTGGCGGCGTCGCGCGTGCAGGCCAATCTGAAGCAAGGCTTGTCACCGCGTGCCGGCCTCGCGCTGCTGTCGGCGTCCCGTGGCATCGCGTTTCTATCGGGGCGCGACTTTGTGATTCCGGAAGACGTGCAGGAGGTCTTTGTAGCCGTTGCTGCGCATCGACTCGTACCGAGCCAAGACGCTGGCGCCGGGCGCGAAACCATTGCAGCGCAGATTCTGAAGCGCGTCGCCGTCAGCGCCTGATCCCTTGGCCATGTCGGCACTGCTGCGCTGGTGGGAATCGCTGTTGCAGGCCGCCGAAAAGCGCCTGCCCGCCTTGACGCGCCATCGTCAGCCGGAAGCGTTGCCGATCACCTTGCATCATCGTCGCGTTTACATTCTGCCGACCCGATTCGGCCTGTTCTTCGGGTTGATCGCCTTCACGATGGTGATCGGCTCCCTGAACTACAACAATAATCCCGCCATGCTGTTTGCGTTCTTGGTCGTAGCGATCAGCATGTTGAGCTTCCATCATACCGTCGGCAATCTGCGCGGACTGACGCTGAAGTCGATTCGCGCTGAACCCGTGTTTGCTGGTGCCTCCATTCGGCTGAAGCTGAGCTTTCGCGAAGTCGAGCAGCGATCGCGCCCTGGCCTGATTCTGGATCTCGGCGCCGCCGAGAGTCGGCTCGCGCTTCCGGAAAACTCAGATACTGAAGTCGAGATCGAACTACCCACCATGCGCCGCGGTTGGTTTCGTCCGGGCCGATTCCGACTGTGGACCGAGTATCCGTTTGGCATTGTTTGGGCCTGGAGCTATCTGCACCCGGAGCGGCAGTTCATCGTTTACCCAAAACCCGAGACCAACCCGCCACCGTTACCGATTGGCAATCGCGAAGATCACGGTACCCGCATGCGCAGCCCGGGCGAGGAATGGCAGGGGCTTCGCGAATACCGACAAAGCGACCCGCCGCGCCACATTGCCTGGAAGCAGAGCGCACATGCCGACGCGATGCTGGTCAAGGAATTTGCGGACCCGATTTCCGACGCCATCTGCCTCGACTGGCACGGGCTCGATAGCCTGGACCACGAAGCCCGAATTGCCCGCCTGAGCGCCTGGACCCTGGCGGCGCAGGCCGAAGGGCTGAGTTTTCGGCTGCGCCTGCCGAACCAGGAGCTCGGCCCCGGCAGCGGCGACGAATTTAGTGCCCGGTGTCTGACCGAACTCGCGCTGCTGCCATGAACGAGACCATTCACCGGCGCGACATCCTGTACCTCACCTGGACCATGTTGTTGGTGGTGCTGGCGCACGTACATTGGTTGCCCTTCGTGTTGACCGGTACGTTTCTCGGTCTGCTCGCGCTGAAACTTGCGTGGACGCAGTGGACCGATCGCCCGGTACCGTTGTCCGTACGTCTTGGCATGATGCTCCTGGTCTTGGCGCTACTGGTGTGGTCAGTCGGCTCACCGGTCGGCCGTGAAGGCGGGTCCGCGCTGCTGATTTGCCTGCAAGCCATGAAGCTCTTGGAAACCCGCAATCGTCGGGATGCCCGGATCCTGATCGGCGTGGCATTTTTCACCAGCATGATCGCCTTTCTCTTTTCCCAACAGATTTTGCCAACGATCTACGCGCTGATGGTGATTGCGGTGTTGTTTGGCTGCCTCTATGCGCTGACGCCCAACTATCTGACGCAACACGAATCGCTGGCCGACGCACTCAAACGGACCTTGCCGAACGCCGGAAAACTGGCACTGGCCGCCATTCCGCTGGCAGGCGTCTGTTTTCTGTTCTTCCCGCGCTTGAGCGCTCCCCTCTGGGGAACGCCCTGGGATGCCCGCGGCGGCAAGACCGGTATTAGCGATCGCATGCGCCCAGGCATGATCAGCGCACTCTGGAACGACGATACGCCCGTATTCCGGGCGCGTTTCGACGGTCCCGTTCCGCCCGCCCCAATGCGCTACTGGCGGGGCCCGGTGTTCTGGATGTTTGATGGCACCACCTGGGCAGGTGCCAGCCGTTTTGCGTACGAACGCGGCGTGAAGCTGTCGTTCAATGATCAGCAGACCATTCGCTACGAACTGCAAATGGAGCCGACCGAGCAAACCTGGATGTTTCCGCTGGACATACCCTTCGATTCGGATGCTACCGACCTGCGCTGGTTTTCCGACGGACAGGTGGTATCCAGGCGACCGGTCATCGAACCCCGCCGGGTTCAGTTCACGTCGGCACTGCAGTATGAGTTCGAATCAGAGCTCAGCGCCTCGCATCGCCAATCGGCGCTTGGCCTGCCGTGGCGCGGGAACCCAAAATCCAAGGCGCTGGCGGCTTCCTGGCGCGACAAGCACGGGCAAGACGGGATGGCCATCGCCAACGAAGCACTGGCATTCATCAATGCCAGCTTCGAGTACACCCTGGAACCGCCCCCATTGCGCGGCGACTCGATTGACGATTTTCTATTCAACACGCAGAAAGGCTTTTGTGAGCACTTCAGCTCGTCGTTCGTCTTCCTGATGCGCGCCGCTGGCGTCCCGGCGCGTGTGGTCACGGGCTATCTTGGTGGCGTCTACAACGAGACCGGCGGCTACTTGCTGGTACGCAATTCCGATGCCCACGCGTGGGCCGAAATTTGGCTCGCGGGACGGGGTTGGGTGCGCATCGACCCCACGGGCGCCGTGGCGCCGGACCGCATCAACCGAGGCTCGGTCGGCGCTGCGTTTCCAGAATCACAAAGCTGGTTCAAGCGTGGCTGGCTCGGAAATCTGGCGATGCAGTCGGATTGGATCGCGGCACGCTGGCGCGATCTGGTGATCGAGTTCAACGCCGACCGCCAGTCGCGACTGTTGGAGCCGTTTGGCCTGGAAAAAATCGGGCGTCGCGAGATGGCGCTGGGGTTGATTGCATTGGGTACGCTGGCCTTGGCGCTAGGCGCCTGGTGGTCGATGCGGCAGTATCGCCGACGCGCCGAACGCGATCGGCTGGCGCTGGCTTACCAGCGCTTTCAGGCGCGGCTCGGCAAGCGTGGACTGACGATCGAATCGAGTGAAGGTCCGACCCAGACGCTCGCGCGGGCGGCAGCCAAATGGCCAGAGCGTTCCGAAGAACTCAGCGCACTGATTCATTCCTACATTGCGTGTCAGTACGGTCATCAACAGGACGCCGATGTTCGCCGCCGCTTGATTCGTCAGCTGAAGGCATTCTGATTGGCGGCCCAAGGCCATTGCATGGCAAAGCAAGCCGCCTGCCGATCAACGCACTGAAGCTTGCGCGGCTTCGTCCCGAATGCGTTGAATCAGGGCGTGCAGGCCATTGCTGCGCGTCACTGAGAGATGCTTCTTGAGACCGATGTCCTCGATGAATCGCGGCGCCGTGCCAAGAATCTCAGCGGGGCTGCGACCCGAGTAGACCCTGAGTACCAGCGCGATCAGACCACTGACGATCGCCGAATCACTGATTGCCGCAATGTCGATCTGATCGGGCGTCGCTCGACAGATCACCCAGACGCGCGACTGGCAGCCCGCCAGCAGATGTTCGTCGCGCTTGTCGGACTCGTCGAATGGCGGCAGCTTGCGACCGAGGTCGATCAGATATTGATAGCGCTCGCTCCAATCGCCAAAGAACGCGAACTCTTCGGCGACGATCTGTTGTGCCAGTTCGGCGCTGGCTTCAGTGGGCGCCACAAACATCATTTACCGATCGCCTTCCAGCGTGTGCCTTGCGCGGTGTCTTCAAGCTCAATGCCCGCATCGGCGAGTTGTTTGCGAATCGCATCGGCACGCGCAAAGTCGCGCGCCTTCTTGGCCGCTGCGCGCTCGTCGATCAATGCCTGAATATCGGATTCGGCGAGTCCGGCCTGGTCGAGACTGCGCGCAAACCAGTCCGCCGGGTTCTGGCACAAGAGCCCCATGAATTGTGCCGACGCGAGCAGCCGCGCCTTGGCCAATCGCTTCTCGTCTGCGGATTCGGCTCGGCGCAGTTGCGCTGCGAGCTCGGACAATGCGGCGAGCGCTTCGGGCGTATTGAGATCATCGAGCAGCGGTGCGAACACTGACTCGGCCATGTCGTCAGCGCTGAATGGTGCGTCGAGGTCGGCGACATCCCGGAGCGATCCGTACCAGCGATCCAAGGTGCGCGCCGCCTGATCAAGCAGGTTGTCGGACCAGTCGAGCGGCTGCCGGTATTGCGCCGACAACAACGCGTAGCGCAACGCTTCGGGCGGGTGTGCATCCAACAGATCATGCAACAGGAAGACATTGCCGAGCGACTTCGACATCTTGCGGCCTTCCATGTTCAGCATGCCGTTGTGCAACCAGTAGCGGGCAAACACATGGCCATCGTGGGCACAGGTGGATTGCGCGATTTCGTTCTCGTGATGCGGAAACTGCAGATCGATGCCGCCGGCATGAATGTCGATGGTCGCGCCGAAATGCGCTTTGCACATGGCCGAGCATTCGATATGCCAACCGGGGCGACCGCGACCCCACGGTGAATCCCAGCCTGGCAACTCGGGTGTGGAGGGTTTCCAGAGCACAAAGTCGCCCGGATCGCGCTTGTACGGCGCCACTTCGACTCGCGCCCCGGCCAGCATTTCTTCAGTGGACCGCCGCGACAGCTCGCCGTATTTTGGATAGCTCGCCACCGCAAACAGCACGTGACCTTCCGCGGCATACGCGTGGCCTTTTTCGATCAAGGCCTCGCACATCTGGATGATGTCGGTGATGTGGTGCGTCGCATGCGGCACGATATCGGGACGGTCAACGCCCAGCCGCTGCATGTCCTGATGGTAGGCCGCTGCATACTTGTTCGTGATCGTCTCGATCGGCACGCCCAGATCAATCGCCGCTTTGTTGATCTTGTCATCGACGTCGGTGATGTTGCGGGCGTAGCGCACCGCCGGATACAAGCGGCGGAGCACGCGGGCCAGCAAACCGAACACCACCGCGGGCCGGGCATTGCCAATGTGCACATAGTTGTAGACCGTCGGACCACAGCAGTACATGCTGACCTCGCCTGCTCTCGCGGGGACGAAATCTTCAAGTTGCCGGGTCAGTGAATTGAACAGTCGCAAAGCCATGTGAATCGCAATCCTTTAGTGTGAAAATCTGCCCGAGCCCCACCGTAGAGACGGCTGCCCTTGGCTGCATGGTGGCCCGAAACGGGGTACGCGGTCGACCATCGTAGCAGGCCAGTGAGGTGCGCTCACATGCCAGGCCGTTATCAGCCGCACGGTCGGCACCTAGACCACGCGTCTAGAACCGCGCGGCCGGACCGTCCTGGCTGATTTGAGCGTTGAATGCGACGGTAATCCGCTCACCATCGCCGGCAAACGGCAGTACCTCATGAAGCACCCAGGATGGGAACAGGACCAACTCGCCAGGACTGAGCCGATAATCCTGATTGCCGTACGCGAAAGGTTTGCGAAGCTTCATCAGGGATGGATCGACAAACATGGTGTTGGTGGCGTTTGGGTTAATGAAGCTCAGCACACCGCATTCCGCTGCCTGCTGACTTTCGGCCACACAGTACACACCCGACCAGGACGCCATCGGGTGGTTATGCACGCCGAAATACCCCCCCTTTCGGGTGATGTGAAACCAGGCGCTGGCCCGCACTTTCAGGTAGCGCATGACGTCCGGGCCGTAGCCATTCAGCTCGGCTACCGCGCGAAACAGATTGCGCCAGCAGAAATCACGAAGCTCGGCAATTTCTGGGTCCGGCCATGAGAACAAATCGAAGCGCGATTCGTAGAGGGTTTCGGGGCGTCGCACAAACGGCGTCGGGTTCGCGTAGCGATCGCCGCTGCGCTCGTAACGCAGAAACAGGTCCCGAAGTCGCTCATTCAACCCGCCCGGATTCGGATGGCGGACGTGAACGAAGGGCACGGCAAACTGCGGGACAATCTCGAACATGGCCAAATCAATTGATTAGGGAGAGGTATGACGGGTGGCACCCGCTTCAAGCAGCCTTCCCTGGCCCCGGCAACTGGTTGAACGACGCGCGTCCGACGCAGCGTTCAACGTACATCTCAGAAACGACAACTCAGGATCGTACCGATCCGGCACTAGTCCGAATCTACGGCAGACGGCACTGCTGCCGCAGTCAACGCTTATTTGTCGACAAATGCACGTTCGAATACGTATTGCCCGGCCACGCCAATCTTTGGCGAAGCGACGAAACCGCGGCGATCCAAAAGCGCGCGAAAGTCCGCCAGCATGCCCGGGCTGCCGCAAATCATGGCCCGGTCATGCTTCGGATCGAGCGTATCGATTCCCAGCGTTCTCGTCACCTGGTCCTGATCCAGCAAGTCGGTGATGCGCCCCTGATTGGGAAACGGCTCGCGCGACACCGCCGGGTAGTAGCGCAGCTGCTTTTGCACCATCTCGCCCAGGTATTCGTGCTGCGGCAGTTCGGTCTCGAAAAAGTCGCGATAGGCGAGATCGTCGGCATGCCGCACACCATGCGTCACGATGACGCGTTCGAATCGCTCGTACGTGGCTGGGTCTTTGACGATCGACAAGAACGGCGCGAGCCCCGTGCCCGTCGCCAACAGGTACAGATTTCGGCCCGGCTCGAGATCGCTGATCAGCAACGTTCCGGTCGGTTTGCTGCTGACGAGCAAGTCCTCGCCCGGCTGAATGTGCTGGAGGCGAGAGGTCAGCGGACCGTCCTGCACTTTGATCGAGAAGAACTCCATCTGCTCTTCCCAATTCGCGCTGGCAATCGAGTACGCCCGCATCAACGGCTTGCCATTGACCATCAGGCCGATCATGACAAACTGGCCGTTCTCGAATCGAAGTCCCGCGCTACGGGTAGTCGTGAAGCTGAAGTAGGCCGGCGTCCAATGCCGGACTGCGAGCACGCGCTCGGTGTCAAATGCTGCCATGTGAAAAGGATGTCGTCATCGGAAACCGCAAAGTTTAGCGGTCGGCCTGGGCCTAAGCCTGAGTTGAGTCAAATCCGCGGCGAATTGCCCCGAAATCGGCAGCGCGGATCGTCAAAGAATGTCGCCAGTGGCCAAAACCGACCTCTGAGAATTCACTTGTTGTCTGGCACGCTGGGCGGTTTGCCTATGGCTATGGGCTCAAAACCGCTTGCGCCGAACAAATTGCGTCGGCAGAGGCCCACGGGTCTCGGGTCTACGGGTCTACGCAACATTGCGAGGGTGCCGATTGTCCGGCACCCTGAGCCTGTCAGGGCACGTTCGGTCAGAGCGCGCTGGGCGCAATGATCTTGAGCCGCGCCTTCAGGGTGTCGGCCGTGAATCCAAGGGCAATCGTGACCACTTCGAGAAATTCCACTTCCCGCGGGCGGATGCGGCCATCGGCGGCAGCCAGGCGCAACAGCGCGTCGTAGAGCTTGCCGACTTCGGGCGTACCAACGGGATACGCGACCAGGAACCGATTGATCTCGGTTTTTGCATCCAGTTGATTCTGGCGGCCGCGATCGAACGATTCTTTGGCCACGCGACGGCCGGCAATGGCGAGGTCCAACTCATCCATCAGGCTGTTGACCAGATCGGTCTCGTGACTGGTCACGATACTGTCCGCCCGCGCCAGCGCGCCCAGCAGACCGAACAACACCTCAAGCGTAAGCCGCTCGGCATCGTCAATCTTGTTGCTGGCGAAGAGGTCGCGTACGGCGGCCCCAATGTCTTTCAAAATCCCCGGTTTTTTTTCTGTTGCCATGATGCGCTCCGATGTCGGCTCCCACCCTCCGATGCTCCGACATTCCTGGACCAAAGAAAAGGGGCTTCGGACGGTTGCGCGTGCTCAGGCGGCCAGATCTAGCAGTCTTCTTCCAGACAGCCCGCTTCCTTGCGCCATGGATGGCGCAACCGCGAATCGATCACGCCAGTGATTGATTCGGCGAGAGCGAGTCCGGACACGTGCCGGACTCGCGAGTTGAAAAACGCCCAGGATGGGCGGTTTTCAACGGCTAACTACCTTGCGCCATGGATGGCGCAACCGCGAATCGATCACGCCAGTGATTGATTCGGCGAGAGCGAGTCCGGACATGTGCCGGACTCGCGAGTTGAAAAACGCCCAGGATGGGCGGTTTTCAACGGCTAACTACCTTTCGCCATGGATGGCGCAACCGCGAATCGATCACGCCAGTGATTGATTCGGCGAGAGCGAGTCCGGACACGTGCCGGACTCGCGAGTTGAAAAACGCCCAGGATGGGCGGTTTTCAACGGCTAACTACCTTGCGCCATGGATGGCGCAACCGCGAATCGATCACGCCAGTGATTGATTCGGCGAGAGCGAGTCCGGACACGTGCCGGACTCGCGAGTTGAAAAACGCCCAGGATGGGCGGTTTTCAACGGCTAACTACCTTGCGCCATGGATGGCGCAACCGCGAATCAATCAGGCCAGTGATTGATTCGGCGAGAGCGAGTCCGGACATGTGCCGGACTCGCGAGTTGAAAAACGCCCAGGATGGGCGGTTTTCAACGGCCTGCCAGCAGCAGGCACTCGATCTTGGCGGCGCAGACAAAATCGTTAATCGACAGTCCGCCGACGTCATGGGTGTTGTAGCGGACTTCGCAGCGGTTATAGCTGACCTGCAAGTCCGGATGGTGGTCCTGCTGATGGGCGACATAGGCCACCGCATTCACGAACGCCATGGTCTCGTAGTAGTTCCGGAACTCGAAACGCTTGACAATCTGACCGCGCTCCAGCGTCCAATTTGGCAATAGATTCAAATGCTTGACGACCTCGGCTTCGGGCAGTTGGTGGACAACGCCACGCAGGGGCTGACAGGCCTGGGCGGCCAATTCGGCGAGGGACTTGGTCATGCGGAGTCTCCGGAAAACGCCCATTCTGCCAGCCGCGGCTGCACCGTGCATTGGTTCATCACGAGGCCATGGCGCCGCGGTTATAATCGCCGCGCAGCACTGGGCTGCCTATCGAGATGGGATCCGTCCTTTGAACACCAGCACTTCGGCAACAAGCAAACAGCGCGGCACCGTCAAGGCGGCGGCCAAGAAGGCAGCCAGCAAGCGCGCCCCGGCCAAGAAGACCAGCAAAGCCGCGGTGGATCCCAGCAAAAAGAAGAAGCCCGCAACGGGTGGTCGCAAGCCTGCCGCGGGCGCACGCAAGGTGTCCGCGAAAAAAGGCGTGTCGGCCAAGAAGGGCGTCGCCGCCAAGAAGCCAGCCGCGAAACCGGTCAGTGCACTGCCTGCGACCAAACCCAAAGCGGCCGCCAAGAAAGACGGTGGCTTCACCGGTGAAACCGGCCGCCTCCGCAAACTCGTCATCGACGCTCTGGACGATCTGAAAGCCAAAGACGTCAAGGAAATCGACGTGCGCGGGCGCGCGTCGTTCGCCGACCTGCTGGTGATCGCGAGCGGCACGTCGACGCGCCATGTCAAATCCCTAGCCGATGAAGTGGTCAAGTTCGTCAAGAAGGCCGGCATGATGCCGCTCGGCGTCGAAGGCGAGCGCGAGGCCGAATGGGTCCTCGTTGATCTCGGCGACATCGTTGTGCACGTCATGCTGCCGCGCATCCGCGAGTTCTATGGCCTGGAACGATTGTGGAGTGTTGGCGGCGACAACGCTGAAGATCTGGTGTGACCATCAACCCGCTGGTGCCGCTGGCCGAGCGCATGCGGCCCCGGCGGTTCGAGGAGTTTGTCGGCCAGAGTCGTTTGCTGGCCGACGGCAGCGCGTTTCGGCGCACGGTGGCGTCGGGGCGTTTGCCATCGATGGTGTTCTGGGGCCCGCCCGGCTGCGGCAAGACCTCGCTCGCGCGCATGTTGGCGCACAGCTCCAATGCACATTACGTGGCGCTCAGTGCGGTCATGGCCAATCTCGCCGAGGTGCGCGCCGTTCTGGGTGCGGCCCGGGAGCGCTTTCAACTTGGCGAGCGCACGCTGCTGTTTGTCGATGAGGTGCATCGTTTCAACAAGGCGCAGCAGGATGCCTTTCTGCCCGCCATTGAAGCGGGGCACATTACGTTCATTGGCGCCACGACCGAGAACCCGAGTTTCGAACTGAACAGCGCATTGCTGTCGCGCTGCCGTGTCTTTGTGCTCGACGCGTTGGCGCCGGCTGACCTGGTCCGCGCGTTGGAACAAGCATTGCAGGACTCCGAACGAGGGCTCGGAGCGGCCGGTCTGGCGCTGAACGCCGAGCAGTTGCAATGGATCGCCGATGCTGCCGATGGTGACGTGCGGCGGGCGCTGAGTCTGCTCGAAGTGGTCGCTGACCTCGCGGGCAGCGGCGTCGTTGAGAACGATATTCTGCGTCAGGCCTTGGCCGATCGCGTTCGTCGCTTCGACAAAGGCGGCGAGGCGTTTTACGACCAGATCTCGGCGTTGCACAAATCGGTTCGCAATTCGAATCCCGATGCCGCCTTGTACTGGATCGCGCGCATGTTCGATGGCGGGTGCGATCCGAGCTATCTCGCCAGGCGACTGCTGCGCATGGCGATCGAGGACATTGGGCTCGCCGATCCATCAGCGATCGAGCGCGCGGTGGCCGCATGGGAGACCTTCGACCGACTTGGCTCGCCGGAGGGCGACCTGGCGCTGGCGAGTCTTGCGCTGTATCTCGCCATGGCGCCGAAGAGCAACGCGGCCTACGTCGCATTCAAGGCCGCGCAGCAACACGTCGTGGCAACCGGCTCGCTGCCGGTGCCGCTGGCACTTCGAAATGCGCCGACCAAACTCATGCGCGACTTGGGCTACGGCAAGCAGTATCAGTACGACCCAGATGTGACCGGTGGCATTGCGTACGATCAGGAGTGCTTCCCGGACGAACTCGGCGAGCAAGTCTTCTACCGCCCAACCGAGCAAGGCATCGAAGCGCGCATTGCCGAAAAGCTCGCCCAAATCCGTGCCGGCCGGACACAGGCACTAGCCAGCAAGCGCTCCAAGAAAAAACCCGCCTGAACAGTCGGGTTTTTCTTGTCTAACAGCACCGACGCGAGCCGATCAGTCGCCCATCTGGCGCTGACGATGTTCCCAGCGTTCCTGCGCGTCGAGGGTGCGCTCGGCGGTCGGGCGGGCTTCGAGACGCTCGAGACCGATCTCGTCACCAGTGTCCACGCAAAAGCCGTAGTCACCCGATTCGATCCGATTCAGGCTGTCGTCGATTTTCGAGATCAGCTTGCGGTAGCGATCGCGTGTGCGGAGCTCCAGCGAATTTTCGGTTTCGCGGGTGGCACGCTCGGCTTCGTCACCAATGTCGCGGACTTCATCGCGCAGGTTGTCGATGGTTTGCTTCGACTCTTCAACCAGCTCATTGCGCCAGTTTTGCAGCTTGCGCCGGAAGTACTCCAGCTGCTGCACGCTCATGTAGTCCTCGCCAGGGGACGGTTTGTAATTTTCCGGCAGATTAACGACGCTGGGCAGGGCTTCAATTTTTCTCATGGATTGCGCAGTTTGAGGGGCCTTTTTGGCTTTCACGACCGAATTGGCCGACTTCGCGACGGCCACCGCCTTGATGACCGGCTCCGCGGGCTCTGGAGCTGGCGCGGGGACCGGGGCGGGGATTGTCTTCGCTTTACTGTCTTGTTTGCCGGCAGCTGGAGCTGGCGTCTTGGGCGCAGGCTTGGCAGGAGCAACCGGTGCTTTGACCGGCTTTGCCTCTACTTTTTCGGCAACCGGTTTTGGCGCGGGCGCCGCTGCTGGTTTGACGGCTTTGTCTTTCGCCGGTGGCTCTGGTTTGACCGGCGCCACGACCTTCGCTACGGGCTTGGCGACCGGCTTGGCAACGGGCGCGGGCTTCGCGGCAGGTTTGGCCGGTGGGGTCGGCTTCTTGGCTGGAGCCGCCGCTTTGGTCGGCTTACTGGCCGGTTTCGCCGGAGCTGCCTTTTTGGCAGGGGCTGCCGGCTTCGCTACCGGTTTGGCCTTGGCTGCTGGCTTGGCTTTGCCCTTCAGGGCATCCACCAACTTGGCAACCACGCCTTTGGGCTTGGCGGCCGGCTTGGGAGCGGCTTTGGGCACGGGCTTCTTGGCGGGTTTTGACTTGGCAGCTGGCTTCGCCATTTCTAATTCCTCTTGGTCCTGACTACAGGAAACGCATCTCGCCACACAGGCCAGCGCGCATCGACCGCACCATTTCAGTCGGTGGTTCGCTGGCACGCCGTCAAATGAACGACCTAAGTCTTTGATTTGACGGAGACAGACTTAGTTTGCGACGCCAACAAAGGTTTTTTCAAGCATTTGTCGACCTCCAACTTGGCCTGCCGGCACAAAAAAGGCCGCGTGTTATATCGCAAGGTCGCAATCTCGGCAACAATGGGTCACGATTTTCGCCTGCCCCCGACAAAATGCTTCAAGCTCTGTTATTGGCTGCCCTGCGCGGCTACAAGCGCTTCATCAGCCCAATGCTTGGCCAGCGCTGCCGGTTCTATCCGAGCTGTTCGGTGTATGCGATGGGCGCCATCCGCGACTTCGGCGCCCTGCGCGGTTCCGTCGCCGCCGGGGCGCGCCTCTGTCGGTGCCAGCCGTTGTGCGATGGCGGGCTTGATCCGGTGCCAGAACATTTCGCCGACTGCTTCTGGTGGGGCCAAAACCCGAACCCGCAGACTCCTGCGACTGACGATTCATCGCCAGAAGCCCCACCGCACCAGACCTGAGCACGCGCCAAATTCGGCACAATGCGCCTCAACGCACCGCTACCGCCACCGCATCGTGGGCATGCAGGCTCTCGAAGTGCGCCACGTCCACCTCAAAATCAGCCAACGATGGCACGCCGCGCAACACCGTGGCCACCCGTCTCGCGGCGTCTTCACAGAACATCAGATTTTCGGCGTTCAGGCGCGCAAACGTCTGCTCGTCAATGCGTTTGACCGCGGTTTGCACGGGCGTGGCCAGGGCCTGCTCGACTTGATCGATCAGCGCCAGCACGGGCCAGTTGGCGACGTCCGGCTGCCAACTGAGGTTGAGCACCGCCTGACTGCGCTGCGCATGCGGCGTGGCCGCAAGGCCAGACTCCTGTTCCAGCCATTCCGCGACGGCGCTGACGGGTACCTGCGACGACTGGCCGAAGTGGTGCTCGAAGTGCTCACGCTGAATCTGGCGCGACAACGCGGCCGACATCGGGCACGTGCTGGAGTAGGCAATGCGTAGCTCTTGCTGGACGCGCAAACCATCTGCCCCGAGGCGTGCATCCATGCGCACCGGATAGGCTTTCCAACCAGAGAGTTGGCTCTTCAGCGCCCGGCGCCGGAGCATGAGGTCGAACCGCAGCACGATCCGCGCGGCATCGGCGAGTCCGGCTTGCGATTCGATCAGGCGGCCCAGTAAGTCGCGCAGGCTCTGGCTGCTGACCGGTACTTCGGCAAGCGACTCGAGCAGCAAATACAGCCGGGACATATGAATGCCGCGGGCGTCGGCGTCGGTCAGATTGACGTAAACGTCGACCGATGCGGCTACTCGTTCGGCAGCCGCACCAGAACTTGCGGCAATCAGCAGCGGCGCTCGTACGTTGCGCATGCCAACCCATTGCAGAACGCCGCGCTGCGCCGCTTTGGCCGCGGCAATATCAGGCAGCAATTTCGTTGCGTCAGCCGACGTGGCGTCAGCCGGGTTTGCATCCAGCGACCAGTTTGCTTGGTTGATCTCGTTCATCATGCCAATCCTGAAGCGGCGCGCCAGGCGCGCCAACTGCGCCGAAGCGCCGACAGGCGCCCGGCTTCGAACTCGGGAAATAGGTCTGATCCGAGCCAGTACAAGGTCTCGAGTCCCAGGACCCGCTGACCCCTGCGGCCCTGCCAAGAGGCTTTGGGCTGCGCATTCCAGCGCGGCGCGAGCGCGCGGGCCAGTCCTGATGACAATTCATGATATGGCCGCGGGTCGGCGCCGCCGCCGCTGAGCAGCAGTGCCAACGGTGGCTCAGCCAGCGGCAGCTGTTCCTGTTCGGCCAGCGCGTAGTAGCTCGCAAGCAGCGTCAGACTCAGCAACGCTTCGGTGGGCTCGGGACAGGCCTGCGCGACCGCCTGCGACAGGCGCTCCAGGCGCTGCTGCAGCGTCTCTGGACGGGCCCGCTCCAGGTCGTCATGGAGCAACTCGGGCAGCCGCGCGGTCGCTGCCGGCCAGGTTTGTCCGAGCAAGAGCGGGTGTCTGGCTTGACCACGAGCGGCCGCATCCAGCGCTTCCGTCCAAAATTGCAGTTTCTGGCTCGCTACCCGCCGATCCGACACGCCAAATCTTGCGGCGGCGCATTCCAAGACCAGTAATGCCCAACGCAGGCCGCGCTCGGATTCACCGCCCGATGCAAACAAATGCGCAAGCCGCAAAGCCGGCCAACGTTGTTGCCACGCCTCGGCTATGTCGGCCGCGGCATCGGTCATGGCAAATGGTCGAGTAATTCCAGCGGTGTCTCGATCGTCCAGTCGGCCGCCCAAGCCGCAACCGGGTCGTGGGCTTGAATGTAGCCGTAGGCGGCAGCCATGCTGCGCATGCCGGCGTTTTTTGCGCCATCGATATCGCGCAAATCATCGCCGACCACCAGGCAGGCCGATGCGGTGACGTTGAGCCGCTCGGCTGCCAGCAGGAACGGCGCCGGATCGGGTTTGCGCACTGCCAGGGTATCGCCGCAGACCAACACTGGAAACCGCACATCGAGCCCCAACTCGGCGATCAGCGGTTCCGCCAACCAGGTGGGCTTGTTAGTCACAATGGCCATCTTGATGCCGCGCGCCGCCAATTGCTCGACTACTTCGTCCATCCCAGCGAAGTAATCGGTCTGATCGGCGATGCGGGCCCGATAGTGCCCGAGGTAGACGGGAATCCGCGCCTCCAATTCAGCCTCGCTGATGCCCGGAAACGCCGCCTGCACCATATAGCGGGCACCGCGAGACACCACGGGGCGGAGATCATCAAAGTCCATCTCCGGCAGACCAAATTCGGCGCGGGTGGCATTGGCAGCAGCCAGGAAATCTGGTGCCGTGTCGAGTAGCGTGCCGTCCAGATCGAACAGCACCGCTTCAATGGCTTGGGTCATGAGTGTTTGCGGGCGTGCATCAGATAATTGACCGACACGTCCTGATTGCGCCAGGCACGACGCCGGATTGGGTCGTAGTGCAGCCCAGACAGGGCTTGCAAGTCAAAGCCAGCCTGGCGCAAACCGCGCGCCAGTTCGTGTGGCTTGATGAATTGTGCGTATCGGTGTGTGCCACGTGGCAGCAATTTGAGGACTTCCTCAGCACCAACGATCGCGAACAGGAAACTCTTCAGACCACGATGAATGGTCGACAGGAACAAGTCACCTTCCGGCTTCAGAAGCGCCTGACAATCGGCGAGAATCGCAGCCGGATCAGGCACGTGCTCCAACATTTCCATACAGACGATCGCGTCAAAGGAACCAGGTTCAGCCGTTGCGAGTTCGGCGCTGCCGACATGCCGATAGTCGACTTTCAAACCCGATTCGAGCGCATGCAATTGCGCCACTTGAATCTGCTCGGCGGAGAGATCGATTCCCACCACATCGGCACCAGCCTGGGCCAGCGCCTCGGACAGGATGCCACCACCGCAACCCAGGTCCAGCACGCGTTTGCCAGACAGTGGCGCCCGCTCGGACACAAAAGCAAGGCGCTCCGGATTCAGATCATGCAAAGCCCGCGACGGACCATCACGATCCCACCAGCGCGCAGCCTGCTCATCGAACTTCGCAATCTCGGCAGCGTCAACGCTCATCGTGCAGCAATCCTCTGGCCCCAGCGCCGCGCCAGTTCGGCCAGCGCATTGGGATCGAAGTGACAGAGCGCGCCGTCTTGCACGCGCGGTTCGCCCATAACCCAGACATCGCAAACGTCACGACGATTGCTCGCATAAACGAGTTGCGAGATTGCGCTGTAAACCGGCAAGACATCGAAACGACTCAGATCCACCGTGATCAAGTCAGCCGACTTGCCCACCTCGATCGATCCGATTTCGGCGTCCAGTCCCAATGCCCGCGCACCGTTCAACGTGGCCATCTGCAGCGCATACGCCGCGTCGATCGCCGCCGCGTCCTGCGCCACCGCTTTGGCCAGCAGGGCGGCAGTTCGAATCTCGCCAAGCAGGTCGAGATCGTTATTGCTCGCGCAGCCGTCGGTTCCGATTGCAACATTCGCGCCGGCTCGACGCAGGCGTTCGATCGGCGCAAACCCGCTCGCGAGCTTCAGGTTGGACTCGGGGCAATGCGCAATGCTGACGCCCTGCTCGCCGACCAATTGAATTTCGGCATCGCTGAGCTGGGTCATGTGCACCGCAATCAGGTTGCTGTTGACCAGACCGAGCCGCTTTAAGCGCGCCAGCGGGCGCTCGTTGCGCTGGCGCACGGCATCGTCCACTTCAAATGCCGTCTCGTGCACATGTACGTGCACTGGCAGGTCAAGCTGATCGCTCAGCACGCGGATGCGTTCGAAACTCTCGTCCGACACGGTGTACGGCGCGTGCGGCGCGAACGCAAAGCGGATGCCTGGCAAGTCTTTGCATTCACCGTAAACCGACAGCCCCTTGTCGAAATACTCCGCCGGACTCTGGGCCCAGGCGGACGGAAACTCGATGACAATCAAGCCGATCGTTGCCCGCATACCGGCCCGCGCAAACGCCTGCGCCGCGACATCGGGAAAGAAGTACATGTCATTGACCGTGGTCACCCCGCCGCGGAGCATTTCGGCGGCGGCCAGCGTAATGCCGTCTTGAACCAATTCGGGACCCACGAATGCTGCTTCAGTGGGCCAGATGTGCTCTTGCAACCAGCGCATCAACGGCAGATCGTCAGCCAGACCGCGCATGACCGTCATGGCGGCATGGCAATGCAGATTGACGAGACCGGGCAGCAGCGCATGCTGCGGCCGGCTGATCACCGCTGCTGGCCGAAACCGCGCGCGCGCCTCGGCAATGGGCAGGACGGCCATGATTCGGCCGGCCGTGACTGCGACGGCATGATCCGGCAGCACGACGGCATGCGGCACCACTGGCACCACATGCCCGGCCTCGATCAGCAAATCGCAGGGTTCAAGCATCGCTTTACTTCACGCGACCAACGTATTCGCCAGTGCGGGTATCGCACTTGATGACTTCGTTGTTCTGGACGAACAGCGGCACGCGCACGGTTGCACCCGTTTCGAGCTTTGCCGGCTTGCCACCACCACCCGAAGTGTCGCCACGCAGACCCGGATCGGTCTCGACGATCTGCAGTTCGACAAAGGTCGGTGCTGCGACGATCAGCGGGGAGTTGTTCCACAACGTGACGATGCACGTCTCATTGCCCTTCAGCCATTGGGCAGAATCAGCCATGGCGCCCTGATCGGCGGTGAACTGCTCGTGCGAGGTCGGGTCCATGAAGTGCCAGAACTCGCCATCGCTATACAGGTATTCCATGTCGGTATCGACGACGTCGGCTGCTTCCAGGCTGTCGGTGGACTTCATGGTCAGTTCCACCACGCGACCCGACTTGATATTCCGATACTTCACGCGGGTAAACGCCTGGCCCTTGCCGGGCTTGACGTAGGCGGTATCAATGATCACGCACGGCTGATTCTCGACGATGATCTTCTGACCGTTCTTGACGTCATTCATGCCATAGCTGGCCATGTTTTTTGCTCCAAATCGAAATGCCGCAGGAAGCGCGGCTAGAATAGAAAGTCTTTGCTGCCGAGCCGGACGCCCGGCGAGACTTGGAAATGATACCGGGAACTAGCAATTCGAAGAAACCCGAGCCCGCCGACTGGCGTCGGTTGTGGCGCGATGCGGTCACCGACCCGCTGGAACTGCTTGATCTGCTTGGACTTACCGACTTGGCGGCAGACTTGGCAGACGCCGGTCTCGCGGCATTTCCCCTGCGCGTGCCGAGGGGCTATGTGGCCAAAATGCGCCGGGGCGACCGTCACGACCCACTGCTCAGGCAAGTTTTGCCCCTCAATGCCGAGGACCGTCCGGTCCCCGGATTCAACTTGGATGCCGTTGGCGACGCGGCAGCCAAAGCGGGTGACGGCGTCCTGCACAAGTACCAGGGCCGCGCCTTGCTGATCGCCACGGGCAGTTGCGCCATTCATTGCCGGTACTGCTTCCGCCGACATTTTCCGTACGCCGACGAAACGGCCGCCAAGGACCATTGGCGCCCGGCGCTGTCGTATCTGCGGGACCGTACCGATATTGACGAAGTGCTGCTTTCTGGCGGCGATCCGCTGTCATTGTCGAATGCAAAACTGGCGTCGCTCTATGAGGCGCTGGCCGAATTGCCGTCGATCCGGCGCATTCGGATCCACACCCGGCTGCCGATCGTCCTCCCGGAACGGATCGACTCCGGCTTGTTACAGTTGTTTCGAAACAGCCCCAAAACGCAGGTCATGGTGATTCATGCCAATCATGCCCAGGAGCTCGATGCCCCAGTCGGGCAGGCGCTGTCCGATCTGCGGCAAGCCGGCGTCCAGCTGCTCAATCAGAGTGTGTTGCTCCGTGGAGTCAACGATCGGCTGGAATCGTTGTCCGAACTGTCCGAACGACTGATCGAACTCGGCGTGCTGCCTTATTACCTGCATCTGCTGGACCGGGTGGCCGGGACCGCCCATTTCGAGGTCGATGCAACGGAGGCTGCCGCACTAGAACGTGGACTCCGAAACAGTCTGCCGGGTTATCTGGTGCCAAAATTCGTGCGCGAGATCGCTGGGGAACCGGCCAAAACGCCCGCCTTTCAGCCTTAGTCGGCCGATGGATACCAGCCTGTTCGGTTGCACCGGGCCTGGCGCAGCCGCCAATCAATCACGCAAGTGATTGATTCATCGGGCGCGTCTTCTGTCCGAAGGCGGATTTGCAGTGAAAAAAGCACCCGGGACACGCGTTTTCCCAGGGCCGGTTGGGGCAACCACCCAATTAAGGCTTGGCAGCGCCCACCGGAATCGATTACAAAGGCAGCCTACGTCCAGGTTGGTGGTATGCAGAAAGAACAAGTCGTTCGTCTCCTGATGGTGGAAGACTCCATGGAGACTGCGGAACAACTCGTAAGCATGCTCCGGAACGGGGGCATTCCGGTGCGCCCGAGCCGCGCCGAAAGTTTGCCGCAACTGACCCAGATGATCACCGACACACCGCCGGATCTGGTGCTATGCAGCTCTGCCAACCGTCGCCCGACGCTGACCGAAACAGTCGAAGCGGTGGTGCGCTCCGGCAAAGATATTGCCGTCATTGCGCTGCTCGCCGAGGTCAACGAAGAAACCATGATGAATGTGTTCCAGACAGGCGCACGCGCCGCGGCCATTCGCAGCCGCCCGGAACATGTACAACGAATCGTCAAACGTGAATTTGAAGATGTCAGCATGCGCCGCGCCGTGCGCAAGCTCGAAATTGCCTTGAGAGAAGTCGAAAAGCGATGTGACGCCCTGCTCGACTCGTCCAGCGAGCCGATCGCCTTCATTCACGAAGGCATGCATGTGCGGGCAAACCGGGCCTATCTCGAGATGTTCGGCTACGAGTCCTTCGAAGAGATTGAAGGCAACCCCATGCTGGACATGATCGGCGGGGGTCACGCCGACAGCTTCAAAACGCTGCTGAAGCGGCTGTCCAAGGGCG
Organism: Ahniella affigens; assembly: GCF_003015185.1. Classification (GTDB taxonomy): domain Bacteria; phylum Pseudomonadota; class Gammaproteobacteria; order Xanthomonadales; family Ahniellaceae; genus Ahniella; species Ahniella affigens. The sequence goes on from NZ_CP027860.1 coordinate 3,409,322, forward strand.
AAGACCCGCCCGATCGCCTCGAAATCAAGGCGCAAAAACTGGACGGTAGCGAGTTCGACGCCGTCATGGTGTTCGACAAGGCCACCTTCGAAGGGGAGCCCTGCCTCCAGATTACGTTCCGCCAGAACGAAGGCAGCGCCGAACAGGCGGCAGAACTTGCTCGCCTGAAACAGATCGATATGGCGACTGGCATGCTGAACCGCGCGCACTTTCTCATCGAGATCGACCGCATCGCGGCCGAGGCCGCCTCGGGCAAGAGCGATCTTGCGCTCGTCCTGGTCGAACCAGACGGTTACAAGAAGGTGCTGGAGACCGTCGGCGTGGCGAACGCCGATTTGCTGCTCGCCGACGTGGCAAAAGTGATTCAGCAGGCACTTGGCAACAAGGCCATCATTGGCCGCATTGGCGAACATACCTTCGCGGCGATTCTGTCGCGAGTCAGCCATGATCAAGCGGAAGCGGCATTCAAGAAGCTCTTGAGCGCCTTTGTTGAGCATGTGTTCGAGTTGAATCAACGCTCAATCAATGTGCTCGTCAGCGCGGGCGGCTTGCTGATTGGCGAGAAGATTGCCAAACCCGAGTCCATCATGGCCGAAGCCGCGTCGGCGCTGCGAACGGCGCAGGCCGAAGGTGGGAATCGGTTGACGGTGCACGATCCGGCTGCGCAGGAGAAGGCCGATGCCGAAAAGCATCGCGCCTGGCTGAACCTGGTCAAAGATGCGCTGGCTCACGACGGCTTTGTGCTGTTCTATCAGCCCGTCATTTCGCTGCAAGGCGAAGATGGCGAGTTCTACGAAATCCTGATTCGTCTGCATGGTCCGAAGGGCGAGATCATGCCGAATTTCTTCCTGCCGATTGCCGACCGCCATGGCCTGATGCCTGCCATCGACCGCTGGGTGATCAGCAAGGCCATCAGGGTTGCGATGGAGCGTGAGCGCGAAAAACGCCGCAGCACGTTTTTCATCAAAATCACGCCAAAATCGATCGAAGACCCCAAGTTGATCCCGTGGATCGGCGCCCAACTGGCGCAAGCGCGCCTGCGCGCGCAATCACTGGTTTTCGAGATGCCCGAAAGCAAGATCGGCGCGTCGATTTCATCCGTACGCGAATTCCGCAAGGGCCTGCAACAACTGAATTGCGCGTTTGCAATCGAGCAGTACGGCAGCGGTTTGAACTCCCAGCAAACGCTGAAGCTGGTCGACCCCGATTACATCAAGATCGACCGCACGTACATGGCAGAATTGCCACGCAACAAGGACAATCAGGCCAAGATTCGCGAAATCTGTGACATGGCCCGTAGCATCGACAAAGTTACGATTGCCGAGTTCGTCGAAGACGCAGCCAGCATGTCGATCCTGTTCTCGTGTGGCGTCAATTTCGTGCAGGGCAACTTCCTGCAGGAACCCGAAAAGGTCATGGCATACGATTTCGGTTGAGCCTCGCTCAATCGATTTTGTCGGAGCGGCTGCAGCCGCGAACCAATCTCGCCGCAAGTTTGTTCGGGCCTGAAGGTCATGCGGTTTTTGTGGGAGCGGCTTCAGCCGCGAACCAATCTCGCCGCAAGATCGGTTCGGACCCGAAGCCCCTCCTACAAAACAATGCGAATGGCGCTCGCCGCCAGCCCAGGCGACAGCGCCGGGGTACTCGAAGCAAACCAACTCCCTACTCCACCGGCACAAACCGGATCGCCTGCCCGCCGCCCGCCGCTAGCCGAATACTGATCACGGTATCGGCGGTGACCTCGCGTTGCTCCGTGCGAAAGTCGAACCGATTGTCGAGGTAATGCGCCTTGGCGCCATCGGCATAGATTTCGGCGCGATATTTTTGCCCGGCGCTGAGAAAGGACAACGGCACGTTCAACACCCGCCCCTGCTCGTCCGTCAATGCGCCTAAGAACCACTGCTCGCTGTGGCGGTCCTTGCGCGCAATGGTCACGTAGTCGCCCACTTCGCCGTTCAGCACTCGGGTCTCCTGCCAGTCCACCGCCACATCCTTGATGAACTGAAACGCATCGGGACGCGCCGCATAGTGCTCGGGCAGATCAGCGGCCATCTGAATCGGACTGTAAATCACGACGTAGTAAGCCAATTGGCGGGCGAGCGTCGACGGAATCGGGCTTGCCCGACCTTGCAGCGACACGATCCCAGGCGTGTAGTCCATCGGCCCAGACAACATCCGGGTGAACACCAAATTGACCTCGTGCTCGGGCGGGTTCTGCGGATTCCCCCAGGCTGCGTATTCCATGCCGCGCGCCCCTTCGCGGGCAACCCAATTCGGGTAAGTGCGCCGCAAGCCCGTATCCTTGATTGGCTCATGCGGGTTGATCGCAATCTTGCGCTTTGCTGCTTCTTGAACGACTCGCAGATGATGATTCGACATCCACTGACCATCATGCCATTCGCGCATGACTGGGCCGCCCGAGCGATCAAAGCGCTCGATTTGACCCGCATCGGCGACATAGCCGGTCTTGATGACATCAACGCCAAGCCTGGCATACAGATCGAGCGCCGGTTTCAATTGCTGCTCATAGTGCGACACGGCGCCACCGGTTTCATGATGGCCAATCAGATGCACCCCTTTTGATTTGGCGTACGCGGCCAAGTCTTCCAAGTCGAAGTCTTCGGTCGGCTGAGTGAAATTGAAGTCGTTTCCATCACCAAACCAATTGCCATCCCAGCCCGTGTTCCAGCCTTCCACCAGCACGCCGCGGAATCCATTCGCCGCGGCAAAGTCAATGTAGCGTCTGGTCTCCGCCGTTGTCGCCCCATGCTTGGGCCCGCGTGCCCACGACGCATGTTCCAAATGCATCGTCCACCAAACGCCCACGTACTTCGCCGGCTGGAACCATGACACGTCACCCAGCTTGTTTGGTTCATTCAAGTTGAGGATCAGATTTGATTCGACCAGCCCACCAGCCTGATCGGCAATCGTCACAGTGCGCCACGGCGTGTTGAAAGGGGTCTGCCGGCGCACCTTCCAACCTTCCGAAGCGGGCGCCAGTTGCGCCTTGAAGCGCTGCCCTTCGACCCGCCGCAGCCACATCGACGCGTAGTCAACGAGCGCCGCTTCATGAAACGACAGGTGCAGGCCTTGATCGGTGCGCACGGTCATCGGCGTGTGCGCCTGCCCGACTTCCGTCAACGGCGTCGTGTTGTACAGATACTCATAGCGATTCCACTCGCCAGCGGGAATCCACCATGCCGTCGCCTTTGGAATCAGATGAAACTCGGTGAGTTCATCGTCAATGATCAACTCACTCATGTTCCGCTGCTTCGGAAACTCGTAGCGAAATCCGAAGCCATCGTCATACACCCGAAACACCACATCGAACACACGCTTGGCCTTCAGCGTCTCAGCGAAATGCACGCGTAGTTCCTGAAACCGGTTAACCACCAAGCGTGACTCACCCCAAGGTTGCTCCCACGTTTCATCGACGTGCCGCGTATCGGTTCCGGTCACGACCAGGTTCCGCTCCAACTTCTCAACACCCCTAAGCAAAAAACCCAATCGGGACGGCGCAAACAACGGCTGCCCGAAGCGTCGCACGGAATAGTTCGCGCGCCCCTCATCGAGCCCGACTTCCAGGCGCAGAACCTCGCCGGGCGAATCGATCACGGCAACCGGTTCGGCACGTTTTGGGGGCTCGGCGGCCTGAAGCGACGTGCCGGACCAGGACATCAGAGCGAGAACAAGCAGCGCGGCGATTTGGTTGGTCATGAGTTACTCCAGAACGAATACGGCGGCCGTTCGAGCCGGAATCGTGAAACGGCCAGTAGCACGGTCAAAGCGGGAATCCTTCCGTAGCCGCGCATCAGCGGATCGAGGGGAGCGCTGCACGGGATGCAACACCCAGTCCTGATCCGCGGCGTCGGCAATCGTGATCGAAACCGGATTCTTGTCGACATTGATCAGATACGTGAGCGCTTGAAATCGCTCGCCGACCAACCCGCGGCCATCGAGACGACCAACGAGCAATGTCGGAATCTGACTCGGCCCGGTGTTGGCAAATCGCAATCGCGAATGGATCGCTGCTGCTGTGGGCAGCCGCAGCAACTGCGTGCTGGCGCGGATTCGCAACAAGTCCAGAAACATCGCTCGCGCAAAACGGATCTGCGCGGGTTCTGGCTTGATTCCCGGATTGTTCAGATAGGGCCGCATCAAGCCCCAGGTTGCCCCATTGTCCTGCTGTGGCGGCAGCCCGGTGGCGAAGTAGTTGTCGGTAGCGCTGAAATCCAGACGATTGAACCAGTCGCCCGAGTCGTAGCTGTTCCGATCCAGCGACTTGCTCCGCAGCAGCTCAACGCCGGCATGGAAATACGCTGTGCCCTGACTGAACATGTTGATGGCCACGGCCAGCATTTGCGCGCGCGCGCGATCGTCCTTGCTCGTGGCCGTCGGCAGCTTGAACACATTGATGTCGAACAGCGTCTGATTGTCGTGATTCTCGACGTAATTGACGACCTCGCTTGGCTCCAGCACGTAGCCGGCAGGCTGGCTGCCACCGTACTGAATCTGCTCCAGACGCTTCGTTTGCCCGAGGTAGTCCTGGAATTCGTAACTGCGAATCGAGCCGGCCAGCCCGACACGCACCAGGTCGGCCGTCCGCATCAAGTCCTGCGTGTTGCCGCTGCCTTGCGCGTTTCGATCGTACAGGAGACCGTTGATGTAACCCTGCGCCGAAATCAGCCGCTGATCATTGTCACCCGGACCGCCGCCGCGCACGGCGTCACGCGCGCGATCAGAAAACGTGCCGATGCCCGTGCCATTCAATGACAGCTGCGAGGCCTGCACAAAGCGCGATCCGTTGGCGATTTCACCGAAGTTCCAGCCTTCGCCCAATAGCGGCACCGACCGATCACGGGCCGCATCGACTGCGGCTTGCAAACGCAGCATGGCATCGCGCGGTTGATGGCCCATCAGATCGAACCGAAACGACTCGATCCCGAACTCGCGCACCCAGGTCACGGTCGAGTCGATCATCAGCTTGGCCATCATCAGGTGCTCGGTCGCGGTGTTCTGACAACAGGTCGACGTCTCCGCCCCGCCTTGCGCGTTCAGGCGCTGGTAGTAGCCCGGAACGATCCGATCGAGCACCGACTTGGCGTCTTGCCCGGCGGCACTGGTGTGGTTGTAGACCACATCCATGCCCACACTGAGCCCGAGTTGATTGAGGCCCTGCACCATGGCCCGGAACTCGCGCACGCGGACTCGGGGGTCTTCGGGATCGGTCGCGTAGCTGCCTTCCGGAGCCGTAAAATGAAACGGGTCATAACCCCAATTGAAGCAATCGTTGGATTTTTGATTCTGAATGATGGCTTGTGGGTTGCCACTGTCGCCGCTGCCGGTGATGACCGGCTCGGCACAATTCAGTTCCGGAACCGTCGCCAGATCAAATACCGGCAGAAGATGCACGTCGGTCAGTCCCGCATCTGCCAATGCCTGCAGGTGATGCATCCCCTGGCTGTCGGTATCCGTGAACGCCAAATACTTGCCACGATGATCGGCCGGCACGCTCGGATCATTGGCCGAAAAATCGCGCACATGCAGCTCGTAAATCACCATATCGGTCGCACGGGCGCGTCGCAGCCGCTTGGCGCGCTGCCCCCAATGCAAGGGCATCGTATCGGCGCGTTTGAGGTCCAAGATCCCGCTGCGCTTGGAGTTGGCGGTCAACGACACCGAGTACGGATCCGTGACGCGATTGCGGACGAGCCCGGTGCCGCGGACATAGACATCGACCAGATACGTAAACACCTGACCGTGCAGATCCCGATTCAAATCGACAGACCACACGCCGGTCGCGGTATCTGGCTGCAGGTCTATCAGTTCGGTCGCCGTCGCTCGCGCATCGGGGTACAGGCAGACCGCGACAGCCTGAGCAGTCGGCGCCCACAGCCTGAAACGCGTCTGGGCAGCGCCGACCGACGTCCCGAGCGCCGCATCGGCAGCCGCGGCGAACCGTGCATCCAGGTAGCCCGGCCATTGCAAATGCGTTGCCCGAATAACGCGACGATTGGCGTCTTCCTGAACCAGGATCCACTGCGCTGAGAGCTGCGACGCCATCGTCTGCCGATCGCTTTCAGCAAGTTGCAACTGCACGCCCGAGCCCAGGTACGCATACCGCGCGGCAAGATCCGTCGGCAGCGCTTCGGCGCTGACAGTCAGCGGGAGTTGCCACGCCGCCCCGACGACAACATTGCCGGCACTGGCCTGCACTGCTGCTCGCGCGCTGCCGTAAAGCCGATACTGATTCGCGCCGGACAGTCCCGGCCAACGCAGTAACCGGTCATTGAGCCACACGGCGCTGGCATCGGTTGCGGTACCTGGGGCACTGGCACTCAAGGTCGTCGCGTGGCTCGCCTGATCACAGTCCCCTAACGACGCCGCGCGTGCCGTAGCGAACCCCGCCATCAACACGCACAGCGCAAACAGCCACAGCCGTGTCTGCAGTCGCAGCGGTCGGTGGCGCGCTGCATTCGTATGCATGCACTTTCTGCCGACAGCGGGATACGATCGGTGCTTCTGCATTGCCATTCTTGCCTGCCATGTCTGAGTCAGCCATCCAACGGGTCGTCATCGTCGGCGGTGGAACTGCCGGTTGGATGACCGCCGCCACCTTGTCCAAACTGTTTCCGCGCGGTCTCGAACTGATCCTGATCGAGTCCGACGAAATCGGCACCGTTGGCGTAGGGGAGGCAACCATCCCACAGATTCGGCTGTTCAATGCCACGCTCGGGCTCGATGAAAACGATTTCATTCGGAAGACCCAGGGCAGCTTCAAGCTCGGTATCGAGTTTGTCGATTGGACCCGTCTCGGTCACCGCTACATGCACGCGTTTGGCCCAGTTGGCGGGCGCGATCTGGGACTCGTGCAGTTCTATCAGTACTGGCTGAAACTCAAGCAGCAAGGCAAGGCCGGCGAACTGGGCGACTACACGTTCAACACGGTCGCCTCGCGGCTGAACCGTTTCATGCGCCCCATCAACAAGCCCAATTCGCCGCTGTCGCAGATCTATTACGCATTCCATTTCGACGCGAGTCTTTATGCACGGTATCTGCGCGGTCTATCCGAGGCGCGCGGCGTGCAGCGGCTGGAGGGCAAGATCACCGATACGGTGCTGCGACCTGACGATGGTTTTATTCAAAGCGTCCGACTCAATGATGGCCGGGAAGTCACCGGCGACCTGTTTATCGATTGCTCCGGCTTTCGCGGCCTGTTAATCGAACAGGCGCTGAAAACAGGCTATGACGACTGGAGCGATTGGCTGCCCTGTAACCGCGCGCTGGCCGTACCTTGCAGTTCGGTCTCGCCATTTACGCCCTACACCCGCTCGACCGCCCGCACGGCAGGCTGGCAGTGGCGCATACCGCTGCAACATCGAATCGGGAATGGCTACGTCTACTGCAGCGATTACATCAGCGATGACGAAGCGACCGCGACGCTGCTGGCCAATCTCGATGGCAAAGCGTTGGCCGAACCGCGACCGCTCCGATTTGTCACCGGCATGCGTAAGCGCTTCTGGAACAAGAACTGTGTCGCGATCGGTTTGTCGAGTGGATTCCTGGAACCGCTCGAATCAACGAGCATCCACTTCATTCAGTCGAGCATCGCCAAACTCGTCGCGTTTTTTCCGACCCGCGCTTTCTCGGAAGTCGATATCGCCGAATACAACCGGCAAGTGCAATTCGAATTCGAACGGGCACGCGACTTCATTCTGCTGCACTACAAAGCCAATGAGCGCGATGACAGCCCGTTTTGGATCCGCTGTCGCGAACACGGCGTTCCCGACACACTGGCGCACAAAATCGATCTCTTCAAATCGCATGGCCGCATTTTCCGCGACCAGGAGGAACTGTTCACCGAAGTCAGCTGGATTCAGGTCTTGCTCGGCCAAAACGTCATCCCCAAGGGCTGGCATCCGATGGTCGACCTGCTCGACCAGCGCGAGCTTGAGCAATTCGTTGGCGGCATTCAGGGCGTGATGCAACGCGCGGCAGAGGTCATGCCCGACCATGCAGCCTTCATCCAGCAGCACTGCCGGGCGCCGGATTTATAGGGAGGGTCTGAATAAGTCCATCCTGGACTTTCAGACCCGCATTGAGTCCGGCACGTGTCCGGACTCAATGCCCAGAATCAAGCACTTGCGCGCTTGATTCTGGGCGGGCCATCCATGGCCCGCGTCGCCTCTGAACTTGTTCAGAGGCTCCATAGTTGCGGCGATTCAACCGGCACACCCGCATTGGCAGCACGCCGCCGGAATAATTGCGACGATACCGATACCGCCGTCACGTGAGCCAGCCCACGCGCTCGACAAACCACAGGCTGCCCGCGAGCACCAGCAGCCCATTCGCAATCGCCATGCTGTGCCCAACCCGCCACGGCAACGTCGGCGCATCGCCTTGCAGTCGCTGATCGACCCGACGCAATAGCGCGAGCAACGGCAGCAGAACGGCGACGAGGCCAAGCTGTCCGGTCTCGATCCCCAGATTGAAGTTGAGCAGGCTGAGCAACAGTGTCTGGCCACTGGCCTGAATCGCGCCGAGCGCACCAGCAAAGCCGAAGCCATGAATCAGCCCAAACGGAAGACAAAGCCACCAGCGATTCCCCGCCTGCTTGCTGATCAGATTATCGAGCGCCACATACACCACGCTCAACGCGATCAACGGCTCGACGACGGCCGGACTCATGCTGATCCCGGCAAGCAACGCCAACGCCAGACTGATGCTGTGCCCGACCGTGAACGCCGTGATCATCAGCAGCATCCGCCGCCACGTCAGCGGCAGCAACACCAGCCCCAGCAGAAACGCCATGTGATCGAGGCCGGTCAGAATGTGCTCGATGCCGGACGTATACAAGGCCAGTACGCCGGGCGCGGCAGCAGCAGCTGGGTCCAGATTCAGCGTGCTATTGGCTTCTGATAACGCTTGCAGGCGCGGTGGCGTGCCGATCTCGGCGAGATGCCGATGCCCGACTCGAAGCTTGGCCAAAAACGGCAAGGTCAGGCTTGCGGGCAGCGCTGGGGTACATTGCGCCTGGAAGCGAATCGCCACACCGTCGAACTCGACGCGCTCGATGCTCGGCGCACTGGTCGTGCAATGCGCTGACTGCCACGCCGCGGGCATGTCCAGTGCGCTCCAAATCTGTGCCGCCCCCGCGCGCACCTCCAACAAGTCGAGATCACCATTGTTGGGACTCGCTGAACCTTGATCCAGCTCCGGGAGCATTGCCGCGAGTTCGCGGCTGGAAAACATCCAGACCACATCCAGTTGCTCGCCGTTCGGCTGATACGAGCCCTTGGAGACACCCGGCTCATGGGCCACAGCTGACGCACTGTAGAGGGCCATCACAAACAGCAGCAGCGCGAGTCGCATCATGGGCTCCGAGCAGTTGGGGGTATTGTGTGATCAGACGAAGACAGAAGCACTTGGATCGCCGCAACATTGGCCATCGCAAGTTGCGCATCCTCCGGGCGATTCAGACGCGTCAGAATCTCGGCGCGCAACGACAGCCACGTGGGCTCGGGCGTACCAAATCGCAGTGCCTGTTCAATCGCAGGCAGCGCAGCATCGGCCCGGCCCAATTGCATGAGCGCGTTGGCCTCGGCAGCGTCCAGTTCCAATCCGTGACGGCTGCGGCGTTCCGCCTGAATCAACGCGAGCGCACGCTCTGGGGCCGTTTGACGCGCGAGCAAGTCCAGGGCATAGGCGAAGCCCTCACCCCGGCGCCCGAGTTGATCGATTCGCGCATTCAGCGCCTGCATCTCGGCATCGCGCTGTTCCAAGCGGGCCAGATCGCGCTTCAGCGCCAGAACCGGAATATCGACAAACCCTTGTTCGAGCCGACGCAGCGCATCGTGTGCTGCGGCGGCATCGTTCGCGGCGAGTGCCGTGCGGCCGACCCACAACAGACTGTCGCGATGATCCGGCAGGTCGCGAAGGCCTGCCTGAACCAGCGCCCTGGCGCCTGCCTGATCGCCTTGCATCTGCACGAGCTTGGCCAATTCCAAAAAGCGCTGCGCATTGACTTCTGGATGGACCGGATTGCGGTTTTGCAACAGGTCCAGGTACATCGCTTTCGCGCCTTCGATTTCGCCATGTAACCAGCGCAAATGCGCGACGCGCGCATACGCATTCTGGTCGGGCCGAGCGCGCATGGCTTGATTCGCGAGCTCGGTTGCTTCGGTCACCCTGCCCAACTCAAGCAACGCGTCGCTGACCAGCAGCATTGCCAGTGGCGGTGCCTCGCCCGTCGCCAGCCACGATTCGCCATAAGCCTGCGCACGCGCAAACTCATGGCGACTCATCATCACTTGCATGCGCAGGAGATTGACGTTTGCATCAGCGCTCAACGCTGGCGCTGATTCGCCACCTGCCTCGTTGAGATCGGCGCAGGCCGCCGCGGCAATCAGAAAGCCCGGATCACCGGTTTGCCTGGCTTGGTCGAGCCACCGAAATCCCTGGCGGTAGCGGCCACCATCAGACCTGGCCGCCGATGGCGCGGTCACCCCTTGAAAGCACCAATCCGCCGCAACGCCCGCAGATCCGCCGCCAGACTGATGCTGTGGCGCGCACGCGGCCAACGCGGCCAGCGCCGCAATCGCGCCGAGCCCAATCGCCAAGTTGCCACACCAATTTCGCACGTTAGCCACCCAAGTTTGCGCGCTGCCAGTGACACACAGCATGCGCCCGCGAACATCGCGGGCGCACCTTTCGGCTGAGTCTGATCTGACGCCAGCTTGCATCTTACTGCAAGCGATTGGTTCCGCCATGGCCGCCATTCAGACCCTCATGTGGTGCCGGCACAAACGGAAACTCGGTCAGGTAGTTCTTGTCGTTGCCGTCCACGCCGTCGCCTGCGCCAGCTGCCGGATTGCCGGCGACAATCAGACTGATCAGCGCGTCACTGACATCGACTTGCTCCCGATTCGGGGCGCTACCGCCCTCCAACCTGCGACCGTTCGGAAACTGCGAATCGAGCGCCACATCGAGCGTCAGCACGTCCCCGGTGGACCCATCCCGCACGGGAATCGGTCGCCCCAGATTGATCGCGTTGATGATGTCGAGCCGCGGCCCTTTAAGCCCCGCGGCACCAGGATCGATGCCGAGCGCCGCGTAGATACCGAGCAACTCCGCGTCACGGACCAGCACCGGATAGAGGATGTCTGCACCAAAATTGGTGACGTCCGTGGCCGGCGTGGTGCGCAGATACTTGGTTTGCCGTTGCGTGCCAACGAGGCCAGCGTTGAAGAGCGGTATGGCCTGGCGGCCGACCTGCGACCATGGCCCGGCATACAGAAAGCCCGCTGGGTTGTCGAATGGATCAACCACTTCCAACGCGCGACGATTCACCTGAAACCACACGCGCAACAGACTGTCGGTGCTGTCAGCGCGCAGTTCGCCATTGTGCGGGATGCCGTTCGGGAACAGTTCCGTGATCGGCAATTCCAGCGCAATCGTGAACAGGTTGAAGCCCGTGAATACGTCTTCGCAATCGGTATCACGTGCGCCGGGCAGGTTGAACAGCCCCTTCTGGCACAGGTTCACCAAGTCGAAAATGCCCTTCTCATCCAAGTAGAACGGATCGTCGCGCTGCCCGGCAAACGCGCGTCCGCCGCCACGCAGGGCATGCACATAATTCGCCTGGATGAAGGCGTCATTGAACAAGCCCACTTCGCGGCTCGTGTTGTTGCCGGACTCATAACCCTGAAACGGCCCCAGCCCATTGACCAACCGATCCGTTTGCGGCCCATGGTTGTTTGGCGCGACGTCCAATGCGGTACCAAGCTCTACTGGCGCACCTTGCGCCGGTACGCGCGTGACCTTGAACGTTTCCGTACCACCCGTGATCTGCCACAGCAATTCGTTGCCACCGAGCGGCGTGTCATTGGGGCCTGCAGGCGCGTCGGTCGGATAACCGAGCGTGAACTCGACGCGATACGTCATCACGTCAGCCAGACTCGCGCCCTTGCCAATGTGAAATTCATAGCGATAGTTGCTGCAGGCGCGCAGCCCCTGATTGCCCTGGCCCGGTTCGTGCAGTGGCAGAAAATTGGCGATCAAGTACAGCTTGTCGTGCTGGCCGGGGCTGACCCAGGCGTAAATATCAGTGGTATCGGCACAGGGCTCATTGAGGACAGCCAGCGCCTCGCGATGGCTGGACGCGACGCATGACTGAGAGAGAGCTCCGCCCAGCGCCAAGGCCAGGGCGGCATACATCATTCGCATTGAAGGTCTCCGGTCGAGCCCACCATGGACTCGTTCCAAAGCACACTACGGGGCGGACCGGCGATCGGATGCAGCAAACATCATCGTTCCTGACGAAAGACAGGTCGCGAAAGATTTTTCCGAATAGGTGGGTCTTAAGCACTGAACAGGTCAGGACGGGATGACCGGGGTGATCGCATGAATGCTTTAAGAACGATAGAGGAACCCGGATTGGTGCGCGCACCGATCCAGAGTCCGGCGCAGCAATTGGTGGCACGCATGGTTCGGCGCGATCAGAGCGCAGTACGCGAGTTGTTTGAGCTCCTCGCCGACAAAGTGCATGCGACGGCGCTCAGAGTGCTCCGCAACGTCGAAGACACTGAAGAGGTGGTTCTCGACGTGTTCATGCAGGCCTTCGAGCAAGCCGGGCAGTATTGCGAGACCCGCGGCTCCGTGGCGGCCTGGCTGTTGGTGATGGCGCATTCGCGTGCGCTCGACCTCTGCCGCCGGCGGGGCGATCTGCAACGTTTCAGTTCTTTGCAACAGGAACTGCATCTGGCCGACGCCTTGGCCTCGGATGCTCCAGAAAGCGCGACCCTGATTGCCGACCGGCAATCAGGCGACCTCGTGCGCGCTGCACTTCGGGCACTGCCCGAAGCGCAGCGTGTGCTGGTCGAGCAGGCCTTCCTCGAAGGTCTGAGCCACCAGGATCTGGCCGACCGGACGGGGCTGCCTTTAGGCACCGTCAAGTCGCAGATCCGGCGTGGCATGATGCGCATGCGCGGATTTCTGGAACAAAAGGATGTTCATCATGGCCACTGACCCAACGGAAGCGATGACCGACGAGAAATTACTCGGTGACGTGCTGGAGCGCCTCCCAAATCCAGCTCTGGACCCAGCTCGTAAAGCCGCGCTCGGCGCCCGTCTGACCGAGCGGCTCGCAGCCAGCAATCGCGCCACGGTGCTCCCCGGCATTGCCGCCATTCGCGCCGACGAGGGCGATTGGCACCGAATTGGCGAGGGCGTCCGGATCAAACCGCTGCGCGCCAATTTGGCCGATGGCACACAGACGAGCTTGTGGCGCATCGATGCCGGTGCCAGGGTACCCAAGCATGCGCATCATCACGAAGAGGAATGTCTGGTGGTATCGGGCCAGATCGTGATGGCCGGCGTTCGCTACCAGACTGGTGACTTTGTGTTGGCGGGTGACGGCAGCGAGCACCCCGAATTTCTTGCTGAGACCGACACGACGCTGTTGATCCGCGGACAATTGGAGGCAGGGCTCAGACCCGTGTTTGCACGCGCGTTGGGCCTCGTCGCCTGACGTCGCCACGAGGTATCGTCAACACTTGGTCCGGCAGGGTGAATCCGGCGCCCGATCTCAATACACTCAGCCATGCCCTCCTGCCCTGCTGGCTCATGAAACGACGTCACCTGCTGCTGACCGGCGCCAGTGCTGCAGCCCTGGCTGCTTGCTCGGATCGCCCTGAACCGTCTGCCACCGCGAGCGGCACGGCGACGCGTGTGCAATGGCGCATGGCCACAAGTTGGCCACCCGACTCGCCGGGTCTCAGTGCATCAGCAGCACGCCTCGCCGCTCGCATTGGCGCGGCAAGCGGCGGCCGCATTCAGATCGACGTGTCCGATGCCAATGAGGTCGTGCCGCCTTTCGGCGTGTTGGATGCCGTTGCCGAAGGCACGGTCCAGATGGGTCACAGTGCCGCGTACTACTGGCAATCGCGACTGCCTGCGGCGCCGTTCTTCTGCACGATTCCGTTCGGCATGCGGGCCGACGAAATCTCGGCCTGGTTCCAAACCGGGAACGGCCTCGCATTCTGGGAAGAACTCTATGCGCCGCTCGGGGTACTGCCTATTCCGTGCGGCAATACTGGTGTGCAGACCGCCGCCTGGTCGAATCGCGAAATAGCGAGTCTCGAAGACTTGCAAGGCCTGAAGATCCGCATTCCAGGCCTCGGCGCAGCGGTACTCAGCAAGTTGGGTGCACAGCCGCTGGCGGTCCCCGGGACCCAACTGCTGCAAGCCTTGCGTGGCGGCCAAATCGATGCCGCCGAGTGGTTGGCGCCGATGAACGATCTCGCCTTCGGGCTGCATCGCGTCGCGCGCTATTGCTACTACCCAGGATGGCAAGAGCCCGGCGCGGTGCTTGAGTGCCTGCTGCACAAACCGAGCTTCGACGCCCTGAGCGCTGATCTGCAAACCATCATCCGTGCCTGTTGTGCTGAAGAATACGAACGCTGCCGCGTGGAGTTTCAGCGCGGCAATGTCGAAGCATTGAAGACGCTCTCCGACACATTCAAAACCGAGTTTCGCCGACTACCCGACTCCGTGTCCGAAGCACTCCGCCGCGCCTCAACGCGCGTGCTCGATGAACTCGCAGCGCGCGATGCCTTTGCCGCCCGAGTCCTGGCCGACTATCGCGCGTTTCAGCAAGCGTTGGGGCCCTGGCGGTCCATGTCCGAAACCGCGTACGAGCAGATTCGATAAACGCGCGCGAACGTCGACACCGACACGCCGCCCGCCTCCGACACCACCTCAACCGAATTGCTTTCTGGCGGCAACAACCTGCGGACCGCTTTGTCTTTGAATCCTTGTCCGTATCTGGCGACTGCTCATCTTTTCCAAAGGTCGTTCGCTTCTCAGGCACCAATCAGCCAGTACGGTGCGCCATCCACCGTTGTGGCAAGGCGCAATCCAAAGCGCTGCGCAGGCGCTGCACCGTGGCGAATCAATGCGTGGATATCACTGATCACGTCCCTGGCTTCCGCAACATAGCCATGACCCAGCAGGCTCACATCGGCATTCGTCGCGTTAACCGTGTCAATGCCAGCCGCCGTGGTGATGGGCGGCATCAGCCCGGCGCGAGGGAAATCGTGTAGCCAGCCTGATGCCTCCACCGCAATATCGCGGGATGAAACGTATAAAGTGGTGCGTTCCGACAGCAGCGTGTAAGCCTTGCACAGCTCCTGGAACTTGCGAGCATCAATATCTGCTGCAGCCAAAATAATCTGACCGAAGCGCACACCGCTGCGCCGCTCCGCGTTCTGTGCGATTTGGCTCACAGCGCGCAGCAAACCGCGATTGCCCATGCTGTGGGCGATCACATGGACCCGCCGCGCACCAGTTCGCATCGCCATGTCGCACAGGAAATCGGCGATCGGTGTTTCTTCCAGCTCGACCGAAGCTTCGTCGGCCGGGTACATCTTGACGCTGCCCCGAGAGGCCCAGCTGTAAAAGGCCATGGCGCCTTTGATCTGCAGATCGAAGCCGATTTGCGCAGCACGTAATGCGGCCTCTTCAAAGCTCACGTTGAAGCCATGGATGAACACCACCGCGTCTTGGTCTTCGACGTTGCTTTGCCGGAGATGCTGCTGCATTTTTTGAAAGAAGGCGTCAACTTGCAACGAATCTGTCGTCAACACGCGCATTCGGTCGTCGGTGGCACTCAGAAGACGCTTCCACCAAGGAGAACCGGTGGAACCCACCTTGTGCGATTTGGGGATAAAGACTTTGCAGATGCCGTAGTGAATGCAATGGTCGCGCTCCACGCCAAAACCGAGAGACGGGTTTGCCCGGTCAAGCGGCTTGCGGCTGGTGGCGTACCAGACAGGGTACTCCGCGTCAGCTTGCGTGCCACTTGGCTGCAGGCCGACCGTGCGCAAGAGGTGGCGCGCTAACGCGCGGACCAATCCCGGTTGGGCTGCGGCAGTTCGATCGGTCTGCTGCATCGCTCCCCCCGTTGCTGGCACTTGGCTCTGCAGCACGGCCAACAGGTCGGAAACTTCGATCTGCCCGTCGCTCCGTGAGAAGGTGCTGTGCGCGTTGGATACCATCGTCTGCAGGGATTCTCGGAAGCGGGCGTCGCCAGCGAGGATCTGCAATGCCGAGCGCGCAATATCTCCCTCACTCGTGATCTCTTCGGGCGCGGCCACCAACGAGAGCGCGTCGGCGATGCCCTGAGCCTGCCGCTGCACTAACTCAGGCTTGGGCAATCCAGTGCCCAATGCACGAATGAAGCGTCGCAGCAACGCAACAGCATCTGCGTCGCTCAGCGCCTGGATCTGATTCAAAAGATCACTCACTTTGTTCTCCAGATGATCCTGTTCGGAGGTCGGCGAGGCGGCCGAGCGAGCGTTTGACCATATCACCGTAGTGCCTGTCGCCCGTGCGCTCGAAAGCTGCAAGCGCCTTGCGGTACCAAGCCTCGGCCACGTCAAAGTCGCGCCGGTGTATCGCCAAGTTGCCGAGCTGTCCGTAGGAGATCGCCGCGCCGTTCTGGTTGCCCTGCCGCTCTTTGATCGCCAAGGACTTGCGATACCAAGCCTCGGCCGCGTCGAAGTCGCGCCGCTCCTCGGCGACCCTGCCGAGCTGGTGATAGGTAATCGCCGCGTAGTGCTCGTCACCCTGTCGCTCCCAGATCGCCAAGGACTTGCGGTACCAAGCCTCGGCCGCGTCGAAGTCGCGCCGCTCCTGGGCGACCACGCCGAGCTGGTGATAGGTAATCGCCGCGCCGTGATCGTTGCCCTGCCGCTCTTTGATCGCCAAGGACTTGCGGTACCAAGCCTCGGCCGCGTCGAAGTCGCGCCGCTCTTCGGCGACCCTGCCGAACTGGTGATAGGTGACCGCCGCGCGGTGCTCGTCACCCCGTCGCTCCCAGATCGCCAAGGACTTGCGGCACCAAGCCTCGGCCGCGTCGAAGTTGCGCCGCTCCTGCGCGACCACGCCGAGGTGGTGATAGATGCTCGCCGCGCCTTGCTCGTTGTTCTGCCGCTCTTCAATCGCCAAGGACTTGCGGTACCAAGCCTCGGCCGCGTCGAAGTCGCGCCGCTCCTGGGCCACCCTTCCGAGCTGGTGGTAGGTGAGCGCCGCGCCGTGCTCGTTGCCCTGCCGCTCTTCAATCGCCAAGGACTTGCGGTACCAAGCCTCGGCCGCGTCGAATTCTCTCCGCTCCTGGGCGACCCTGCCGAGCTGGTGATAGGGCGTTGCAGCCAGGTCCTCGCGCGCCCGGTGTTCGCAAATTTTGGCATAGGCTTCATAGTGCTGCGCCGCTAGTGCCAGATTGCGTCGATTCAACGCGTAGACCGCCTGAGCCTGAAGTAAAGCGCCGCACTCGTCCAGATCGTTACGGCTTTGTGCCAGCTCCAGTGCACGCTGAAAGCTGTCCCCGAAAATCGCAAACACCGGGCGCTGTTCATGCAGCTCCTTTGGCGCGTAGTTATCCGCCAAGCTGGCCATGACGAGACAAAATCCCTGCTCCCAGGCCTGCCGCGTCGCCGTATCCATCTGCACACTGCGCAAACGCGTCTGACGAGCCAATGCTGGGTGCATCTCGTAAACGTTGTTGCCCAAGCCGCGTACTAGGCCGGCCAGCTCCAGTAACTCCAGCGCCTGGCACACCTGCGCCAGCTCAAAGGGCTGCTGCGCCTGCTGGGCCATTTCCGTCAGGAAGTCCGCATCGATATAGCCTTCATGCAAGCCGATGGGCAACAGCAGTGGGCGCAAGGCTTCGGGTAGACCTGCTTCGATGTAGCGCAGCGTCGCGTACAGCCATTGCTCCACCGGGTCGCTGCTGTCGGCCTGATGCAGATACTGCTCGACGTCCAGCCTAAGCTGTTTCGAAGGGGTAGAAGCCAGCTTGGGTAGAATGGCACGCATCATCAGCGGATGGCCCATCAGGCTGTCGATGAGTTTCGTTGTGGCTTCGTCGCGCGGATCAAGCTTCAAGCCCTGGTCGGCCAGAATGGCCTGTGCCAGCTCCTGGCGCTCTTCACCTTCCAGCCCGCCCAGCGCCATGCGATAGCAGGCCACCGTGCCCAGCCACTGCTCGTCGCTGCGGCTGGTGATCAGCACCCGGCTACGCCCGCCACGCAACTGCTCCAGCCACTGCTTGAGCTGCTGGCGCTCGGGTGCCGGCATTGCCTCCAATTCGGTGCCGCCCGCATCCGCCGCACCACTGGCGCTCTCGAAGTTGTCCCACACAATCAGCACCGCGTGCTCGCGAAGCGCCTGAATCAACGCCGGCCACTTTTGCGCATCGGGTAGCGCCATCGCATCGGTGCCGAACAGTTCCTCGACCAGCCGATTGCGCAAGTAGTCAAAGGAGCGCACCTCGGCCAAGCTTTGCCAAATGACTTTGTCGGGCAGGCCTTGTGTGTGCGCCAACCACTCAATGTAGCCACGCGCCAGCGTGGTCTTGCCCACGCCGCCCAAGCCGTGCAGCAGCAGCGCCGGTGGTGCTCGGCGACTGGCCCGCTCAAGCTCCAGCACCGCACTGTCGCGGCCGATGACACCGTGCGGCGCATGGCTGGCCTGCACACGCGCCGCCTCGGGAATCCGATCCAGACCGGACTGGTGCGGCTGCATCGAAACCTTTGCGCGCCCCGAGAACGTCAATCTCACCGGATCCTGCTGATACAACACCGGCACCAGCCAGTCCTGCAACTCGACATCACCACGGCGCTGCGGCTTCGCCAGCATGGCGCCGCGTCCGCTGCGCGTGGCTTCCGCCACGTTTCCAGTGATGAACAGCTGGCGGTAAAACGCCGGAAGGAACTGTCGCGCGCCACTGACGTACAGCGAGTAGCCCATCGCCACCACACTGCGTACACCCGCGCGCAGCAGCGCCGTGGCCACCGACGCAAAAGCGTCCTCGGCCTGTTCATTGATCATCGCCGACTGGCAGGCATTGAGCACCGCGATCGGAATGCCGTGCTCGCGCAGTAACTGGCTAAGCTGCGCTCCCGTGATGGCATCGTCGCTGCCGTCAGCGTTCTCGAACACCAGTTGGCCCTGCGGGCTCTTGAATCGGTCGGCACTGCCACCGGACACGGAACCAAATCCGCCGTGGCCATCGAAATGCACGATGTGGTAATGCCCGGGATGGGCTTGCAGCTCTCGGCGGAGCTGCTCGAAGGTGGGCGGGCGCAGCAGCTTCACCTCCGCCGGTAACTGCTCCTGCTGGATCAGTTCCACCAACGGACGCGTGATGCTGCGGTAGGCGATGTCATTCTGGTACGGCCGCGCAGTGACAAGCAGAATGCACACCCGATCCTTCGGCAGCCCCTCGGGCAGCGGCATCGGTTCCGGCGCTTTGTCGAGCTGGCGTTCAATGCGACACAGATGGGCTAGATCGCCTACCTGCGGATCAGACAATGCCTCCCACGGCCAAGACAGCACCCGCGCGTCGTCGCTGGCCACGACCAGATGCAGATCTTTGTGACCGCCTCGCGTGGCGTCCCGGTAGAAGTCACGCGCTTGCCCCTGTCCGAACAACGCATCAAAACTCCGGCGGCCCCACTCGCGCAAGGCAGCCTGCACACGATCCGCCCGCGCTTCGTTCGGGCCCGTCGGCAGGTCAAGGTAACTCTCCAGATACCATGCCAGTTCATGGCCCAAATCCAGTTCACTGCCGCCCAGCTTGCGCGATAGCGGGTCCTCCAGCACTACCGGAGGCCCCGCCTGCGCACCCCGTCGGTCCACCCGTTGGACCTCGAAGCTTAAGGATGCGTCGGGTCGGTGGCGGATTAACAGGCAATCGCGCGTTGCATCGTCAGCCGTCATTGCGATGTCCTCAAGTGGGTCTTTCGGATCTCATGGGCCGATCAGCCAGTACGGATTGCCGTCCGTCATGGTGGAAGGGCGCGAGCCGAAGCGCCGCACCAATCACCGCCCCAGCTTCGGCGACTTGCCAAGGCCAGGCAGGCTCACATCGGCATTTGAGAAAACAGCAAGCAGAATACACAATGCGATGCGGCTTTTGCGGATTGCCAAGCGATGCGCAAAATCCCTACTTAAAATTCGATACGCTCAAGTCCAGCAAATTCTGACCTGGGCACGCAAGGCCCCAGTTCATGGTTGCAACTTAAGCGGGGAGCCATGAGGGAGTCAAGACACCCAAAAACCCAAGAAACTCGCATCAAAGAGCGGTCTTGACCCCAGGCACCACCCTGCTGGGTGCCCGGCCTCAGAATTTTCTGAAGGACTAATGGGTGTCTCGATGTGCGTCCTCTCGATGAGCGTCCGCGACTACCCGCACTGCCTGAGACGATATTGGGACTGGCTCAGGCGAGCTTACAGTGGCTGCCGTAGCGGGTCAGCCTGAGCGAATGGTTAGGCATCACCGCGCACGACAAGTGAAACCCGACTCTGCGGAACACAGCGTAGCCGTTGAAGTAGCCGCGGGTTGACAGATAGGTGATCAAGAATTCGGTCGTAGGTCATGACCACAACTGACGGGTCACGATTCACCCCAGCCCATCGCTCCTGTCGCTTCGCGCTGCGCTCAACTTGGGTTCTTCTTCCGGCCAAGAGTACGCACCGAATCATTATCCGTCGATACTTGAACGTAGAGCGATGAAAAACTCGCCGAAAGACATCCTTCAGATGGTTTGGGTACTGGGCGCACCACTGATCCCAGTCACGAAGCTGCTGAAGTGCCCGCGAGAACTCAGAAGTGAAGAGCCCATCCGATTTTCGGAACATCTGAATCTTAGGCGACTCAATCTCGACCAGAGTAATCAGACAATGAGCGGAGTTCTCAGATATGAAGGCAAAGTCGGTCACGTACTCGTCAGCCAGTCGCAGCTTTGAGATTACGACATTGCCCTTCGGTCCGTTGTGGAGATCGTATAGCCCAGGAATAAGTATTGGGTTCGTCTCAAGGAAGTACTGCATCTGCGCTTCGCATGTCGCAGACCGCAAGAACTTCTCGTACTTCGATCGAAGCTGCTGCTCTTCAAAGTCAAGAACCTTGCGCTGTTCCGCATCAAGGAAAAGCGAAGAATCCCCTCGCAGAAGGCGGTCGTTGTAGGTAGCCACGGCGGTCTAGTTGTGGTGCCTAATGAAGCTGTAAAAAGAGCAACCTTGATGTTGCTTGGTTCCGTGATTGAGCGCAAGCGAGTCGGCGGCGGCGCGTTACAACTTTGTCGACATGAGCCCGCGGTATCTGCCGGCGTTGCTGGTGGCTCAGCTGCTGCCTGGTTCGTTTGCCCCTGCGACGGACCATCTGAGGGATGCACTGGACTTGTCTGGTTTCGACCCGCGCGATCGGAACGACTTGACCGGCGCACCGCGCATGCGCCGTCGATCCTGTTGAAGGCGGTGCTGCTGGCTGGCTGGCTTGCTCGCAAGCAATTGCGCTCGCTCGCGCCATTGAACGGGCCGGCCGTGACAACGTTCTGTTCATCGCAATCACCGGCGACACCAAGCGGCACTTTACGACCATTGCCGACTCTGTTAGCCGCTCGCGTGATGCGATTGCGTTGGGGTTCGCGCATGTTCTGGTGATTCTCGGTAACCAGACCGTGTGAAAACACTGAGGGACCTGCTCGAGCAACCTGGCCAGTCCCGTTCGGAAGCGATAATGAGCGCAAGCGATGGGTCAGCTTGCCGCGAGCTCGAAACCCGCCCCGGATCAAGTCCGGGGCGACGAATCGCGAGCGTGTTCGTCGTGGCAAAACCGGCGCTTCAGACGTCACGAGGGTTCGAATTTACAGGGAATTCCAATCCACGTCTCGTCACTTGGGGCCCCTAGCGGGGTCTTAGCTGACCCCCACCAATTCCCGGACTTATGCATCACAGCAGCTTGGCAGCGACGCTAGATGCGCGAGATTCGCCGTAAACTCTCAGGGCAGGGCAACCTAGCCAATCGCGTTCGCTGGCGATGAGGAGCGCAAGCGATGAGTCAGCTTGCCGCGAGCTTGAAACTCACCCCGGATCAAGTCCGGGGTGACGAGAGGTGGATTGGAGTTTCTTCGGAAACCGAACCTTCCCGGCGTCTGAAGCAACGGCATTGCCACGACAGACACACCCGCGATTAGTCACCCGGGACTTGATCCGGAGTGAGGTTGAAGTTTTTACAGTCGCACAGAGGCTATGTTGAAACGCCAAATGCTGTCCTGTCCCAGCGCTTTTTTGCCAGCCTGCCGGGGCCCTAGCGCTAGGCCCTAGCGGACACCTCACCAATTCCCGAACTTGTGCATCACAGCAGTCTGGCAGCGACACTAGATGCGCGAGATTCCCCGCAAACAACAAGGGCAGAGCAACCGAGCCAATCGCGTTCGCCAGCGATGATGAGCGTAAGCGATGGGTCAGCTTGCCGCGAGCTTGAAACTCACCCCGGATCAAGTCCGGGGTGACGAGAGGTGGATTGGAGTTTCTATGGACAACCATTCAGCGCGCACACAGGCCATGGATGGCCTGTCCGCGGTGCAAACGCGGCAACGGTTACTTCGACTAGAACGTTTCGGGACCCGGCCTTCGCCGGGGCCGGCTCGGCGCTGGACGCGCAATTTAAAAAAAGGCCCAGGCCGGGCATTTTTCAAAGGCAAGGCATTTTTCAAAGCCAAACTATCAGCGCCTTTCAAACGCCAATCACGGATGCGCCGCTGGATCCTCTTCGTGCTGGCGTTCGTGGCGGATCAGGTAGATGCCGCTGGCAATCAGGAAGCCGGCGCCGAGCAACGTGATGCCATCGGGCAACACTGACCACAGCACCCAGTCAATCAGCACGCCCCAAATCAGCGCCGTGTACTCGAATGGCGCAATCATGGAGGCCTCGCCTTGATGAAACGCATACGTCACCGCGAACTGAGCAACGGTGCCCGTTATCCCGATGACGACGAGCGGCAACACATGCTTCGTTTCGAGGGCGACCCAATTTGGCGCGGCAATCGCACCACCGATGATAGTCATCAGCAGGCAGAGCCAGAACATCATGGATTCGATGCTGTCGTGCCGTGCAATGACGCGCACGGTGATCGCTGAAACAGCGTACGCCGTCGCCGAAATCAGCACCATCAGCCCACCCAGACTGAGCATGCCATCGCCCGTCGGCCGGAGGATCACGATGACGCCGATAAAGCCGAACAGGATCGCGTACCAGCGCTTGCGGTCCACCTGCTCTTTCAGAAACCAGGCCGCCATCGCCGTAATGATCAACGGTGCGACGAAAAACAGCGAATACGCGTTCGCCAAGGACATGCCGCGCAGCGCATAGGCAAAACTACCGAGCATCAGGACGCCCAGCGTCGCGCGCAACAGATGCAGCGGCCAGTGCACTGCCTTCAACGCAGACAAGCGGCCGGCAAGCACGGCATAGAGCACAATCAACGGCAGCGAACTAGCCGCACGAAGCGTGGCCACCTGCACCGACGGCAGGGTGCCCGCCAGCACTTTGAGGCCAGTGTCCATGATTGCGAACATTGCCACGGCACAGAGCATGGCCAACATGGGCCGAAGTTTGCGGCCCGACGCGACGCTAGTCATCTCGTTTCAGGAGCGCGAGTCGTTTGCATGTACGATCGAAGCTTCGAGGTACTCAATCGCGTCTTTCGATTCTTTGAGTCCGAGTCCAGTCGCCTCGCGCAGCAGCTTGATGGCTTCGATCTTGCTGCCGCGACCAAGCGCTTCAAGGATGTTGGCTTCGACTGCGACTGAGACCCCCAATTTGGCAAGATCAAGCGATGCGGGAACACCCAAGTCAACCCCCAGCCGATGCATCGACGACGGCGCACTGGCCGCCGGCTGCGAGGCGGGTGCGGGCTTGTTGCCGAGGATGCCGCGCAAGAGAAAACCAAACACAGCGCCGATCATCATGCCGGCGACAATTGGTGGCACGCCGAGATTGGCAAAGAATGCCGAGAACTGCTCAATCATGATGTCCTCCCACTCGCCTGCTGGCCAGACGGACCATGACTTGGGAGTCTGACAGAGCCGGCGAGCGGGTGACAATCACCGCGCTCGCCGACGTTCACGTGTCGCCGGGTTGGCGTCAGCGCATCAGGCAGCGGCTTCCAGTGCCGCGATCCGTTCGCCAATCGGCGGATGCGACATGAACAAACGCGCCATCTGCCGACGTGCTCCCGAGATCCCCATCGCCTGGGTGCCTTCGGGCAACGTGCTGTCGTACTGATCTCCGCCCAGTCGACGCAGCGCGTTGATCATGCTGCGGCGTGACGCGAGTGCCGCTCCACCCGCATCAGCGCGGAATTCACGACGACGCGAGAACCACATCACAATGACCGACGCCAGGATGCCGAACACGATCTGAGCCAGGAAATGCACCACGTGGTACACCAAGGTGGCGAACCCATTCGACTCGTCTTCCCGGCTCTGCATGAACCCGGCCACGATGCGCGCCAGAATCGAACTCAAGAACACGACGAACGTGTTCAGCACGCCTTGGATCAGCGTCAGCGTCACCATGTCGCCATTGGCAACGTGACTGACCTCGTGACCCAACACCGCCTCCACTTCGTCCCTTGTCATGCGCGACAACAAGCCGGTGGACACTGCGACGAGCGCCGCATTCCGATTCCATCCGGTCGCAAACGCATTCATTTCGGGTGCCTGATAGATCGCCACGTCCGGCATGCCGATGCCCGCTTGCTCGGCTTGGCGGGCAACGGTCGTCAACAACCAGCGCTCTGCCTCATTGCGTGGCTGCGTAATGATCGTGGCGCCCGTCTGCCATTTTGCAATGGTCTTCGACATCAAGAGCGAGATGATCGAACCGGTGAAGCCAATGACGGCCGAGATCAGCAACAGGCCGCCCAAGCCACTTTGCCGGCCGATTCCAGTGATACTCAGCACCAGTCCAAGGACCAGCATGATCGCCAGGTTGGTGCCGACAAAAAGCAGGATTCTGAGCATGGTTGTTCACCAGTGATTGCAGGGATGACCTAGATGTGATGGATTTCGACGTTGATTCAAGCGCGCCGTTGGCAACAATTTAGACAGATGAACAACTCGTTGAAAGACAGTGAGTACCGCGGTCGCTTTGCGCCCTCGCCGAGTGGACCGCTGCATTTCGGTTCACTGGTTGCCGCGCTGGGGAGTTACCTGACCGCGCGTGCGGCCGGCGGTCGCTGGTTGATCCGAATCGAAGACATCGACCCGCTCCGTGAGCAGCCCGGCGCGAGCTTGGCGTTTCTGGACACGCTCTCGGCGTTTGGCATGCAGTCCGACGAACCGGTTTGGTTTCAAAGCCGGCGGTTGGCGCATTATCGGCAGGCCCTTGAACAGCTCATCGCGAGTGGGCACGCCTATTCGTGCATGTGTTCGCGCGCGCAGTTGCAAGCGTTCGGCGGCATCCACCCCGCAGTCTGTCCTGACGGGAGCGACGGTGATCGCCCGCGTAGTTGGCGACTGCGCGTCGAATCGGCGGGCTCGATCGTCACGGATGACCGGCGATCTGGGGCGTTCAGTCAGTCTTTGGCAGACACTGTGGGCGACTTTGTCATCTGGCGATCCGACGACTGGCCGGCGTACCAACTCGCCGTGGTGGTCGATGACGCCGCCCAAGGTATTACCGAGGTGGTGCGCGGCGCGGACCTCTTGGATTCGACGCCCCGACAGATCTGGTTGCAGCGTTGTCTGGGCTTCCCACAGCCGGGCTATCTGCATCTGCCACTCGCAGTCGACGCCGAAGGTCGCAAACTCAGCAAATCGGATGCCGCGCGCCCCATCGATGCGACGAACCCACTCCCCAGTCTGCGCGCGGCGCTCGCCTTTCTGGGACAGGACGCCGTCATGGCCGATCAACCGGACGCATTTCTTGCCGAGGCAGTCGCACAATTCGACGACAAACGTATTCCAGCAACAAACACACGTTTGATTGCCGGACTGAACCCGATCAGCCGCTAGAATGCAGTTTGTTTCAATTGCTTGGGAGTAGGTTCATGACATCACGTATTGCACTCGTCACCGGCGGCACGGGCGGCATCGGCACCGCCATTTGCCAAGGTTTGGCCAAGTCCGGCCACCGCGTGGCCACGAATTATCGCCATGAAGGCAAAGCAAAGACCTGGCAGGCCGAACAGAAAGCCCTGGGCTATGACTTCACGATCGTGCCGGGCGATGTGTCCGATGCGCAGTCGGCGGCAGAGATGATCAAAGCGGTCGAGGCCAGCTTGGGTCCGGTGGATATCTTGATCAACAACGCCGGCATCACGCGCGATACCACGTTCCATCGCATGACCGCCCTGCAGTGGCAGGAAGTCATCAACACCAATCTGAATTCCTGCTTCAACGTCACACGCGCCGTCATTGAGGGCATGCGCAATCGGGGCTTCGGTCGCGTGATTCAGATCTCGTCGATCAATGGTCAGAAGGGCCAATACGGTCAGGCGAACTACGCTGCGGCGAAGGCCGGCATGCATGGATTCACGATTTCGCTCGCCCAGGAAAACGCCAAGTTCGGGATCACCGTCAACACGGTGTCGCCCGGCTATGTGGCGACCGACATGGTCATGGCGGTGCCGGAAGAAGTGCGCGCGAAGATCGTTCAGCAGATCCCCACCGGCCGACTCGGCAAACCCGAAGAAATCGCCTACGCGGTGGGCTTTCTGGTTGACGAACGGGCAGCTTGGATCACGGGTGCCAATCTGTCGATCAACGGTGGTCACTACATGGGTTGGTAAGGCCCGCGCGTACGGCTGGCATTGAACTCGGCGCTCGCTTGCAATTGGACAAGTGAGCGCCCAAATGCCATCCTAGACACGTTGCATGACTACGGCACGTTGCAGTGTTCATGCATGGGAGGGTTGGTTGAACGTTGGCGAATCGGCTTGGCCGGTCTCGACTTGAAAGTCTGGCGACAGATCAGACTTCAGACGGAGATGCGTCCAGGCCAGCATGTGCAGGTTGGCAGGATCTGAACCTTGGGTGGCGATCAATGATGCGCACAGCGAGAGCGCCTGTGGCCGTGGGTCTGAAGCCGGTTGCCGGTTGTGATCTGAACGTGATTCCGAACATTTGTGCCGCATTGCGGCATCCCGGAGTCATGGCTAGTGCAATGCACAAAGCTTTGCTAAGTTCGACCGCAACATTCGGCGGGCGCTCGGTGAGGGGCGCCTCCGTTTCGGGTAACGGTCGTCGGCACGGACGCTGCGATTGCTGCCACATAAGAAGATCATAAGCCCATGGCTGCTCCACGCATTATCAAGAAGTACCCCAATCGGCGTCTCTACGACACCGAGATTTCCAGCTACATCACGATTGAAGATGTGCGTCAGCTCGTACTCGACGGCGAGGAATTCGAAGTCCGCGATGCGCGGACCGGCGAAGACCTGACCCGTGGTGTGCTCCTGCAAATCATTGCCGAGCACGAAGAGCGCGGCGCGCCGCTGTTTTCGACCAAGCTCCTCAGCCAGTTCATCCGCTTTTACGGCGATTCGATGCAGGGCTTCATGGGCAGCTATCTGGAACGCTCCATGCAGGCGTTTTTGGAACAGCAGCAGCAATTGCGCACGCAGATGAACAGCCTGCTCGGCCAAACGCCGTGGTCGGTGCTGAACGACATGACGGAGCGCAATCTGGAAGTCTGGAAGACCATGCAAACCAAGTTCTTCGAGGCGGCCCGCACCGGCAATCCTGCGCAACCGGCGCCGCCCGGCAGCAAACCTGGCACCGACAAAGTGCGCTAAGCCGCTGATTTGCAGCACGCCGGCGACATCCAGAGCCCAACGCTGACGACACCGCTTTGCCCCCACCACGGGGCAAGGCGTAGTTTGCCTGCACACGGCTGTTCATGACAAATCGTCAGCCCCGGCAGCAAAGGCGCTGCGTGCGTTGACTTTGGCGATTCGCCAAACCTAAGATCGGACGGTTCTGCAGTGCAGCATTTTTCACGTTCGACTTCTATCAAGGTTCAATCCATGACAAAACGCGTGGCAGTGGTCAGTGGCGGTATTGGCGGGCTGGGAACAGCCATCTGCAAACAACTGGCGGATTCCGGTCGGCGCGTCGTCGCCGCCGATCTCGCGGTGCGCGCCGAACGCGTCGCTGAATTCGAACAGGAAGTGGCCAGCTACCAGGGTCAGATTACGTTTGCCCCGGTCAATGTCGGCGACGAAGCGAGTTGTGCCGCGTTGATCGAACAGGTGCGGGCTGACGCAGGCGAGGTCGACATCCTCGTCAACGCGGCTGGCATCACCCGCGATACGACGCTGAAAAAGATGAGCACGCAGCAATGGCTGGATGTGATGAAGGTCAATCTCGACGGCGCGTTCTTCCTGACCCGGCAAGTGATTGATGGGATGAGCCAGCGCGGCTTTGGGCGCATCGTCAATATTTCCTCGGTCAACGGGCAGACCGGCCAGTTCGGGCAGACCAATTACTCGGCGTCAAAAGCGGGCCTGCACGGCTTTACGATGGCGTTGGCCAAGGAAGTGGCGCGCAAGGGTGTGACGGTCAACAGCGTGTCGCCAGGCTACTGCCGCACGGCAATGGTGATGGCGATTCCGGAAGACATCCGCAATCAGATCGTTGCGTCGATTCCGGTCGGCCGCATCGGCGAGCCCGAAGACATCGCGCGCGCCGTTGATTTTCTGAGCGGCGACCAGGCCGGGTTTATCACCGGCGTCAATCTGCCGGTCAACGGCGGGATGTTCATCAGCTTCTGAACGATCTTCAGTCGTCGCGACACTGCGACCGGCGGTATTAGGACCGCCGGTCAAAAACGTTCCACTTGGCCGACGGCGCGCATGCGGTCATCAATCTGATCAGACACAGACTCACGCGTTGGTTGTGCAACCTTTGCGATCCGGACGAAATAACCATTCTGATCGCAAGTAACCCGCTCCCCTGGCCCTCCCCAGCGCTCGCGGATGAGGTAGCGCTCCCTCTCCCACGCGAGTGGGAGAGGGCTGGGGAGAGGGCTACTTGCCACACTGTGCCGTCGTAAGAATCGCGCATCGTCGCTGACAGTTTGATGCGCGAATAAGCGCACCAAAGCGGCGGCTGGACTCTCATCAAACACGCCGTAACCCATTGGTTTTGCGAACCAATAAATTGCGATTGGTGACGATTCTGACCCCAAGCAGCCCCCTCCCCTGGCCCTCCCCCGCGCTCGCGGATGAGGGAGCGCTCCCTCTCCCACGCGAATGGGAGAGGGCTGGGGAGAGGGCTACTTGCCACACTGTGCCGTCGTAAGAATCGCGCATCGTCGCTGACAGTTTGATGCGCGAATAAGCGCACCAAAGCGGCGGCTGGACTCCCACGCGAGTGGGAGCGGGCTACTTGCCACACAGTGTCGTCGCGAAAATCCCGCACTGTCACTGACCGTTTGATGCGCGACCTAGCGTACTTTTCGTGCGACTGGAACGCCTATTTAAACGGCGATCGTCGTCCTGTTTGGGAACCCAATCGCATTGCCTCACCGCGCGGCATTCAGCACGAATCGCGTGCTCAAGGCTTCAGGATCTCGTCAACCAAGAACGTCTTCAGCTCGGGCGTCAACACAACGTGACCGAGGTTGCCCGTTGAACTGCACTTGAACGCGTGCAGCGCCGACGGACGATTCGGTAGATCGGTCAGATACAAGTCGGCACTGACAATCGCACAAGCACTCACACTGGGCACGAAGCAATGCCGCGCATGATAAAGCGTGCAGCGCGGGAGACTCCGCCACGCTTCTTCCCACGTGTTGCTCGTCCCACCCGGCGCGCCGTCTATGCGTTGACCACCATGTTCCCAGCGCCAGAACTCGACACCGTTAACCATCTCGACCACTTTGGCGACATGTTCGCCCGAGGCCCACATGTCGGCCCAATGGAAGATCGACAATGAGAAATTCAGCGCGTGTGCCCCGGCCGGCACCCCGTTGCCAACGCCGGTCCCAACGCCGTCCGCCACGCCGACACGCCGAACCTTCTGCGGCATCCAGCCTTGATCCAGCAGGTCGCGCACAAACGCGCTGCGCTGGGGCGACGCCAGCGGATATTTACGACCGTTCTCCCATTGCGCGTAAGGCGGTACCCACTGGAGCAACATCTGCTGCGCCGCCGGACTCGACATCAGGCGCGCCGAATCGGCGGCACGCTCACCACAGGGCTTGGCGGCATAAAGCTGGACAAAGGCTTGGGCGCTGACCGGAATGTTCGCGCCCTCATGGGGCGTATCAATCGAGAAATAGCAATTGGTGTGATGATCGATGCCCGCCTTTTCCATTTTGCACAAGGCGTAGCGCGCGACCAGCCCACCCATGCTGCCACCACCGGCCGCAATCTTTTCGGCGTTGTTCTTCTTCTGAATGATCGTGGTCACGCAACTTTGATACAGCGCGGCGCTGTCTTGAATGCTGCGCGTGCCATCTCGAAACCCCAGGATGATGATGTCGCGACCGCGCGCAATCAGTTCACGCGCAAACGTCGCTTGGTTGACCAGGGGCCATAGCTGATTCAGGGTGCGGCCGCCTGGGAACCCCTCGGCGATCAGGACCGGTTTTTCGATCTTGGTCCGCCGCGGTCCGTTGACGCGTGCATAGTAGACGTATGCCGTTGCCGCGGTTGGGCTCGATGAATCGGCAAAGGTCCACACCTCGTCCGTCACCGGTGCGGACTCGGCCACGTCAAACGCCAGACGCGCGTGTTGAACGGCGCCGTCGTCAAAGAATGTGGTCACGACAACCTGCTGCTCCCCGATGTCCGAAAACGCATAGTCCTGGATCGCACCGGGCACGAGCGACACGGTTTGGCCATCTGGCATACCAAGCTCAACGCGCACCAACGTACGCCCTCGGTTGCCCCGGTAACCATCCTGCGGCAGGCTGAGGCGGATCGATCGTCCATAGTGCTTGCCATTGACGCGCGCGAACAATGCGTAGTCAGCGGGCAACAACAAGCCGGCGAAGAATGCCTGCTTGCTTGCGACGGCGTCGGCCAAAGACATCGTCGCAGCGACGCCGGAATCATCCGAGGGGTTCGCGGACCGAGTCAACGTGGCAAACCAGCGTTTGCGCAAGCGCTCATACGCCACGTCGACCAGGACAATCGGCACCACGGCACGGTCATCGGCATCAGCAATTGCCGCATGATCTTCGTCGCCACTCGGCAACAGCCCCGGCACGTCGAGCTTGCCACCAATCGGGTCGGTGCCCCCAATCGCGCTCGCACACAACGATTCATACAAGGCCTCGAACTCAAGCTGGGTCAGTGCCGGCGAATCCGGACTACCCGTCAGCGAGTCGAGGCGCGTGGCATGCGTCGTACTGGTCAGCAGCATGCCGCTTGGCACCGTGTCGCGATTGGCTTGGTTCAGCAGTGCTGCAAGCGCGTGCTGGGTGGCTTGGTTACGAGTGCTTTCAATGGCATGACAAAGGAGCAGGTCTTCGGTGGTGTTCACGATTCGGTCCTCGAATATAGGTTGGGAAGACAGTCGAGCCGAATGGCGAGTGCAGAGTCGAGCCAACTGCCGGACTCTGCATCAATCTGAACAGGCCGCTATGCCCCGTCCAGACTGTCCCCAATTCGTGCGGCTGTATTGGTTCCTACGGAGCGAGGCGCGGGTTTTATCATTGCTCCGTGCCAACATCGTCTCGACCCATGCGCCCGTTCCCTGCCCCGACGCGGACAGCACATTCGGCCCGGACAAAGTCGGCCTGAAGGCCGCTTCGGGACGTACTCGGGCAATTTTCGGATCGGTGGCGCAGCCAATGGCAAGGCCTGCATTCCGCCACGTCGCGCGCCTCTATCATGCTGACCATCGCGCCAATCGATGCCAACGCCCAATGCCCCGCCGAGTTCCCCTGACGTATCTGACGCTAATCCTGGCGACATCGCTAGCCGGCTGCTCGATCGAGCAATTCGAAACCCACTATGAGACCGCAAGCGCCGCGCACGCCGACGGTGCCATCACACGTGGCTGGATTCCGGACTGGTTGCCTGATGCGGCCGTCAATATCCGCGAGCGCCACGATTTGGATACCAACGACTCCGTGCTTCGCTTTGAGCTTCCGAGCGGGGTACCGATGCCACGCCCTGATCACTGCGATCCCATCGTGCTGGCAGCTGCCACACCGGCTCGGCTGCGCGCAACGTGGTGGCCGGAATGGAACGAGGTTGCACGCGACTTTGAACTCTTTACCTGCACCGATGCCCGCGATCCCAGCGCGCTTAGTACTGGCACGCTTGGCATCAACCAGGCTGAGCGCGTTTGGATCTACTGGTGAACCAGCTGATCCGATCGATCTGGATGGATCAGGAGTGGCGAATCATCGTCGTGATCTACGCCATGATGGCGGTGCTCGCAGCGTATCCATTGCTCTGGCTGTGGCGCTTCGATGTGCTCGGTTACCCGGTCATTTCACACGATGATTATTGGCTGGGTCCGCCGCCGCGCCAACGTGCCGAATGCCTATCGGATGTTGGCAAGGTGATGCGCTGGATGTGCGCTGACGAGTCGGTGTTTCAGAGCCATGCGACATTCTGCGCCGCATGGCTGCGATACACCGGTTTGGTCAATGCTGGTGGCTCTCCGCGAGTTCGCGTTGACACTACCGACACGCGCGAACCTGAAACCTACTCACACTCGGCTTTGTAGGCCTCGCGTAATCGCTTCTTTTCGTCCCAAGAAATACTAGACCGCTCTTTAGCAAGTAGCGCCACGCCCTTGTTGTGACACTCAAGCTCCTTCTTGCGCTGCTGCGCTGCC
Organism: Ahniella affigens; assembly: GCF_003015185.1. Classification (GTDB taxonomy): domain Bacteria; phylum Pseudomonadota; class Gammaproteobacteria; order Xanthomonadales; family Ahniellaceae; genus Ahniella; species Ahniella affigens. Next base: position 3,441,974 of record NZ_CP027860.1, read on the forward strand.
GCTTCGGCCCGTTCACGCGCGGCCCGCTGCCGCTCGGCCTCTGCAAACGCTGGATCTTCGCGCGGCATGCAGGTTTCGTCAGCACGGATATCCACCACCGTGCCATCTTCGTATTTGCATGATTTACGGCCATCCATCCGCTCGTTGTACAAATCATGTTCCGTCTGCATGCGCTGATAGCGCTTGTTCGGCTCGTAGCCGGGATACGCGTCATACGGCGAGGCAGTGTCTGGCACCGCCAGATTCTTGCTGATGTCGCCCGTGCCCATCATCGGTTGTGCCCGGACCTCGATCGTGGACTCGTCCGGCTTGCTACCCGGGCACGGCGACTGTTGATAGGCCACAGCGCCATCGGCACCCTGGCATCGATAAATGGCTTCCGCGTGCGCGCTTGGCGCATTGCCAAACTGAGAACCAAACAACGCGAGCATGGGTATCGCAAGGCACCGCCGCATTGCATTGCTCCGTTCAGAATGAATGTACCGCACGCTCGCACCCTATTGCAGAAGCGTGCGAAGCGATCTTCGGTGAAGGTCCCACCATTGCCGGCCCCAGCTCAGGACGATGGGGGCGCCATCGGCATGACCATCCGAAACCTGAGGCCCGGCACGTTTTCAACGCTGATACTCCCGTTCAACAATTTGGTCACCAAGTTATAGACGATGTGCATGCCAAGCCCGGAGCCGCCGCTGCCCCGCCGGGTGGTAAAGAAGGGTTCAAAGATCCGTTTCAACACGTCAGCGCTTGCGCCAACGCCGTTGTCGGCATACTCGATCTGCAGGCGCTGGCCCGGCAACGGTTGCACGCTAAGCCGGAGCAGACCGGGCTGACCCTCCGCAAACGCGTGTGCGAGGGAGTTGCTGACGAAGTTCACGACGATCTGATAGATCGCGCCCGGGTACGTATCAATGACGATGTCTTCGGGGCACAGAATCGCCAATTGGTGTGGAGTCCGCTTCAGCATGGGCTTGAGTGCGAACGCCACTTCGTCCAGGTATTGCCCAAGGTTGATCGTGCGTCGCTCTTCGCTACCCTGGTCGACGGCCACTTGCTTGAAGCTCCGCACCAGTTGCACCGCGCGCTCGAGGTTTTTCAGAATCAGCCGCGCCGCTTCGATGGCATTCTGCTCATAGCGCTCCAGCGCGGATCGGGTCATATCGCCCCGGCTGCGCGCTTCCTGAAGCTGTTCGGTGGCCTGCTTCAAATGCGATGCCGCAGTGAGACAAATGCCGAGCGGGGTATTGATTTCGTGGGCGACGCCAGCAACCAAACCGCCGAGCGACGCGAGTTTCTCGGATTCGATCAGTTGCGATTGCGTGTCTTGAAGGCGACTCATCGCATGCCGCAATTCGCGATTGGCCTCGGTCAATGCGTGCGTGCGCTCATTGACACGGGCTTCCAATTGCTCATTGGACAGACGCAACGCTTCTTCGACCCGTTTGATCGATGTGATGTCGCGGGTCGTGCCGATCAGATGCGTTGCGCGCCCATTGGCATCACGGGCGACCGCCTTGCCGCGCTGCAGGAGCCAGATCCAGTCGCCATTAGCACCGCGAGCCCGAAAACTGACTTCGAGAAACTCCGACTGGCCGCGAATATGCGCACGCAACGCCTGGTTCAGCGCATCCCGATCATCCGGATGCACGGCCGCCAAAAAGAGTTGCGTCGGCCCGCCCAGCGTTAACTCCGACGCGAACAGCCCAGGCAATGGGTTGTCACGACGGACATACGCGTTCTGGACGTCATAGTCCCAGAGTTCATCGCGACTTCCCCACAGGGACAAATTCAGACGCCGCTCGTTCGCCGCAATGGCGGCCTGCTGACGCGCCCGCTCGGCCAGGTTGCGCCGGAATCGCCGACTCATGATCAAGATGACCGCCAAGGCCGTCAGCGCGTACAGGAGCAGCGCCCAGGGACGTTGCCACCACGGCGACAGCACGGTCACCGGCAGGCCAGTCGCGGGTCCGAAATCGAGACTATTGGCAGCCTGGGCACGCACTTCGAAGGTGTAGTGCCCGGCCGGCACGTGGGTAAACGAGGCGCTGTGTTGAGAACGGGGCAGGCTCAGCCATTGTTCGCTGAGGCCAAGCAGTCGATATTGGTAGCGAGTGGTCTCCGGACCCAGAAAATCCATGGTGGAAAAACTGACCGCCCAATCGGTCTCGTCGGGCTGCAGCACGAGCTCATCCAGAAACGCCGCGTGCATGCGCTGCCGCGCATCGGCGCGACGGGCGAGCCCAGAAACCGTTTGCACGTCGGTCAGCGTCACCGATGGTGCCAACTCGCTCGGGCGAAAGTCCTTGGGATGGAACGCGACCAATCCGACCAATCCACCAAAAAACACGCGGCCATCAGGGTCTAGCGCTTTCGCTGAGATGAAGTAGCCGGAGCGATCGAAGCCGTCACTCGCTTGCAAGTTCCGAATCTTGCCCGTGACCGGATCGAGTTCATCAATCCCGACGATACTTGCCACCCAGATCTTGCCCCGGGCATCTTCCAACAGGCTGCCTACGGCACTGGCAGACAGCCCTTCGCGTTTGCCGATCGCGCGAAAGCGCGGAGTCTCCGCGGGATCGGTTTCGATGACTTCCGCGACACCGCTGCCCTGCGTCGCAATCCAGATCGTGCCAGAGGCGGTTTCATGCACGTCGGTGACGACGTCGCTGGGCAGCGCGCCCGGATCATTGGCGTCGGCGCGAAAACGGGTCATTGTCTGCCGCGCCGGATCAATCCGGGCCAGGCCGGTGCCGTTGAGTCCGATCCAGACCCGGTGCCGACGGTCTTCGAACATGACGTTGATGAAGCTGCGGTCCAAGCCCGTATCGTGACTGCCAAGCATCTCGGATAGCGGTTGAAACGCCGGACAGGTGCGACAACGCACTTTGACACCGGCATCGTCGGTGCCCACCCAGATGGCCTGATCATGAGTTTGCATCAGCGCGCGCGCACCGGTGCTATCCAGCCCTTGACCGGTTCCAACGAAGGTCTCGAAGTCGGGGCTTCCTGCCGGCATCCGACCGACACCGCCGGCGACGGTCGCGACCCAAATCGCCCCCTCGGTATCTTTCATGACCGCTTGCACGTTGTTGTCTGGCAACGAGCGCGGATCTTGAGCGCGATGCTGAAAGTGCTTCACGACATTCAGGTCAGGGTCCAGTTGGACCAAGCCCCCGCCTTCGAACAAACCGAGCCACAGGCTGCCGTCGGATTCGCGGTGCAGCGCGCGAACTGGATTGCTCGGCAGGCTCGTCGCATCATCTTGGCGATGACGAACGAGGCGCAGCGCGCGCGTAGCCGGATTGTGCACGGCGAAGCCAGCCGTCCAGGTGCCAACCCAGATCTGCCCCTGACGATCTTCGAGCAGCGACGGAATGCGATTCGCCGGCAGACTCGCATTGTTGGCCGCATCATGCCGGAAGTTCAAAAACTGGCCGCTGCCGCGGTAATACGACAGCCCGTCGAACGTGCCGACCCAGAGTTCGCCCGTGCGGGTCACCAACATCCGCGTGATCTGATCATGGACCAGACTGTCGGGTTGTTCGTCGTGATGCTGGTGCCGGGCGAACAATACTCCGTCGGGCGCAAACTCCCAGAGGCCGAGTCGGGCATCGCCGACCATGATGCGTCCGTTGGGCAACTCCGCGAGTGCGACGGGCGTGAGCCCCTTGGGCCAGTTGTTCAGTGCCGGATCGGGCCACTGATTGATCGCGCCACTGGTGCCATCCCGCTTCAGCAATTGCCCATCGCATGCAATCAGGAGATCGCCGTTGGCCAGCTCCACCATCGTTCGAATGCGCTGCATACAGGCGTTGTCGTAGGCCAGGGTCACAAACGCGCCGCTGTCGCGATCGCGCCGCTGCAAGCCGCCGTCGACGGTCGCCACCCAAAGGTCGCCGTGCCGGTCGACCAGCAAGTCGCTGACGTTGTTCGACAACAACGGGCCCTTGGCCCCAGCTTGCAGCCGAACAAAGCGGCCGCTGGCGAGATTCAGTTGATTGAGCCCACCCGCGACTGTGCCGACCCAAAGACTGCTGGCATCGGTGGCGGCCAGGCTGGTGACATGATCGGCCGAAATCGAATGCGGGTCATCCGGATCATGCGCAAACACGGTGAAGCCATAGCCGTCGTAACGATTCAGGCCATCCTGCGTACCGATCCAGATTTGACCCGTTGCATCTTGAACCAAATCGCGGGCGGTCGAACTCGACAATCCACGATCGATGTTGAACGAGCGAAATCGGACCTGATTGCGATCGAGCGCCAGAGCCTCGGTACTGAGCAGCAACAGCAGGCTCAGTCCCCAGCGCGCCAGACCACGCGGGTCCATGGTCTACCCCGCCAGGAAACTGAACTTGGCCACAAATACGGCCGCGATGACCCACATGGCGAGCGGAATCTCGCGCGCGCGCCCAGACAACAACTTGATCAGCACGTAACTCACGAAGCCCACGGCAATGCCATGCGCGATGGAGAACAAGAACGGCATCGCGAGCGCGCAGAGCACCGCTGGAGCCGATTCCGTGAGGTCATCCCATTGGATTTCAGCGAGCCCACGGCTCATCAGTATCGCGACATAAATGAGCGCCGGGGCCGTTGCAAAAGCCGGTACGCTGCCCGCAAGTGGCGAGAGGAACAGCGACAGCAGGAACAGGCCGCCGACCACGACCGCAGTGAGCCCCGTGCGACCACCAACGCTCGTACCGGCTGCGCTTTCGATGTATGCCGTCGTCGAGGACGTTCCAAGCGCCGCACCAATCGCGATTGCTGAGGAATCGGCCATCAAGGCGCGATTGACGCGCGGCAGCTTGCCCTCGCGGTCCAACAATCCAGCGCGATGGGCTACCCCGATCAACGTGCCCGTGGCATCGAACACTTCGACGAGGAAGAACGTCATCACCACCGACAGCAGCCCGAGTTGCAGGGCGCCCTGGATGTCCATCGCGAACAGCGTGGGCGCAAGCGACGGTGGCATCGACACCACCCCTGCAAACGGACTCAAACCACTGAATATGGCAATCAACGTGACCCCGAGCACGCCAATGATGACGCCACCGCGCACCTTGCGATATTCGAGCACGACGATGGCGATCAGACCCGCGAGCGCCAACAGTAACGTCGGTTGATGCAGGTTGCCCACCGTGAGCAGCGTCGCCGGATGATCGACCACCAGTCCGGCATTCTTCATGCCGATCAGGGCCAGGAACAGGCCAATGCCCGCCGAGATCGCGAGCTTCTGTGATCGTGGAATGGCATTGACCAACCACTCGCGGATCTTGAACAAGCTGATCAACAAGAACAGACAACCGGAAACAAACACCGCACCGAGCGCCGCTTGCCACGAGTAACCAAGGCGCCCGACGACTTCGAACGCAAAGTACGCGTTGAGCCCCATGCCAGGTGCCAGCGCGATCGGATAGTTCGCATACAGCCCCATGATCAGCGAGCCAACGGCGGCCGCGAGACACGTCGCGACAAATACCGAGTCTTTGGGCATCCCCGCAGCCGACAGAATGTCCGGATTGACGAACATGATGTAGGCCATCGCCAAGAACGTCGTCAGCCCGGCGACCAATTCGGTGCGTACGGTGCTGCCTTGGGCCTTGATCGCAAACAAACGCTCCAGCATTGTCCCCGCTCCCTCGCGTGCGTGTCAGCCGATGCTACTGCGTGAATTTCCCTGCCTGCAATGCCGCCTGCGAAAAGCCCAAAACAGCCGTCGTCAAGGTCAGCCGCGCTGACGCTCCAGCATCAACAGCATCGATAACGCGAGCAGGACGCGCTCCTCGTCCGCAGTGCTGCGAAACCCGGACATCTTCTCCAACTTGAATCGGCGACCCAGCAATGACGGCTGCTTGACCAGCCGCACGGCAACCAGTTGGGTATGGTCAGTCACCAAGTATGCGGGGTTGAACACGTAGCCCGAGAAGAGGCCGATGATTGGAATATCGCCAAAGATGGCATCGAGAACCTTGATCCAGGCGTTCTCTTCGCGAATCGTGTAGCAAAGCTGCCGCTCGGCATCAAAGACCTCGTAGTGCGCCTTGAAGATCGACGCCCAGCCCTTGCGCGCGACGCTGCCGAGAAACTCGCCGGCCGCATTGACGAAACCGTAGGACGCCGAAAAGTCGAGCCACTGGTTTGCCTTGATCGTGTAGAGCTTCTGCGCTTCGGTCGCGTCCCGGCTGACCGTCAGCTCTTCGCGCAGTTTGAACATTTTCTGCCGCACGTAGAACAGGAGATTGTCGTGGACGTCGGTGACGCTGAAGTCGCTGGACAACGTTGTGATCTTGAAGGTCAGAGATAGTGGGTATTGGTAGCGCATGCCAGCCTCGATCCAGGATCACGCGATGATAGCGACGATTGCTTGGTTGTCGGCAGTCGCGCTGGGCTGCCACCATCGTTGCTGCCCGCAGTGTCGAACCGAACAATCCAGCACGAGGTGGCCCGCAAAGCAAAACGGCCCACCAGTAGGCGGGCCGCGCTGCGAGGTGGATGGACGACGCCACACACCTTAGTCTTGCTGTGTAATTGGTCGGGACGGTGAGATTCGAACTCACGACCCCTAGCACCCCATGCTAGTGCGCTACCAGGCTGCGCTACGCCCCGAGTCAGCAAGACTGAGTGCGCCATTGTGCCGACAATGCGCCAGTTTCACAACCACACATTGTGCGCGAACAAGGGCGCTTAGCGTTTCAACAGCTGCAGCACCTCTTCGAGCTCCATGCGGACCTGTCGGACCACTTGCGAGGACAGGCTCGCTTCAGCCTTTCCCTGCGTGCCTTCCAGCCGCTGCCGGGCGCCACCAATGGTAAAACCCTGGTCATAAAGAAGGCTTCTAATCTGACGAATCATCAGCACATCGTGCCGCTGGTAATAGCGCCGATTGCCCCGGCGCTTGACCGGGTTCAGACTGGCAAATTCCTGCTCCCAATAGCGCAGGACGTGCGGCTTGACGCCACACAAGTCGCTCACTTCACCAATCGTGAAGTAGCGCTTGGCCGGAATGGCCGGCAGTTCGTTATTGCTGGCTTGGTCCAACATAGGACTCAACTCGCGCCTTTAGCTTTTGCCCTGGACGGAACGTCACCACGCGGCGCGCTGAGATCGGGATCTCCTCGCCAGTCTTGGGGTTTCGTCCCGGGCGTTGATTCTTTTGTCTGAGGTCAAAATTGCCGAATCCCGACAGCTTGACGGCATGGCCGTTTTCCAAGGCATCACGAAGCACCTCAAAAAAGGCGTCGACAAATTCCTTGGCCTCACGCTTGTTGAGACCGACATGGTCGAATAGTCGTTCAGAGAGTTCTGCTTTCGTCAGCGTCATGTCAGCCCCGCAACTTCGCTCCCAGTGATTTTTCGAGTGCCGTCACGATTCGAGCCATCACGGGCTCAACGTCGGCATCCGTAAGCGTCCGCGATTCGTCCTGCAAAATCAAGCCCATAGCCAAACTTCTTGTGCCTTCGGGCAAACCTTTTCCAACAAACTCATCGAAAACAAAGATTTCCTTGAGTTCTGGACCCGCAGCGGCGACTGCGACCGATTTCATCTGACTGGCTGGCACCGCCTGCTGGACGACCATCGCAAGATCGCGCCTAACCGACGGAAACCGCGAAATTTCGGCAGATTTCGGAACTTTTCGTTGCACGATCGGTGCAAGATCCAATTCGAAGACGTAGCAGTCACTGTCGAGATCGAGCTTTTTCGCCAGACGCGGATCGAGGCATCCGATGAAGCCGACGCGCTCGGCGCCACGGAATACCGACGCCGAACGACCGGCGTGCAGAAAGTGCAGATCGGTGGGTTCGAACCGGTAATCAGCCGGGCCGGCCAATGCCAGCACGTGCTCGACATCTCCTTTCAAATCAAAGAAGTCGACCGACCGACGTGGCTCAGCCCATTGCTCGGCGCGGGCATTGCCAGTGATCACACCGGCGATTCGGGGAGTTTCCACCGGCGGCTCGTGGGCCCGAAAAACCTTGCCCAGCTCAAACAACCGGAGCCGCTCAACCTGACGAGCGGCATTGAATTTCAGATTACTGATCAGGCCTGGTAGCAAACTGGGACGCATCACCGCCAAATCGGCGTTCAGCGGGTTCGACAGGGCAACGGCCGATTGGTCCAAGCCCCAGGTTTGCAGGGCCTCGACCGACAGGAAGCTGAAGTTCAGTACCTCAAGGTAGCCGCGGGACAACAATGCCTGACGGACCTGAGCGTTCTTGACCTTGGCTTCGGGCTCGATCTTCAAGGCCAACTCGCCACGCGGGACGTTGGTCGGCACGCTGTCATAGCCATGTATGCGGGCCACTTCCTCAATCAGATCTTCCTCGATTTCGATGTCGAACCGTCGCGACGGCGGCGTCACCTGCCAGCCTTCGGCGGTATTCGCAACGTGCATATCGAGCGCGCGGAACAGATTCTCGACTGCGACATCCGCAATCTGCATCCCAATCACGCGCTGCAGGCGCGCCCGGCGCAAATGCACGGGCGGCCGCTTTGGCAGATGCGGCAGTGATTCGGCGCCATGCACCGGACCTGCTTGACCACCACACATCTCGACAATCAGCTGACTCAGGCGCTCGATCGCCTGCGCGGGCAATTCCGGATCGACGCCACGTTCGAACCGGTGCGACGCGTCGGTATGCATGCCAAGCTTGCGCGCACGTCCGATGATGGCCGGCGGCGCGAAATGGGCCGCTTCCAGATAGATCGCAGTGGTGTCATCGGTCACACGGGACGCGTGACCACCCATCACACCGGCCACTGCCTGTGCCGCCTGCTCGTCGGCAATCACCAGAAATTCCGGCGTCAACGACACCACGCGTTCATCCAACAGCTTGATCTGTTCCTGATCCCGTGCACGCCGCACGACGATGCCGCCATGGAGCTTCGCGTGATCAAACGCGTGCATCGGCTGTCCAAGCTCGATCATCACGTAATTCGTGGCATCGACGATCGCGCTGATCGAGCGCAGACCAGAACGTTCGAGACGTTGTTTCATCCAGAGTGGCGTCGGCGCTTTGGCGTTGACACCATGGATGATGCGGCCGAGATAGCGCGGGCAGTCTTCTGCCGCAGCCAGTTGGACGGCGCGGGTGTCGGAATGCGTGATTGCGACGGGCGCCGCCTGCGTCGCGGCACCTTGGCCAAGGCCGAACAACGCGCGCAGCTCGCTGGCCAACCCAGCAAGACCCAGGCAGTCCGGTCGATTGGGCGTCAGCTTGATTTCGATGGCAGCATCCGGCAAGTCCAGATACTGCGCGAGCGCTTGTCCCACCGGTGCATCAGCAGGCAGCTCCAGAAGGCCCGAAGACTCATCCGAAAGTTTGAGCTCCTTGGCCGAACACAACATGCCCGATGAGTCGACCCCACGGAGCTTCGCCGCTTTGATCGCCATGCCGTTCGGCAGATTCGCGCCAATGAGCGCGACAGGCGCCTTCAGTCCAACACGCGCATTGGGCGCACCACAGACGATCTGCAGGGGCTCGCTTGCGCCGGCATGAACCAGGCATACCTGCAGCTTGTCCGCATTCGGGTGGCGTTCGGCCGATACGATTTCGCCAACGACAACATGATCAAGCCCCTGCCCCAAGGGCTCCAGCCCTTCGACTTCAAGGCCTGCCATGGTGAGTCGATGCGTCAGCACATCGCGCGCGACGCGCAGGTCGACAAGCGAACGCAGCCAGTTTTCAGAGAATTTCATCCAGGTCTCCTGATCAGGCGAACTGCTTCAGCAGTCGGATATCGTTTTCATACAGACTGCGCAGGTCGGAGATGCCATACCGCAGCATCGCAAAGCGCTCGACGCCGAGTCCGAATGCAAACCCGGTGTAACGTTCCGGATCGATCTTGCAAGCGCGGAGCACGTTTGGATGCACCATGCCGCAGCCGAGCACTTCGAGCCAGCCCAATGAGCCGTCTGCACGTTCCCAACGGATATCGACTTCAGCCGATGGTTCGGTAAACGGGAAGTAGCTCGGCCGGAAGCGCATCTCGAAATCGCGTTCGAAGAACGCCGTGATGAACTGCTTCAGTGTGCCCTTGAGGTCGGCAAAGCTCGATGTTTCATCGACCAGTAGCCCCTCGACCTGATGAAACATCGGTGTGTGTGTCTGGTCGCTGTCAGCGCGATAAACCTTGCCCGCCGCGATGATGCGAATCGGCGGCTCGCGATTGGTCATCGCGCGGATCTGCACCGGTGACGTATGCGTACGCAGCAGGCGGCCATCCGGGAAATAGAACGTGTCGTGCATCGCCCGGGCCGGGTGATGCGGAGGGAAATTCAGGGCTTCAAAGTTATGGAAATCGTCCTCGATTTCCGGACCGTCGGCCTGGGAGTAGCCGAGGCGGGCAAAGATGTCGACGATGCGGTCGAGCGTACGGGTGATGGGGTGCGTATTGCCGCGTTCGCTGTTGCGACCGGGCATGCTGACATCCACGCGCTCCGCCTGCAGACGCGAGCGGTAGCTCTCGTCCTCGAGCGTGACCTTGCGCGCACTGATGGCTGCGAGCAACGCGTCCTTGGCCTTATTGACCTGCTCACCCTGGCGCTTGCGCGACTCTGGATCGAGCTTGCCAAGTTGTTTCAATTGCTCGGTGATCAGCCCAGATTTGCCGAGCCAAGTCACACGCAGGTGTTCCAGCGCATCGATTGATGCTGCCTGCCCCGCTTCAAGGATGGCGCTGTCCACGCGCACGTTCAGGTCGTCCATATTCTCCGCCCCTCTTTGCAGACTTCATAAAACCGAATGGGGAAAAGGCCAGGCCTTTTCCCCATCGTGGTGACACGGATGGCGGACGCGGCAAGCGTCCGATATCGACAGGGATCGGAGCCTTAGGCTGCGAGCGCTGCTTTGGCCTTCTCGGCGACGGCGCCGAAAGCCTTGATGTCATGCACCGCCAGATCAGCCAGGGCCTTACGGTCCATGATGATGTTGGCTTTCTTCATGCCATTGATCAGGCGGCTGTAGCTCAGACCGAACATGCGGGCGCCCGCATTGATGCGGACAATCCACAGCGCACGGAACTGGCGCTTGCGCTGCTTGCGGCCGATGTAGGCGTATTGAGCAGCTTTGGTAACAGCCTGTTTGGCAACTCGGAAGACCTTGCGGCGGGCGTTGTAATAGCCCTTGGCCTGGCCGATGATTTTCTTGTGACGACGACGAGCGATCACACCACGTTTGACGCGTGCCATGGTTCAGTCTCCTAACTTAGAGATAAGGCAACATGCGTGCGACGCGACCTGCGTCCTCCGCACGAACGTGGTTGGCGCCGCGCAGATTGCGCTTACGCTTGGTGGACTTCTTCGTCAGGATATGACTCTTGAAGGCATGACCGCATTTGAATTTACCCGATGCGGTCTTCCGGAACCGCTTGGCAGCGGCCCGATTTGTCTTGATTTTGGTTTTAGCCATGACACGACCTGTGTGTTGTTGTTAAACCCGGACAAGCGGCGGCGAACCGCACTTTCCATCCTGCTTGTCGAAGCGAATAAGGCAGTTGCCTGCCTGGTCAAACTGATCCGGAACTCAGCCCGGATCACTCGTATGCCCCACCAAATGAAGCCGATGGGACAGAGCGAGCCCGCAATAATAACAAGAAACGGCCCGGGTGTGCACCCAAGCCGCTGAACAGTGCCGAAAAATTGTGGCTTATTTGCGCTTGGGCGCGACCATCATGACCATCTGCCGGCCTTCAAGGCGCGGAAACTGCTCAATCGTGACTTCTTCCTTCAAGTCCTCTTCGAGCCGTTTGGCCATCGCAATGCCGAGCTCAGTGTGCGCCAACTCACGCCCCTTGAAGCGGATGTTGATCTTCACCTTGTCGCCCTCGGCAATGAAGCGGCGCAGATTGCGGAGCTTGATCTGGTAGTCGCCCTCGTCCGTGGTCGGACGGAACTTGAGTTCCTTGATCTCGATCTGTTTCTGCTTTTTCTTTGCAGCATTGGCCTTCTTTTGCTGCTCGAAGCGAAACTTGCCGAAATCCATGACCCGGCACACTGGCGGATCGGAATTCGGCACGATCTCAACGAGGTCCATATCGGCGTCAGCGGCCATACGCATGGCCTCATCTTTACTGACCACGCCGACCTGCTCACCATCTGGCCCAATCAGGCGCACTCGCGGAACACGGATTTCGTTGTTCCGGCGGTTCAATTTTTCGGTACTGATTCGAATATCTCCCTAACGATGGATCGGGACCGCCACATCCGGTAGCTGGCCCGACAATTTCGCGACCGTTGTTGGCCGATCGCGCTCCCGGCGGAACAAAACGCAGTCGTTTTGTCCCGCCAACGGACCCTCCTGGATCCGTCGCCTGGACACGCATGCCCGTATCCAGGGCCTCTATCTTAGCGCCAACTGAGTGCTCAGGCCTTAACGCCTTCGCTTTTCAGCTTGCCCAGAAAGGCATCGAGGCTCATGACCCCGAGGTCCTCACCTGCGGTTGTGCGGACCGAAACGCTTTGGCTGTCGCGCTCGCGGTCGCCTACCACCAACAGATAGGGCACTTTCTGAAGCGTATGTTCACGAATCTTATAGCCGATTTTTTCGTTCCGCAAATCAGCGTCTACCCGCAAACCCGCATCCACAAGCGTTTTCGTAGCTTGACCCACGAATTCGGCCTGGGCGTCGGTGATATTCATCACCACGGCCTGGATCGGCGCCAGCCAAACCGGCAGCGCGCCGGCGTAGTTTTCGATCAGGATGCCAATGAAGCGCTCCATGGAACCGACGATCGCCCGATGCAGCATGACGGGCGTGCGTCGGCTCGAATCTTCAGCGACGTATTCGGCGCCGAGGCGACCCGGCATCATGAAGTCCACCTGCATGGTGCCGAGCTGCCACGTGCGGCCGATCGCGTCTTTCAGGTGATACTCGATCTTCGGGCCGTAGAACGCCCCTTCGCCCGGCAGCTCCTGCCATTCGACGCCGGCCTTGGCTAGTGCGGCACGCAGTGCGCCCTCGGCCTTGTCCCAAGTCACGTCATCGCCCAGGCGCTTTTCCGGACGCAGCGCGATCTTGACTTGTAGCTCCTGGAAGCCGAAGTCGCCGTAGACCTTCAACGCTTGCTCGTGGAACGCACTGACCTCGGACTCGATCTGATCTTCGGTGCAGAAGATGTGGCCATCGTCCTGGGTAAAGCCGCGCACACGCAAGATGCCGTGCAGCGCGCCGGAGGCTTCGTTGCGATGGCACGAACCAAACTCGCCGTAGCGGATCGGCAATTCGCGATAGCTGTGCAGGCCCGTGTTGAACACCTGGATGTGACCCGGGCAGTTCATCGGCTTCACCGCGTACGTCCGCTTCTCGGACTCGGTGATGAACATGTTTTCTTTGTAGTTGTCCCAATGGCCCGAGCGCTGCCACAGCGACACATCCAGGATCTGCGGGCAACGCACTTCCTGGTAGCCGGACTTCTTGTAGACCCGGCGCATGTACTGCTCCACCGCCTGCCAAATCGACCAGCCCTTCGGATGCCAAAACACCAAGCCCGGCGCTTCATCCTGCATGTGAAACAGGTGCAGTTGCTTGCCAAGTTTGCGGTGATCGCGCTTCTCCGCTTCTTCGAGTTGCGTCAGGTACGCCTTCAAATCCTTGTCGTTCAACCACGCCGTGCCGTAGACACGTTGCAGCATCTCGTTCTTCGCATCGCCACGCCAATAAGCGCCCGCGAGCTTCATCAGTTTGAACGCGCGCAACTTGCCCGTATTGGGGACATGCGGTCCGCGGCACAGATCGATGAACTCACCTTGCGAGTAGAGCGACAGCTCTTCATTCGACGGGATGCTCTCGATGATCTCAGCCTTGTAGTGCTCGCCCTTGTTCTTGAAAAACGACACGGCCTCGTCGCGGCTCATGACGCTACGACTCACTGGCAGACCTTCCTTGACGATCGTTTCCATCTCGGCCTGGATCTTCGCCAAATCTTCCGGCGAAAACGGGGTCTTACGGGCAAAGTCGTAGTAGAAGCCGTTATCGACGACCGGACCGATCGTCACTTGGGTATCCGGAAACAGGCGCTGCGTGGCTTGCGCCAGTAGATGCGCCGTGGAATGGCGCAGGACTTCGAGCGCATCAGGATGCTTTTCGGTAACGATCTCTAGGGCGACGTCCGACTCGATGCGATACGACAGATCGACCAGCTTGCCGTTCACCTTACCCGCGAGCGCTGCCTTGGCGAGACCCGCGCCAATGTTGGCGGCGACGTCAGCAACCGTCACGGCCTGTTCGAACTCACGTTTACTGCCGTCGGGGAGCACTACTGCCAGCATATTTAACTCCAAATTCAAGACAACAAAAAAGGGCGCGATGTGCGCCCTTTTTCGGGGAAGCCCGCGCATCGCCAATCAGTGATTTGAAAGGGTTACTCGCGTCATGGTGATCGTGTTCTTGGAACTACGACTCGCTTCGGAAAAGTGGTGGGCGCAACAGGGATCGAACCTGTGACCCCTACCATGTCAAGGTAGTGCTCTACCGCTGAGCTATGCGCCCGAAGGGATCGTGATTCTAGCAGCGCAAGCATTCGCGAGGCAAGCTTTGAAACACGGATTGGTGCGTTCGGGGTCGGTGAACGCGGGCCAATCTACAATCTTTAGAAAAACGAAAGCCCGCTTGCGCGGGCTTCGTGTCTTGCAATAGGACCTTGGCAGTGACCTACTCTTGCATGGCTTAAGCCACACTACCATCGGCGCGGGTGCGTTTCACTTCTGTGTTCGGGATGGGAACAGGTGGGACCACACCGCTATGGCCGCCAAGGATTCGATTGGAGACGCGCTGTTGGAGCGCGTGCTCGCATGGGGTGATGGGACGTAACGAGTTTGCTTATTCGGATTTACCGGTAAGCAGTTTGGGAATGCTTTGGATGCTTCGTTGAGGAAGCGTTCCATATAGGAACTGAAGCGTCTTGAGGTTATAGGATCAAGCCACACGGATCATTAGTACTGGTTAGCTGAACCTTACGGTTGTACACACCCAGCCTATCAACGACCTAGTCTAGATCGTTCCTTTAGGGGACTTAAGTCCCGGGAGGTCTCATCTTGAGGCGAGTTTCCCGCTTAGATGCTTTCAGCGGTTATCTCTTCCGTATATAGCTACCCGGCAGTGCCACTGGCGTGACAACCGGAACACCAGAGATACGTCCACTCCGGTCCTCTCGTACTAGGAGCAGCCCCTCTCAAACCTCCAACGCCCACGACAGATAGGGACCGAACTGTCTCACGACGTTCTGAACCCAGCTCGCGTACCGCTTTAAATGGCGAACAGCCATACCCTTGGGACCGACTACAGCCCCAGGATGCGATGAGCCGACATCGAGGTGCCAAACACCGCCGTCGATATGAACTCTTGGGCGGTATCAGCCTGTTATCCCCGGAGTACCTTTTATCCGTTGAGCGATGGCCCTTCCATACAGAACCACCGGATCACTAAGACCTACTTTCGTACCTGCTTGATCCGTCGATCTCGCAGTCAAGCGCGCTTATGCCTTTACACACACTGCACGATGTCCGACCGTGCTGAGCGCACCTTCGTGCTCCTCCGTTACTCTTTGGGAGGAGACCGCCCCAGTCAAACTACCCACCATACATGGTCCCTGACCCGGATAACGGGTCGAGGTTAGAACGTCGAGCACATCAGGGTGGTATTTCAAGGTTGCCTCCATGCCAGCTAGCGCCAGCACTTCAAAGGCTCCCACCTATCCTACACAGACGAACTCAACGTTCAATGTAAAGCTATAGTAAAGGTTCACGGGGTCTTTCCGTCTTGCCGCGGGAACGCTGCATCTTCACAGCGATTTCAATTTCACTGAGTCTCGGGTGGAGACAGCGCCGCTGTCGTTACGCCATTCGTGCAGGTCGGAACTTACCCGACAAGGAATTTCGCTACCTTAGGACCGTTATAGTTACGGCCGCCGTTTACTGGGGCTTCGATCAAGAGCTTCGCTTGCGCTAACCCCATCAATTAACCTTCCAGCACCGGGCAGGCGTCACACCCTATACGTCCACTTTCGTGTTTGCAGAGTGCTGTGTTTTTGATAAACAGTCGCAGCGGCCTGGTCACTGCGGCCCAATATCGCTCAATGATGCACATCATCACGATACTGGGCGCACCTTCTCCCGAAGTTACGGTGCTATGTTGCCTAGTTCCTTCACCCGAGTTCTCTCAAGCGCCTTGGGATTCTCACCCTGCCTACCTGTGTCGGTTTACGGTACGGACTGCGTAAGCTGAAGCTTAGAGACTTTTCCTGGAAGCGTGGTATCGGTGACTTCAGCCTAATGGCCTGGTCTCGTTGCTCGGCGTATGACCCTCCGGATTTGCCTAAAGGATCCGCCTACCGACTTTCCCCGGGACAACCAACGCCCGGTACACCTAACCTTCTCCGTCATCCCGTCGCACTTACGCGAGGTGCTGGAATATTAACCAGCTTGCCATCGACTACGCGTCTCCGCCTCGTCTTAGGACCCGACTAACCCTGCGTCGATTAACGTTGCGCAAGGAACCCTTGGGCTTTCGGCGAGCGGGCTTTTAACCCGCTTTATCGTTACTCATGTCAGCATTCGCACTTCTGATACCTCCAGCAGACTTTACAATCCACCTTCACAGGCTTACAGAACGCTCCTCTACCGCGCACATTGCTGTGCACCCTAAGCTTCGGTATACCGCTTAGCCCCGTTAAATCTTCCGCGCAGGCCGACTCGACCAGTGAGCTATTACGCTTTCTTTAAAGGGTGGCTGCTTCTAAGCCAACCTCCTGGCTGTTTTTGCCTTCCCACATCGTTTTCCACTGAGCGGTAATTTGGGGACCTTAGCTGTAGGTCTGGGTTGTTTCCCTTTTCACGACGGACGTTCGCACCCGCCGTGTGTCTCCCATACATTCCGTCTCGGTATTCGGAGTTTGCAATGGTTTGCTAAGTCGCGATGACCCGCTAGCCATAACAGTGCTCTACCCCCGAGAGGATTCATATGAGGCGCTACCTAAATAGCTTTCGAGGAGAACCAGCTATCTCCAGGTTCGATTAGCTTTTCACTCCTAGCCACACCTCATCCCCTACCTTTGCAACGGGAGTGGGTTCGGGCCTCCAGTGCCTGTTACGGCACCTTCACCCTGGGCATGGCTAGATCACCTGGTTTCGGGTCTACTGCCCGCGACTATGCGCCCTTATCAGACTCGGTTTCCCTTCGCCTCCCCTATACGGTTAAGCTTGCCACGAACAGTAAGTCGCTGACCCATTATACAAAAGGTACGCAGTCGCCCCGAAGGGCTTCCACTGCTTGTACACAGACGGTTTCAGGTTCTATTTCACTCCCCTCACCGGGGTTCTTTTCGCCTTTCCCTCACGGTACTGGTTCACTATCGGTCGGTCAGTCGTATTTAGCCTTGGAGGATGGTCCCCCCATGTTCAGACAGGGTTTCTCGTGCCCCGCCTTACTCAATTTCATGCACTGTGCCCTTTCACATACAGGGCTATCACCTTCTATGGCTGGGCTTTCCATCCCATTTTGTTAAAACACAATGCACTTTTGGGCTGCTCCCCGTTCGCTCGTCACTACTGGGGGAATCTCGGTTGATTTCTTTTCCTCTGGGTACTGAGATATTTCAGTTCTCCAGGTTTGCTTCCCAACCCTATGTATTCAGATTGAGATACCGCTTGCGCGGTGGGTTTCCCCATTCGGACATCTCCGGATCAAAGTCTGTTGCCGACTCCCCGAAGCTTTTCGCAGGCTGCCACGTCCTTCATCGCCGCTGACCGCCAAGGCATCCACCGTCTGCGCTTGTTCACTTGATCCTATAACCCCAAAACGCCTTCGCGCTCAAAGTTACAAGAAAGCAAACCTCTACATTCTCGCTTACTTGCCTCAACGACACATTCAAAGCTCTATGCTTGACATGCAATGCTTCAAAACAACCCGACTTCCGTCGCGCCATCTCTCCACACGCATGGAGCAGAGCCCCAAACGCTTGTTACGTCCCATCTTGTCAAAGAACTGAGTCAGACTTCAGCGTCAGACTCAAAAAATGCTTGGGTTGGTCAT